>NZ_JAMYTN010000001.1:0-509022 GCF_040322455.1 Mesorhizobium sp. M0139
CGCCAAAAACTCCATGCCTTGCGATATCGCTGGCGTGAGCCACCACGAAAGCGCAAGTTTCAGTCCATGCCAAAGCTATCTTAGCGCCTATGCCCACAAGGGGGAGGGAGACCCGGTAGGCGTTGATCGCAACAAATCGCCGACGTTTCGTCACGGCGCGCGGCAGCTTCCCTCCCCTTTGTGGGGGTCCGAAGGACGGGCGAGACCGTGGCTCGCCCCGGCAAGCTAGGGTGGGGGTCCTCTTCGCAAAATCTGTACTTGGAGCCTCAGGCCACGAGGTCCGGCACCGGCCCGATATAGCGCGACTGCGGCCGGATCAGCCGCCCCGTCGTCTGCTGTTCGCGCGCATGCGCGATCCAGCCGGCGACACGTCCGGCGGCAAAGACATTGCTGAACGCCTGTGGCGGAAAGCCAGCCGCCTCAAGCACAAGCGCTGTGTAAAACTCGACATTGGTCTGCAGCGAGCGCTGCGGCTTGGCGATCCGCAGCACTTCGAGCGCCGTGTGCTCGACCTGTTCGGCGAAGGCCAGGCGGCGGCCGGCTTCACCCTCGCTGCCGAGCTGCCGCACGACGGCTTTCAGTACATCGGCGCGCGGATCGCGCACGCGGTAGATACGATGGCCGAAACCCATGATGCGCTCGCCATGCGCGACCTTCTCGCGCAGCCAACCGGCCGCGTCGCCATGCGCCTGGATTGCATCGAGCATCTCGATCACCGGGCCGGGCGCGCCGCCGTGCAGCGGCCCCTTGAGCGCGCCGAGCCCGGCCAGCACCGACGATGTCAGCCCTGCCAGCGTCGATGCGACGACGCGGGTGGCAAAGGTCGAGGCGTTGAGGCCGTGATCGCACACGGTCACCAGATAGGTGTCGAGTGCCCTTGCCAGCGCCGGCGACGGGACGGATCCCTCGAGCATCCTCAGCATGTCGGCGGCATGATCGGCCTTGGCGTCAGGTGCGGTCGGCTGCTCGCCGCGCGCCAGCCGCAGCAGAGCCGGCGTCAGCACGGCGGGCGCCGCGATCAGCCGCAAGGCGTCCGTCAGCGTCTCGCCATCCGGCAGCAGCGCCATGCCGGCGCGCATGGCGCTATAGATCTCAAGCGGTGCGAGCAGCGGCAGCGAGGGCGCAAGCCGCTCGAACACCTCGACGCGAGCCTTGCCCAGCCTCGCTGCCAGTTCGGCATCGCCGGGAAGGCCGTCGAAGAAGCCGTCGAGCAACAGGCGAACCACTTGCGCATAGCCCCAGCGTCCCGCCAATTCCGGCAGCGAATGACCGCGGATCGTCAGGCGGCCGCCAAGGCCATCGACATCGGAGAGCACGGTCTCCGCCGCCACCACATCATCGAGCCCGTTCGCCATATCTCATCTCCTTGCAGCTTTTCTGCATGGGAGATAAGGGTTAGGCTGCGCCTCGATCAATCTTGATCAATATAATCAATGTATGGGCTGAAAATGTCCGAATGGCTGTCGCGGGAAGAGGCGCTGGAAAGGCTCAAGGTCCGGCCGCAGACGCTCTACGCCTATGTCAGCCGTGGCCGCATCGGCATGCGGCCGGATGAGAGCGACCCGCGCCGCAGCCAGTACCGCGCCGACGACATCGCCGCACTGGCGACCCGCCGGGCGCGCGGCCGCAGTCCGTCGGCCATCGCCGAAAGTGCGATTGCCTGGGGCGAACCCTCGATTGTCACCGCGATTTCGACTGTGCTGCACGGTCGACTGATCTATCGAGGGCAAGACGCCGTTGCGCTCTCCAAAGCGGCGACGCTGGAGGAAACCGCTGCTGTGCTCTGGGCCTCGCCTGAACCGGTGGCTTTCAAAGCTCCGTCATCTGAAGCGCCTCATCCAGTCGGCCGCGCCTCGGCCTTTGCGCAGCTTGCCATGCTTGCAGGCCACGGGCGGCCTTCGCTAGGACGCAGCGCCGCCTCGCTGTGCACCGAGGCCGCGCGCACAGTCGGAGCGCTGGCGCAGTCGCTGGGCGCCGAAACCGGCACAGCGCCCGTCCATAAGCGCCTGGCGCAGGGCTGGTCGGTGGATGATGCCGGCGCGGAAGCGATCCGCTGCGCCCTCGTCCTGCTCGCCGATCATGAACTCAACGCATCGACCTTCGCCGCCCGCGTCGCAGCGTCCACAGGCGCCTCGCCTGCCGCATGCCTGCTGGCCGGCCTGGCAACGCTGTCCGGTCCGCGCCACGGTGGCGCCGGCGAAGCGGTGATGCAACTGGCTGAAGATGCAGCAGCCCACGGCGCGGATGCGGCGATCCGGCGCTGGCTCGGCCATGATCGGCCCTTGCCGGCGTTCGGCCATCCGCTCTATCCCGACGGCGATCCCCGTGCCACCGCACTTCTGGCAGTCATCCCTGTCGACGAGACGCTGCAACAGCTGCAAAAAGCCGCCATGGCGGCAGCCGGTGCCCAGCCCAACATCGACTTCGCCCTGGCCGCACTAACGCGCGGCCTTGGCTTGCCGCGCGATGCACCGTTCCAGCTATTCGCGCTTGGACGCAGCGTCGGCTGGGCCGCGCATATGGTCGAACAGATCATTAGCGGCAGCATCATCAGGCCGCGTGGCCGCTATGAGGGACGCGTGACTTAAGCCGACCTGGCCGTGTTCCCGAAACGCGCACGGTACGCGACGGGCGTCGTGGCGAATTGCCGGCGGAAGTGATGCCGCAACGTGCCTGCCGCGCCAAAGCCGGCGGTCTCGGCAATCCGTTCGATCGGCATGGCGGTGTCTTCCAGCAGCGTGCGCGCCCGCGAAAGCCGTTCCGACAGCAGCCAGCGCGCCGGCGTGACGCCGGTTGCGGCCGCAAAGCGGCGCAGAAACGTCCGCTCGCTCATCCCGGCAAGCTCGGCCAAGATGGCGACGGGATAGTCGGCGGAAATATTGGCGCGCATCCTGTCGATCAACGGTCCAAGCCGGCTGCGCTCATGTGGCTCGGGAACGGAGCTCTCGACATACTGCGCCTGGCCGCCGTCGCGATGCGGCGGCACGACCAGACGGCGCGCCACCATGTTTGCAGCCTTGGTGCCGAAGTCGCGCCGAACCAGATGCAGGCAGAGGTCGATGCCCGCGGCACTGCCTGCCGATGTCAGCACATTGCCCTCATCGATGTACAAAACGTCCGGAATCACGGTGATGTCGGGGTACATCTCCGTCAGCTTCTCGCTGTAGCGCCAATGCGTGGTCGCTCTTTTGCCCGCAAGCAGGCCGGCGGCGGCAAGCACGAACACGCCCGAACAGATCGAAAGAATGCGAGAGCCGCGCTCGTGTGCCTTTCGAAGCGCCTCGATCAGCGCCGGCGGCACCGGAGCCTCCGTTCCGCGCCATCCCGGTACGATCACCGTGCCGGCCTGGCCGATCAGATCGATCCCGCCGTCGGCAACAATACGCACGCCGCCCAGCGCGCGCATTTCACCGGTATCAATACCGGCAACTGCAAAACGGTACCAATCCTCACCCATTTCCGGCCGGGGCAAGGCGAAGATCTCAACCGCCACGCCAAACTCGAACGTGCACAGGCCGTCATAGGCAACGGCAACGACAAGAGGGTTGGCAGGGCGCGGATTGGCAGAGGATGGCATGATCTTGACGATATATGGCAAAGCTGCCAGCTGCAATCGCCCTGCTTCCTGTCTTATCTCTCCGTCGCATCAGCAATGGAGATACGAGGATGAGCCACGTGACAGACATTCCGGCGGCATCGCCGGATATCGCCCGCGACCATTTTCTGCGCCGGCTTTCCGTCGAGACCGACTGTTCCGACGTCGCCGCCGCACTGCGTGCCGGGGAGCCGGACTTTGTTCTCCTGCATGTGGTCGGTTCGCCGGAAGCCTATGGACGCCGCCATGTGCCGGGCGCGCTGCATCTGCCCCACCGCGAAATATCGGCCGGGCGGATGGTGCAATGGCCCGAAAGGACGCTGTTCGTCGTCTATTGCGCGGGACCGCATTGCAATGGCGCGGATCAGGCGGCCTTCAAGCTGGCCAGCCTCGGTCGTCCCGTGAAGATCATGATCGGCGGCATAACCGGTTGGCAGGACGAGGACCTTCCTTTCGCTTCAGGCAAGGAGCCCGGTGTCTTGCACGCGTGAGGCCACGCGATATGGTCGGCCTTGAAGACTGAGCAAGCATGCAGAAGGCGATGGTTAGAATTCGTCCATTCGAGCGCCAGGATGTCGGTGCGGTGCTCGCCCTCATGCGGGCGCTAGCCGTCTTCGAGGGTTATGACGACAAGCTTCGCGTCACCGAAGCGAACCTCATCGAGCACGGGCTGGGGCCATCGCCCCGGTTCGGCGTGTTGGTGGCGGAGCGAGAGGGCGTGATCGTCGGCATCGCCGTCCACTACCTCATCCCCTGGACCTACGACCTGAAGCCGGTTGTCTGGCTGAAGGAACTCTACGTCACTGAAGCGACGCGCGGCATGGGGGTCGGCCATGCGCTTGTTGAACAGCTTCGCCAACACGCTTTGAGCATTGGCGCCTCCGCCATCAAATGGACGGTGCTGAAATCCAACTCGCCGGCCAAAGCCTTCTACCGCTCGCTCGACGGCCAGCCCGACGATATCTGGGAACCGTGGCAGCTGAAAATCGACCCGTGACGGCCGCCTCGACCAACTGAGGACGGTCGACCATGCGGCGGTCGCTTACGACATGGTGTCGAGCTTGCGCTGCATGGCGGCGATCTGTTGCTTCAGTTCCTGAAGGTCGTCGCCGCTCTTTTCCGGGACGTCCTTGCGGGCCGGCTCGGGTGCAGCCGCGGCCGCAGCATTTGTGGCGGCGGTCGGGAAGGGCGTGAACAGGCGCATCGCGTTCTGGAACATTTCCATGTTGCGGCGTGTCTGCTCTTCCAGCGCCTTGATCGGCGTGGCGATCTTCATTACATCCAGCGGCGACTTGCCGATCGCGCCCTTCATCTGCTCGCGGAACCGCTCCTGTTCCTTGGAGAAGGCCATCATCGACTGTTCGAGGAAGCTCGGCACGATCTGCTGCATCTGGTCGCCATAGAAAGCGATCAACTGGCGCAGGAACGGGATCGGCAGCATGTTCTGCCCATCCTTGTTCTCCAGTTCGAAGATGATCTGCGTCAGCACCGGATGGGTAATGTCGTCACCGGTCTTGGCGTCCTGGACGGTGAACTCCTCGCCCTTCTTGACCATCTCGGCCAGATCCTCGAGCGTCACATAGGTGCTGGTGCCGGTATTGTAGAGCCGGCGATTGGCATATTTCTTGATAATGATAGGGTCGTCTTTCGCGGCCATCAGCATCCTCCCGGGACACCGGCGCGCCTGAGTAAGCCGCCGGTAACGATTGCGCCATTTTTAAGGATATGCGCAAAAGCTCTATAATTCCAAGCGCTTTGTGCAGTGCGGCATCATTTATTGCTGCATGGCCGGCCAATTATGCTGCGCAGCAAAGGTTGGGCGATCCCGCCGGCCGCCCGCGCCCTGCTTGCGGCGCTTGGCCGGCATGCCCATTTCCGGTTTGACTTGGGGTGTGGAACGGGCAAGAAAAGTCCCAACAAGCCCCCAAGAACACGACACCTCGAAGTCTGGAGAGAAAAATGTCCGCTTCCAATTCAATCGTCGTTGCCAGCGCCGCACGCACGGCTGTCGGCTCTTTCAACGGCGCCTTCGCCGCCACCCCGGCGCATGAACTTGGCGCCGTCGTCATCAGGGAGCTTTTGGCGCGCGCCGGCGTCGAGCCGGGCGAAGTCGACGAGGTCATTCTCGGCCAGGTGCTGACCGCCGCGCAGGGCCAGAACCCCGCCCGCCAGGCGTCGATCAATGCCGGCCTGCCCAAGGAGACCACCGCCTGGGGGCTCAACCAGGTTTGCGGCTCTGGCCTGCGCGCCATCGCGCTCGGCATGCAGCAGATCGCCGCCGGCGACGCCACCGTGATCATCGCCGGCGGCCAGGAATCGATGTCGCTGTCGCCGCACGCCGAGCACCTGCGCGCCGGCGTCAAGATGGGCGACTACAAGATGATCGATACCATGATCAAGGACGGGTTGTGGGACGCCTTCAACGGCTACCACATGGGCAACACCGCCGAGAACGTCGCCCGCCAGTTCCAGATCACCCGCGACGACCAGGACCAGTTTGCGCTGGCCTCGCAAAACAAGGCCGAGGCCGCGCAGAAGGCCGGCAAGTTCAAGGACGAGATCGTCGCCTTCACGATCAAGGGCAGGAAGGGCGACACTGTCGTCGACCAGGACGAGTACATCCGCCACGGCGCCACCATCGACGCCATGTCCAAGCTGAAGCCGGCTTTCGACAAGGACGGCACCGTGACCGCCGCCAACGCGTCGGGCATCAATGACGGCGCCGCCGGCGCGCTGCTGATGAGCGAGGCTGAAGCCACAAGGCGCGGCATCACCCCGCTGGTGCGCATCGCCTCATGGGCGACGGCCGGCGTCGATCCGGCGATCATGGGCACCGGACCTATTCCCGCCTCGAAGCGGGCGCTCGAGAAGGCCGGCTGGTCGGTCAAGGACCTCGACCTTGTCGAGGCCAATGAAGCCTTCGCCGCGCAGGCCTGCGCCGTCAACAAGGGCATGGGCTGGGATACGTCGATCGTCAACGTCAATGGCGGCGCCATCGCCATCGGCCATCCGATCGGCGCGTCGGGCGCCCGCGTCTTCAACACGCTGGTTTTCGAGATGCGCCGCCGCGGCGCCAAGAAGGGCCTTGCCACGCTGTGCATCGGCGGCGGCATGGGCGTCGCTCTGTGCGTGGAAGCGCTGTGAAAGAGAAGTGAGTAGTGAATAGGGAGTAGTGAATGGGGAAGAAGGAGCAGCGCGGCGGGATATCGATCCCTACTCGCTACTCCCTACTCCCTATTCCCTTCTTCCGACCAAAGGGAGGAAGAACTTTCAATGACCAAAGTAGCGCTCGTCACCGGTGGATCGCGCGGCATCGGCGCCGCCATATCGATCGGCCTGAAGAATGCCGGTTACACCGTTGCAGCCAACTATGCCGGCAATGACGAGGCAGCGGGGAAGTTCAGCGCACAAACCGGCATCAAGGCCTACAAATGGTCGGTCGCCGACTACGACGCCTGTGCCGCCGGAATCAAACAGGTCGAGGCCGATCTCGGCCCGGTCTCGGTGCTGGTCAACAATGCCGGCATTACCCGCGACGCCATGTTCCACAAGCTGACGCGCGAGCAGTGGAAGGAAGTCATCGACACCAATCTGTCTGGGGTCTTCAACATGACGCATCCGCTGTGGGGCGGCATGCGCGACCGCAAATTCGGCCGCGTCATCACCATTTCCTCCATCAACGGCCAGAAAGGCCAGGCCGGCCAGGTCAACTATTCCGCCGCAAAGGCCGGCGACATCGGCTTCTCGAAGGCGCTGGCGCAGGAGGGCGCGCGCGCGGGCATCACAGTCAATGTCATCTGCCCCGGCTACATCGCCACCGAGATGGTCAAGGCGATCGACGAGAAGGTGCTGAATGAACGCATCATCCCGCAGATTCCGGTCGGCCGCCTCGGCGAACCGGAAGAGATCGCGCGTTGCGTCGTCTTCCTCGCTTCCGAAGACGCCGGTTTCATCACCGGCTCGACCATCACCGCCAATGGCGGCCAGTACTTCGCATAAACGACAGCAATTTCGCCCGGTAGGACGGGCCGCCTTATGGCCCGTTTTTCATCGCCGGCCGGCGATGTTCCCCGGGCTGCGCGCGAGACATTGACCCGTTCCGGCACGCAAAGATTAACGATTTTAGGCGCCCTGTGCAAAACGCGGTTCGCAAGCTGTGAATTCTCGGTGGACAAGCTGTGGATAACACAACATGTTGGGGTGAACAAACCAGGAAAATCCCGCCATCGCTGATTCGTCACCCTTTCGTTCCGGCTTTGAGCGGAACGTTAACGACCAAGGCCGAAAACCACCGGAAACTGGTTAAGGCCGATTATGAAAATTCAACAATTTCATAATGTTGGCCGAGGCGTATTGGATCACGACGATGCCCCGCCGGCAAAGGTTAACGCCAATGGTCGCCTTGCAGGAATCGGGCCAGTTTCCGCGATTCAGCATATGGTGAGACTCAGGCTCGCAAAATCCACATGTAGCCGTGAACAAAAGCTGAATCTGCCGGAGTCACTGATTCGTCGCCGATTCGTTCCAGACTCGTTCCAACTGTTAATTGAGACCTCAACGACGAACCGTGGGACTGCCGGCCGGAACATTCCGCTTTCGCTTCGCGCCTGAAATCCCTATGTGTCGCCTGTCATACGCGCCACGCGAGGCGCGCTCCCGACAACCCGATGCAGAAAGCCTCATCTCCAGGCCGATGAACATCCAGCCGAAACACACCGAGCCGCTGATCCTGTCGGGCCGTGACGTGACTGCCGTGCTGGGTCCGACCAACACCGGCAAGACCCATCTCGCCATCGAGCGCATGGTGGCGCATGAGAGCGGCATTATCGGCCTGCCGCTCCGCCTTCTGGCGCGCGAGGTCTATGCCCGCGTCTGCGAAAAGGTCGGCGCCCACAAGGTGGCGCTCATCACCGGCGAGGAAAAAATCCAGCCGCCCGGCGCGAAATATTCGGTCTGCACCGTCGAAGCCATGCCGCGCGAGACCGACGCTGCCTTCGTCGCCATCGACGAGGTGCAGCTCGCCGGCGACCTCGAGCGCGGCCATATCTTCACCGACCGAATCCTGCACCTGCGCGGGCGCCAGGAAACGCTGCTGCTCGGCGCGGCCACCATGCATGGCATCCTGCAAAAGCTGCTAAGAGGCGTCTCGGTGGTGACGCGCCCTCGCCTGTCGCACCTGGCCTATGCGGGCTCGAAGAAATTGACCCGCCTGCCGCGGCGTACGGCCATCGTCGCTTTCTCTGCCGACGAGGTCTATGCCATCGCTGAACTGATCCGCCGCCAGCAAGGAGGAGCGGCGGTCGTGCTCGGCGCGCTGTCGCCCCGCACCCGCAACGCCCAGGTGGCAATGTTCCAGGCAGGCGACGTCGACTATCTCGTCGCCACCGACGCCATCGGCATGGGGCTCAACCTTGATCTCGATCATGTCGCCTTCGCCCAGAACCGCAAATTCGACGGCTACCAGTACCGCAACCTGACGGCGGCGGAGCTCGGCCAGATCGCCGGCCGCGCCGGCCGGCATCTGCGCGACGGCACCTTCGGCGTCACCGGCCAGGTCGATCCGCTGGACGAGGAACTGGTCAAGCGCATCGAGGGGCACGAGTTCGATCCGGTGAAGGTGCTGCAATGGCGCACCGCGCATTTCGACTTCGCCAGCCTCGACGCGCTGAAGCGCTCGATCGAAACCAACGCGCCGGTCGAAGGCCTGACGCGGGCGCTGCCGGCGGTCGATGCGCAGGCGCTCGAACATCTCTCCCGCGACGAGGACATCCGCGCGCTGGCTACCAATGCCAAGCGCGTGGCGCTGCTGTGGGAAGCCTGCGCGTTGCCGGACTACCGCAAGATCGCGCCGGCCCAGCACTCCGACCTGATCGCTTCTATCTACACCGACCTCGCCAAACACGGCCATGTCGACGAGAACTACATGGCCGAGCAGGTGCGCCGCGCCGATACGACCGAGGGGGACATCGACACGCTGTCGCACCGCATTGCGCAGATCCGCACCTGGACATTCGTGTCCAACCGGCCGGGCTGGCTGGCCGATCAGGCACACTGGCGGGAAAAGACGCGCGAAATCGAAGACAGATTGTCGGATGCGCTGCATGAGCGGTTGACGAAACGGTTTGTAGACCGCAGGACTTCCGTCCTCATGCGGCGCCTTAGAGAAAATACAATGCCTGAAGCCGAAATCAGTCCTACCGGAACCGTCCTTGTCGAAGGCCATCATGTCGGCGAGTTGCAAGGGTTCCGCTTCACCGCCGACCAGAGCGCCGGCGGCGAAGACGCCAAGGCCGTGCGTACGGCAGCGCAAAAAGCGCTGGCCGCCGAGTTCGAGGCGCGTGCCGAACGCTTCGGCGCCTGCGCCAATGGCGACCTTGCGCTCGGCTCCGACGGCACGCTGCGCTGGATCGGCGCGCCGATCGGCACGCTGGTTGCCGGCGAGGACGCGCTGAAGCCGCGCCTGGTGCTTTTGGCCGACGAGCAGTTGACCGGCCCCGCCCGCGACAAGGTCGCCGCGCGCGCCGAGCGTTTCGTCAATTTCCAGATCGAGTCGCTGCTGAAGCCGCTGGTCGACTTGAAGAATGCCGAGCAGATCGCCGGCATCGGCCGTGGCATCGCCTTCCAGCTCGTCGAGCATTTCGGCCTCATCAACCGCCGCGACATCGCCGAGGAAATGAAGTCGCTCGACCAGGAGGGTCGCGCCGCCTTGCGTCGGCTCGGTGTGCGCTTCGGCGCCTACCACGTCTTCGTGCCGGCGCTGATCAAGCCGGCGCCCGCCGGACTGATTACGCTGTTGTGGGCGCTGAAGAACGACGGCAAGGACAAGCCGGGCTTTGGCGACGTGGTGCACGCACTGGCTTCCGGCCGCACCTCGGTGGTCATCGATCCTGCTTTCGACAAGAGCTTCTACAAGCTTGCCGGCTACCGCAATCTCGGCCGCCGCGCCGTGCGCATCGACATTCTGGAACGGCTGGCCGACCTGATCCGGCCTGCGACCAACTGGAAGCCCGGTCTGGGACAGCGCCCGGACGGCGCCTATGACGGCCAGTCCTTCATGGTGACGCCGCCGATGATGTCGATCCTGGGCGCCACCGCCGACGACATGGAAGAGATCCTGAAAGGTCTCGGCTATCGCGCCGAGCCGAAGCCGCCGGCAGAGGTCAAGGCGCGGCTGGAAGCACAGGACAACGCGGCGCGGGAAGCGGCTGCCGCCAAGCTGGCTGCGGACGCGGCTGCAAAAGCTGAACAGGCCAAGGCGGCGGAAGCCGCTGCAAGTGAAGCCGTCGCTGAAGCGCCGGCCGTTGGATCGGAGCCGGATGCGGTTGCCGCCGCTGAGCCTGCGGCTGAGCAGCCCGTCGCCGAAGCCGCAGCGGAGGCTGTTGCTGCGGACGCTCAGCCGGGCGCACCTCCCGAGGGTTCGGAGCCAACTGCGGCCGTTGAAGCCACCGCCGAAGCTCCAGCCATCGCGGAAGCAACGGCAGAGCCCGTCGCGGAAGAACAGGTCGAAGCTCCCCAAGTCGAAGCCCCCATAGAAATCACGGAAGAAGCTCCGGCTGTTGCAGAAGCTGACGACACCGTCCCCGAAAGCGCCGACGCCCTTACCTCTCCCTCGATGGCGGAGGTCGCGGCGCGAAGCGACGCGGGTGACAGCGTTGACGAAGCAGGTGCAGACACAGTAGACGCTTCAGGCGCAACCGCCGACGCCGGCGCTGCCCCCACCCCGGCGCTGCGCGCCGACCCTCCCCACGAGGGGGAGGGTGGAAGCGCTGAGCCTGCCCCCGAGGCCGAAGCCCCAAAGCCCATCTTGTTGTGGCGGCAGGGCCGTTTCGAGCAGCGCCCGCGCCATCGGCAAGACAACCGCAGAGACAATCGCCCGCGTAACGGCCAGGCTAGCCGCGCCGATGCGCCGGCCGACGCTGCCGGCGGACAGCCGGCACCGGGCGAACGGCCGGCCTATCAGGGCCGGCGCGACCAGCGCGACGGTGCCGCCAAGCCACGCTTCGACCGTTCGAAGTTCAAGCCCAAGCCGCAGGCCGAGGGCGAACAGCGCCGCGACGGCAAGCCGCAAGGCGAGCGTCCGCGCGAGGGCCGGCCTGACTGGAAAGGCGGCAGGCCGGAAGGCAAAGGCGGACCGCAAGGCGCCAAGCCGGCTTTCCAGGCCAAGCCACGCGAGGAACGCCCGGCGCGCTTCGATCCGGACTCGCCCTTCGCCAAGCTCGCCGCCTTGCGCGACCAGCTGAAGAAGTAGGCTCTGAGCATGATCCCGAAAAGTGGAACCGGTTTTCGGACAAGATCATGCTCCAACAAGAGATAACTCGCTGCGATGGTTGCTGAAGGTCGTCAGCGCATCGACAAGTGGCTGTTCTTTTCGCGCGCGATAAAATCGCGCTCGCTGGCGGCCAAGCTGGTTGTCGCCGGACGCGTCCGCATCAACAGCGACAAAGCAGCGCAGGCCTCCGATCTGGTCAAGCCTGGCGACGTTTTGACCATTACGCACGAGCGCCGTATTTTCATTTGGAAGGTGCTTGGCACCGGCGTGCGGCGCGGTCCGGCCGAGGAAGCACGCACGCTCTACGAGGACATGTCCCCGCCGCCGGCCCCAAAAGGCGAGGCTGTTGCCGATGCCATTCCGGCGCTGCGCGACGCCGGCAGCGGCCGGCCGACCAAGAAAGAGCGCAGGCAAACCGACCGGCTGTTCGGCGAAGACTGAAGCCTTGGCTGTCTGCGCCATGCCGGCGGTCTGGAATTTCATTCCGGACACGCGGGCCCCGCCTGCAATGGCTGCCCTTGCAAGCGGCAGGCAAAGGCGTTACCTCACCAAAAAAGCCGCCGCATCGGCCCGAAAATCGGAAATCGATTTTTCGGAAGGCACGATGCGCAGATTCAAAGTGTTAGAGCGTACTTTGTGCGTCCAAGTGGACGCACGTCGCTCTAGCAAAAACGGGACGTCCCGGAGCCGACCAATGACCTATGTCGTGACCGACAACTGCATCAAATGCAAGTACATGGACTGCATCGAGGTCTGTCCGGTCGACTGCTTTTACGAGGGCGAGAACATGCTTGTCATACATCCCGACGAGTGCATCGACTGCGGCGTCTGCGAACCGGAATGCCCGGCCGATGCAATCAAGCCCGACACCGAGCCGGGCCTCGACAAATGGCTGCAGGTCAACACCGAATACGCCGAGAAATGGCCCAACATCACCGCCAAGAAGGAGCCTCCGGCAGATGCCAAGAGCTTCGACGGCGAGGCCGGCAAGTTCGAGAAATATTTCTCCGCCGAGCCCGGCGAAGGCGACTGAGCACATGACGCTGGAATCGGAATCGATTTCGGAAAGGGTGATGCGCAAAGCAAAAAAGTGCGGCCTATTGGATCGTCATAACGCTGCGTAACGCGCATCATACATTAACTGCCTTGACAGGCGGCGATGGCGCTCGACCTTCGCGTTTGCAGCAAAACCTTGATTCTTCCGACTTTTTGTGCTACACCAGTTGAAACATGCCGGTGACACAACGTCGATTTATGGCGCAAGCGCCCCAAATCACTGAAAGGTGAAATCCCCAATCGGACCAGAGCGATCTGGGCCAGGCAGTCGCTATGTATGCGGTTTGCCGGTCCCGGCTTTTTCCGATGGGTTCATCTGTTGTGCGGCTAACGATCGGTGTCCCCGGTCGCATGCGTTCGGACCGGCAGGCCGCCGGTGCCACAACAAGGAGTTCAGGGCGTAATGGCAACGATCACCCCGCAGAAGAAGTCCACCTCGGCACGCCACGGTTTCAAGACCGGCGAGTACATCGTCTATCCGGCACACGGCGTCGGCCAGATCGTCTCGATCGACGAGCAGGAAGTTGCGGGCCACAAGCTGGAACTGTTCGTCATCGACTTCCAGAAGGACAAGATGCGCCTGAAGGTTCCGGTCGCCAAGGCGACCTCCATCGGCATGCGCAAGCTGTCGGAAGAGGATTATGTCGAGCGCGCGCTGAAGGTCGTGCAGGGCCGCGCCCGCGTCAAGCGCACCATGTGGTCGCGCCGTGCGCAGGAATATGATGCCAAGATCAATTCGGGCGACCTGATCTCGATCTCGGAAGTCGTGCGCGACCTCTACCGTGCCGACAACCAGCCGGAACAGTCCTATTCCGAGCGTCAGCTCTATGAGGCGGCACTCGACCGCATGGCGCGCGAGATCGCGGCAGTCAACCGCATGTCGGAAACCGAAGCCGTGCGCCTGATCGAGGTCAACCTCAACAAGGGCCCGAAGCGCGGCGCCAAGGCCGACAATGAGGAAGCCGAGCAGGAAGAAGCTGCCTGATCGCTTTCACCGTCGAAATCATGAAAAACCCGGCCTTGTGCCGGGTTTTTGTTTTTACCCCCTTATGGGGTTCCAAGGACGGGCGGGACCCGTGGCTCGCCCAGGCAGGGTCGCTGCGAAGCAGCGAGGATGGGGACGACCCCAGACCGCACCCGGACCTTCCGTCCGACCTCCCCACAAGGGGGAGGTAGAAGGCTCAGCCGCCGGCTTCCTTCTCCGCCTCCTGCTTCAGCGTCGCAATAAAACGCTTCGTCCGTTCACGCTCCGGATTGCTGAACACCACGGTGGACGGCCCCTTCTCGACGACGACGCCAGCATCGAGGAACACCACCTCCTGCGCGATCTTGGAGGCAAGGCGAAGGTCGTGCGTGGCCATCACCATGGTGGTGCCTTCGCTGGCGAGTTTTCCGAGCACGTCGACCACTTCCTGCGCCAGTTCCGGATCGAGCGCCGAGGTCGGCTCGTCGCAAAGCAGCACTTTCGGCGACGGCGCCAAGGCGCGGGCGATCGCCACACGCTGCTGCTGGCCGCCCGACAGCGTTGCCGGCCAATCGTCCGCCTTGTGCGCCATGCCGACCTTCTCGAGCAGCGCCAGTGCCCGCTCGCGCGCCTTTGCCGTCGGCCATTTCAGCACCGTCACCAGGCCTTCCATGACGTTCTCGATCGCGGTGCGATGCGGGAACAGCTGGAAATTCTGGAACACCATGCCGGTCTGCAGCCGCAGGCGCTGGATGTCGCGGCTGGGGATCTTGACGCCGGGACGGAATTCCAGCGTCTCGTCGCCGATGCGCACCATGCCCGAGGTCGGGATCTCCAACAGGTTGATGCAGCGCAGCAGTGTGCTCTTGCCGCCGCCGGAGGGGCCGACGAGCGCGGTGACGTTGCCTTCGGCAATGGTGACCGTCACGCCCTTCAGCACCAGATTGTCGCCGAAGCGCTTTTCGATGTCGGTGAGGCCGATCATGAGCGCGCCTCCAGGAAGCCGCCATAACGGTTGAGCCGCTCCTCCAGCCGCGTCTGCAAGGCCGAAAGCACCGAGCTCATCGCCAGATAAAGGATCGCCGCCTCGACATAGAGGATCAGCGGCTCATAGGTGGTGGCGACGATGCGCTGCGCCGCCTGGAACATCTCCGGCACAGTGATGGCGGCGGCGAGCGACGTATCCTTGACCAGCGAGATGAAGGTGTTGGACAGCGGCGGCACGGCGACGCGGCCGGCTTGCGGCAGGATGGTGCGCCGCATCGCCTGGCTCCAGGTCATGCCGATCGAATAGGCCGCCTCCCACTGGCCCTTCGGCACCGAGCCGATCACGGCGCGGATAATTTCCGAACTGTAGGCGCCTATGTTGAGGGTGAATCCAATCAGCGCCGCCGGAAAAGCATCCAGCAATATGCCGACCGAAGGCAGGCCGTAAAAGATCAGGAACAGCTGCACCAGAAGCGGCGTGCCGCGAAAGATCCAGACATAGAAGCGGACCACGGCAACCAGAGGCTTGGGACCGAACAGCCGCACCAGGGCGACAACCAGGCCGACGAACAGGCCGAGTGCGAACGACAGCAATGTCAGCGGTACGGTGAAGATCAACGCCGCCCACAGCAGTGTCGGCAACGAGTCCAGCATCAGGTGTAGCCAGTGCGGCACGAACGGCTCCTCCTTCACAGACCGCCGCGGTGACGGCAGTGCGATTGTGTGCTTCTCATATCATGCGAAAAACGGCGAGCCGTCAAAGACGGCCCGCCGCTATTTGTCATTGCCGGCAAACCGCCGGGAGATGGTCTTTACTGCGAGACATCCTGGCCGAAATAAGTGTCGGCGATCTTCTTGTAGGTGCCGTCGGCCTTGATGTCGGCCAGCGCCTTGTTGATCGCCGCGACCAGCTCCGGATCACCCTTGCGCACGATGACGCCGGAATAGTCGGCGTTCTCTTCCTGCGCGGCGATCTTCACATTGGCGTCCGGCTTGTGCTTCTTGAAGTCGAGGAAAGACAGGCTGTCATTGATGGTGGCGTCGGCGCGGCCGGTGAGCAGCAGTTGGATCGACTGGTCGAAGCCGTCGGTGCCGACGAGTTCGGCGCCGTTGGTCTCGGCGAGCTTGCCGAAATTCGATGTCAACGACTGTGCCGACTTCTTGCCCTTGAGGTCGGCGAAGGTCTTGATGTCGGTGTTGTCGCCGCGCACGATCAGCACGGCCTTGGAGGCGATGTAAGGATCGGAGAAATCGTACTTGGCCTTGCGCGCGTCGGTGATGCCGACCTCGTTGATGACGGCGTCGTAGCGGTTGGCGTCGAGGCCGGCGATCAGCCCGTCCCATTTGCCTTCGAGGAACTCGACCTTGACGCCGAGCTTGTCGCCGATCGCCTTGGCGATCTCGACGTCGAAGCCGACCAGCGCGCCGGAAGCATCATGATAGGTGAAGGGCGCATAGGTGCCTTCGGTGCCGACTTTGAGGGTGCCGGCCTGCTTGATCTGGTCAAGATTGGCGCCGGCATGGCCTGATGTAACAGCCAGAACCTGAAGCGTTCCGGCGACGATGAGCGACTTGAGCCATTTCATTTCTGTGTGATCCCGTCCTTGGCCGGTGTCCGGCGCTTGTGAGAGCCGGAAACTGACAGATACAGCGCAGCAAAATAAGGAACCAGATTTCAAAAAAACGACGATCCAGAAATCAGATTCTCAAAGCAGCTCGGATCGGTGCCAATAGTCCCGATCTGCGGTGTCGATGCGCCCTGTCGGACCGCACAAAACAACCGCCATCGGCGGCGGAACCAATCCCCGGTGTGGCACGTTCATGGCTTGTTGTAGGGCGCCGCGTTTCCATTTCAAGAACCCTTGGCTGCGCTAGGCCCGAAGCAATTCCAGGAAAGTGGGAAAGCGGTTTCCCTCGGAATTGCGTCAAACAGAGATAACGGCCGCCAGGCCGTCCGAAAATGTCCGGGAGCAGGAGCGCGGCATGATCGAAGACACGGCAGGACGGACCATGGTCCGCACGGCAATGAAAGCCCCTTACCTCGAGCGCGATGAGGAACATGTTCTCGCCTTGCGCTGGAAGGAAGACCAGGATCAGCAGGCGCTGCATCAGATTACCGTCGCCCATATGCGGCTGGTCATCTCCATGGCTTCGAAATTCCGACATTACGGCCTGCCGCTCGGCGATCTGGTCCAGGAGGGCCATGTCGGGCTGCTGGAAGCAGCCGCGCGTTTCGAGCCGGAGCGCGAGGTGCGCTTCTCGACCTATGCGACATGGTGGATCCGCGCTTCGATGCAGGACTACATCCTGCGCAACTGGTCGATCGTTCGCGGCGGCACCTCTTCGGCGCAAAAGGCGCTGTTCTTCAACCTGCGGCGCCTGCGCGCCCGTCTTGCCAACGGCGCCGAGCCGATCTCTAACGCCACGCTCTACCGCGAAGTCTCGGTAGCCCTCGGCGTCTCCGAGGCCGATGTCGAGAAGATGGATTCCAGGCTTTCAGCACCTGACTCTTCGCTCAACGCACCCCTCGCCGATGAGGCCGGTACCACCGAGCGGATGGACTTCCTGATTTCGGACGATCCATTGCCTGACGAGGTCGCCGGCGACACCATCGACGTCGAACGGCGCCTGATGTGGCTGAAGACGGCGCTCCGCGCGCTCAATGCCCGCGAACTCAGGATCATCGAGGAGCGTCGGCTGACCGACGAAGGTGCGACGCTTGAGGCGCTCGGCGAGACGCTCGGCATTTCCAAAGAGCGTGTCCGCCAGATCGAGGCCCGCGCCATGGAAAAGCTCAAGCTCGCGCTGGTCAAGCAGAACCCCGAATTCATGGCAGCGTGAGATTGCCAGGAACAGGGGTACCGCCCCGAGTTATCTCAGAAAAGTTATCTCAGAAAAAAGCACTACGAAGGCTGGGGTTTCTGACGAAGACCGGCGCTATCTGTCCGTGACGATCTTGACCTTGTCGCCGGCCGAAACCGAGGCGCCCGGCGACATCGCGTTGAGCACGCGGAACAGATCGAGCTTGCGGTCGACGCCGACCATCTGCGCCGAAAGTGTGCCCATCGTCTGCCCGGCCTGTACCGTGACGACGCGGATATGCAGCGGCTTCAGTGCCGCTTTCTCGGCGGGGCTGAGCACGCGGAACGAACCGCTGACCGAGCGTGCCACCGGATCGAGTGTCGTGCTGGCCGAGGGGGCCGCTGTCAAAAGCCGGTAGACTTGGCCGCCGGCGCGGATCACCGCAATGTCGAACTGCCAGCCATCGGCGCCGGCGTGCGCTGTCGCCGCCTCGTTGCCGTCGATCGTCTCCTGGCGCACACTGGTCTCGTCGAGACCGGCCACCCAGCCGCTTCTGATGTAGTCGGTCAGCGCACGATCCTTGTCGATCGACACACCGTCGAAGCGGATCGCCATGTCGCCGGGACCGGTCGCCGTCACCGCCGCCGCCGAATTGTCGATGATGAAGCCGTCGGGCACCGTGAACGAAACGCCGAGGCCCGGATGCAGGAAGGTCTGGCCGCGCACATAGCCCTCTTCCGGCGTGTCGCCATAGAGCAGGCCGTCTATCCCGGCCAGGAAGGAATCGCGGTCGCGGGTGCCGATGCCCGGCGCGCCGAACTGGCGGGCGTGGCGCTGCGCCAGATCAATTCGCTGCGGCGTGTTGGGGTGCGTGGCCAGGAAGTCGAGGCTGGCGTCGGTGGCGCCGCTGATCGAGCGGAAATCGGTATAGGCCGACATCGACTGCAGGAAACGCCCGGCGGCATAGGGATCGTAACCCGCCTCGCCGATCGACTTGATGCCGATCGCGTCTGCCTCCAGCTCCTGGTTGCGCGAGAACTGCGCCAGCCTCAGCTTGCCGCGGATCAATGCCTGCTTGGCGGTCGGGCTGTCGCCCAGCACATCGGAGACCACCTTGGTCGCCAGGCCTTCCTCGGCCTCGAGCTGCTGGCGCTGCAAGCCGTGATTGGCGGTGACGTGGCCCATCTCATGCGCGATGACGGCGGCGAGTTCGGCCGAATCATTGGCCAGCGCCAGCAGGCCGCGGGTGACGTAGAGATAGCCGCCCGGCAGCGCGAAAGCGTTGACGTTGGGCGAATTGAGGATGGTGATGCGATAGGTCTGGGTCGGATTGGCCGACACCACGGTCAGGCTGCCGACAACCTTGGCCACCATGCGCTCGAGCTTGGGATCGGAATATTCGCCGCCATAGGTGGCAAGGATGCGCGGATGTTGCGCCTTCGCCAGTTCGGCAAGCTTGCTGTTGGCGGCGACATTGTCGACCGTGATCGGCTTGTCGGAAGGCTGGAAGCCGGATTCCTGCACTTCGGGAGGCGTGAACATCTGGCAGCTGGCCAGCGCCACGGCAAGGCCGGCCAGCGCGAGGAAGCGCACCAGCGGTCTGCGTTTCAAAGTGTCAGTGCCGGTCGGCAGCACGGCGTTCCTTCAGCTCTCGGCGCATGATTTGGACCGGGGTCCGCGCCAGCGAAAAATCGGTTTCGTTGGCAATCCTGCACACATCAAAAAACCTACAGCGTTTACGCATCCGGCCGGGTGCGGCGCTGTAGGGGCAAATCACGGCTCGTGCCGGACCAGTACTAAGCGGACCTAGCCACATCGACTGGACCATGGCAAGCAAGCGCCACATCACCTGTAGCCGGTTTGGTCGTAAATTATGTCCGCTTCCGGGCAATATCGCGTGATCCGCCCGAACTTGCGCCGATATAGCGCCGAAACGCTTCAGGGCCAGTGCCGTCGAAAAAATCGCCGGCAGGTCCCGTCGCGGCAACCCTGCCATTGTCCAGAAAAACCATCTGCTCGCCGATACGGCGAGCGTCTTCCGGCTGATGCGTGACGAACAGCACCGTCATCGCCCGCTCGGCATGAACGCCGGCCACCAGGTCGAGCATGTCGTCGCGCAGTGCTGGCCCGAGCGAAGCGAACGGCTCGTCGAGCAGCAGCACTGGCCGGTCGCGCACCAGAACGCGGGCGAGCGCCACGCGCTGCCTTTCGCCGCCGGAGAGTTCGCGCGGCAGGCGCATTTCCTTGCCGGCCAGGCCAACGCGGTCAAGCGCCTCGGCGATTGCGGCGCGATCGGCGTCGGTCAGGTTGAGCGATGGCGAGCGGCCGAGCCCGACATTCTTCTCCACCGAGAGATGAGCAAACAGATTGTTTTCCTGGAATACCATCGACACCGGCCGCGCCGAAGGCGGCTCGGCGCCGACATCGGCGGCGCCGATCAGCACACGACCGGACTCCGGCGTCTCGAAACCAGCCACCAGATTGAGCAAGGTCGATTTGCCCGAACCGCTTGCCCCCATGATGGCGGTGATCTTAGATGTATCGAATTCGACATCGAACAGGAATGGCGTTTCGCCATAGCTGAACGAGACCTTGTCCAGCCGGACAGTCGTGCCTTTCTCCACAGCGGACGTCACGATCTCTCTCCCCGTCCCAGCCAGTCTGCCGCGACCACCAATGCAAGGCAGACCGCCCCGAGCAGCAAAGCCAGCCCGGCAGCATCGGCCGTGCGATAGCTGCCCATGCGCGCCAGCAGGAGATAGGGCAAGGTCTGCACCGAATCGCTGCCGAACAGCGCGATGACGCCGAGATCGCCGAGCGACAGTGCCATGGCGAAGGCAAAGCCGGTGGCCAGCGGCCGCCGGAGCGATGGCCAGTCGACCAGAAGCAGCCGGTTCCAGCCCGCAATGCCGAGCTGCGCGCACAGCTTTTCATGGCGCTCGCTCGCCGCATCATAGGCCGGGCGCATCGCGCGGATGGCAAAGGGCATCGCCATCACCGCATTGACGGTGACGACCATGACCGGCGCGATGGCAAAGACATCGCTGACCGTGCGCAGCAGGAGAAACCAGCCGGCGCCGATGACGATGGGCGGCACGACGAGGACGAAGCCGGCGCCGGTGTCGGTGGCATGTTCGAGCAATGAACGGGCACTGGACCGGCGGCGCAGCGACAGTGCCCGCCGCGCCATGATCAGCGACAGTGCCAGCGCCACCGAAAGTAGCGCCGCCGAGAAGGCGAGACCGGCGCTGGTCAGCGTCGCCTGACGCACGGCACTCTCGCCCGCCAGCCGGCCGAGATCGGCGCCGAGGCCGGAGGCAACGGTGGCCGCCATCGGTCCGGCGACGAACAGCAAGGCGAGCACGATCAGGACGGCGTTGAACGCTGTTTCTGCTTTGCCGGCCAAGTGATAGCGGCGCGGCGCGACAGGCAAATTGGCGTCGCCGGTCACATTGGCGCCGAGCCGCGTCAGCGCCAGCATGACGGCGAAAGTCAGCGCGATCTGTAGCACCGTCAGCGTCACCGCTCGCGCCGGATCGAAGTCGAAACGCAGCGCCTGATAGATGGCGACTTCCAGCGTCGTCGCCGCCGGCCCGCCGCCGAGGATCAGGACGATGGTGAAGGAGGTGATGCAAAGCATGAAGACAAGCCCGGCGACGCCCGGCAGCGCGGCGCGCAGCACCGGCCACTCGATCAGCCGGAAGGCTGGCCTCGCCCCCATGCCGAGCTGGCTCGCCAGCCGCCATTGATCGGCCGGCACCGTTCCCAGCGCTTCGAGGAACAGCCGGGTGGCCAGCGGCAGGTTGAAGAAGACGTGGGCGACGAGGATGCCCGACAGCCCATAGATGTCGGGCCAGCTCTGGCCACCGATCGCGGCGAAATAACCGGCGCGGCCATAGAGCGCCAGTATTCCCAGCGCTCCGACAATTGCCGGCAAGGCAAGGGGCACAGTGAATAGCTGCAGGATGAAGCCGCGTCCGAAGAAGCGCGGATGCCGCGACAGCGCCCGGGCGACGAAGAGCGCCGGTACGGCGGAAAGCAGAGTCGAGAGCGCAGCCTGCCAGAGCGTGAAGCGGACAACGCGCAGGAGATAGAGGTCAAAGGCGGACGCGGCGCCGGAAAGGTCGTGCGCGCCTTCGCGGATAAGGCCGGCGAAGGCGCCACCGATCAGCAGCGCGATTGCCGCAAGCGCGACAATGCCGGCCGTGATGCGGGGGTCAGAGCGTTGCACTCTTTACCGGGCGTCGCGTTCCTTCGCGCCCCCCTCTGTCCTGCCGGACATCTCCCCCACGAGGGGGGAGATTGGCGGTTTTAGCGCTCCGCTCATTCCTGCAGCTTCGGAGATTGGCGAAAGTCAACGTAAAGGCCAATCTCCCCCCTCGTGGGGGAGATGTCCGGCAGGACAGAGGGGGGCGCCGTAGAGCACTCATCTTTTGACTATACAGCCAAATCTACTTGCTCATCACCGCCAGCCATTCATCCACCCAGGCCTTGCGATTTGCCGCGACCTCTTCCGGGCTGAACAGCAAGGTCTTCGCCGGCTTGACCAGCCTATCAAAAGCCGGATTGAGCGGCTTGTCGGTTTTCCCGGCCGGGAACATCCAGTTGGTCTCCGGAATGACATCCTGGAATTTCGGCCCGGTCATGAAGGCCAGGAACTTCGCCGCCAGCGGATTCTTCGCGCCCGTGGTGGTGATGCCGGCGACCTCGATCTGCAGATACTCGCCTTCCTCGAACGAGGCCGCCTGGTAGCGCCCGGTGTTCTCCGCCACCATGTGGTAGGCCGGCGACGTCGTATAGGAAAGCACCATCGGCGCCTCGCCCTTGGTGAACAGGCCGTAGGCCTCGCTCCAGCCCGGCGTCACCGTCAGCACTTTGCCCTTGAGTTTCGCCCAGGCTTCCGGCGCCTTGTCGCCATAGACCGACTTAACCCACAGCAGCAGGCCAAGGCCCGGCGTCGACGTCCTCGGATCCTGGATGACGATCTTGTCGGCGGCATCGCCCTCGACCAATTTCTTCAGGCTCTTCGGTGGGTTCTTCAGCTTCTCGGTGTCGTAGACGACGGCGAAATAGCCATAATCGTAGGGCACGAAAGTGTCGTCGCTCCAGCCGCCCGGCACGTTGTTTTCAGCCACCGCGCCATGTGGGACAAACAGGCCGGAAGCCTTGGCTTCCGCGGTGAGGTTGGTATCGAGGCCAAGCACGATATCGGCTTTGGTCGACGCACCTTCGAGCTTGACGCGATTGAGCAGCGCGACGCCGTCGGCCACCGAGACGAAGTCGACGCTGCAGCCACACTCGGCCTCGAATTCCTTCTTCACCTGGGGGCCTGGACCCCAGTCGGCAGTGAAACTCTCATAGGTATAGATCGTGAGTTTTTCCTGCGCGCACGCAGGGCTTGCCAGTAGCGAAACAGCAAGCCCAAGCGCTGGGACAAGACGGGACAAAAAAATGCGCATCGGCGCCTCCTTCATTCGTGTTGAAAGGAATTGAGGCGTCGGGCTGTCCGAAGCGTCTAATCCCTCCGCCGGTACAAACCGGATCAGGTTCAGCGGGTTGGCGAGACTGCCTCTCAGCCGGTCCGCGAAGATCGCGTCCGGCACCCCGTTAGAGCGTTTCGACACATAGGCCCGGCCAAGGTGCCACGCAAGTGGAAGTTTGCCCGAGCGTGATCCCGGAAAGTGGAATCCGTTTCCGGAAAAAGATCATGCTCCAACAAAGAGTGACGGTGCCGCTCGGCCTTCCGTTTCGTCGGCGGGGCTGGTAAGGGCCAGCGGATATGAGCACATTCACCATCCTGCTTGGCGGCGATCTCGTCCGCACGCCGCGGCTCGACCGCCAGGTCGCGGGCACGCGCGTCATCGCCGCCGACGCCGGCATCGATCATGCCCGCCTGCTCGGCGTGATGCCGGAGCTGTGGGTCGGCGATTTCGATTCCGTGCCGGCGGACCTGCCTGCCGATCTCGCCGCCGTGCCGCGGGAGGTGTTTCCTCCCGAAAAGGACAAGACCGATGGCGAACTGGCGATCGCGGCGGCATTGGAACGCGGCGCCACCAGCCTGGTGCTGGCCGGCGCTTTCGGCGGCAAGCGCGCCGACCACGCCTTCCTCCATCTGGCGCTCAGCCTGCGGCTGGCCGAGGCCGGCACAAAATTGCTGTTGACCAGCGGAGCGCAGGAAGGCGCCCCTCTGCTGCCTGGCAAGGCCGGCTTCGACTATGCCGACGGAACGCTGTTTTCGGTGCTCGGCTTTTCCGATCTTTCGGGCCTCACCGTGTCCGGCGCGAAGTGGCCGCTCGACCATGTCGAGGTCGTGTTCGGCTCGTCGCTGACCATCTCGAACGAGGTCAAGTCCAACACGACCGGGGGCGGCCTCGAAATCGCGCTCGGCCATGGCCGCGCGCTGCTGCTCGCCCACCCCTACCCCTTGCCTGAAAGCTGACATGGCCCCGCCCCTTCTCAACCTCGACGGCATAAGACTGACCTTTGGCGGCACGCCGCTGCTCGATGGCGCCGAACTGACGGCGTCCGCCGGTGACAAGATCGCGCTCGTCGGCCGCAACGGCTCCGGCAAGTCGACGCTCCTGAAGATTGCTGCTGGTCTGATCGAGCCGCAAGACGGCGAGGTCTTCCGCCAGCCTTCGGCAACGGTGCGCTATCTCCCGCAAATGCCCGACATGGACGGCTTTGCCAATGTGCGCGCCTATGTCGAGGCCGGGCTTGGGCCTGCCGACGATCCCTACCGCGCCACATATCTGATGGAGCATCTCGGCCTCGCCGGCACGGAGAACCCCAACGATCTCTCCGGCGGCGAGGCGCGCCGCGCAGCACTTGCCCGCGTCATGGCGCCCGAACCCGATATTCTGCTGCTTGATGAGCCGACGAACCATCTCGATTTGTCGGTCATCGAATGGCTGGAAGAAGAGCTTGTCCGGACGTCTTCGGCGCTGATCGTCATCTCGCACGACCGTCGCTTCCTCGAACGCGTCTCGCGCGCCACTGTCTGGCTCGACCGTGGCCAGACCCGCCGCCTCGACAAGGGCTTTGGCCATTTCGAGGAATGGCGCGACCTTGTGCTGGAAGAGGAAGAGCGCGAACAGCACAAGCTCGGCCGCCAGATCGTGCGCGAGGAGCATTGGCTGCGCTATGGCGTGACGGCTCGCCGCAAACGCAACATGCGCCGCCTGGGCGAACTGCAGACCATGCGCCAGCGTTTTCGCGGCCATCGCGGCGCCGAGGGCTCGGCGACCATGGTGGCCAGCGACGCCGCCGAATCCGGCAAGCTGGTGATCGAGGCCAAGAACATCGAGAAGAGTTTTGGCGACCTGACCGTGGTCAAGGGCTTCTCGACCCGCATCCAGCGCGGCGATCGCGTCGGCCTTGTCGGGCCGAACGGCGCCGGCAAGACGACGCTGTTGAAGATGCTCACCGGCGAGATGAAGCCCGATGCCGGCTCGGTGCGGCTCGGCACCAATCTGGAAATCGCCACGCTCGACCAGAAGCGCGAGGCGGTCGATCCGGCCGAGACCCTGGCGCAGTATCTCACGGACGGGCGCGGCGAAAACCTCGTCATCAATGGCGAGCAGCGCCATGTCGTGTCCTACATGAAGGATTTCCTGTTCAAGCCGGAACAGGCGCGCACCCCGGTGCGCGAGCTGTCCGGCGGCGAACGGGCGCGGCTGCTCCTGGCGCGTGTTCTGGCGCGGCCGGCCAACCTTCTGGTGCTCGACGAGCCGACCAACGATCTCGACATGGAGACGCTGGAACTGTTGCAGGAACTTGTCGCCGGCTTTGCCGGCACGGTCATCCTGGTCAGCCACGACCGCGACTTCCTCGACCGCACCGTCACCAGCATCATCGCCCCGGACGGAGGCGGCCGCTGGATCGAATATGCCGGTGGCTATTCCGACATGCTGGCGCAGCGCGGCGGCACCCGGCTCGACGACCGCAAGGCGCGCGCCAAGGCCGAAGCCAGCGATGCGCCGGCGCCGGGCAAGAGCGAGCCGGCAGCGCCAAAAGGGCCGTCGAAGAAACTGTCGTTCAAGCAGAAATTCGCCCTGGAATCGCTGCCCAAGAAGATCGAGGCGGTAATGGCCTCGATCTCGCGTTTGGAAAACAACATCGCCGATCCCGCCTATTACGAGCGCGACCCGGCCTCGTTCCAAAAGACCATCGCCGCCCTCGACAAGGAACGCGCCACGCTGGCCGCACTCGAGGAAGAGTGGCTGGAACTGGAAATGCTGCGTGAGGAGATGGAGGGGTAGCATTGCCTGCGGTCTTTTATGCGCGTATATTGTGCGCATGAAAGGAGGCATCTCCGTGCTTCAATCGACGCCAAAAACTCAGCGGACCTCTGTCAACACGTCCATTGACTCTCAGTTGATCAAGGACGCCAAAGCGTTGGGCATCAACATCTCCCGCGCTGCCGAAGCAGGGATCGCGAAAGCGATTGCGGCGGAGAAAACGCGTCGATGGCAAGAAGAAAACAGGGAAGCCATCGAAAGCTCCAACGAATATGTCCGAAAGAACGGACTGCCATTGGCTAAACACCGGCCGTTCTGATGGCGCGTTACGATTTCTATCGGAGTACCGAGAGCGACGGTTATCTTCTCGACGTGCAGTCAGATATGCTTGAAGGGCTGAGCACGAGGGTGGTCGTTCCTTTGATGCCGCCCGAGATTGCCCCGCTTCCTGGCCGCCGCCTGAACCCGACCTTCGCTATAAACGGCAAAGATCTTGTGATGGTCACACAGTTTGTGTCGGCCTTCAGCGCGTCCGAATTGCGGATGCCAGAGGGAAACCTTTCTAGACATCACGACGACATCGTCGCCGCCCTCGACATGCTGTTCCAGGGCTTCTGAGCGAAGGCAGCCGCTACTGCCGCCCGTCAACCTGCCGTCTTGGCCTGCCAGGCCTTCAGCGCCTCGTCGAACACCTTCTCGCCCGGAATGCCCTTTTCCATGGTCAGCAGCGCCCGGCGTCCGGTCTTGTAGACCACCGGCACGTCGATCCAGTCCTGGCCTCGAAGCAAGGTCATATTGGCGTCCTCGTCGGCCTTGGTGTCGTTGAGCGCCACCAGGAAGAAGCCGTCGGCGATCTTGGCCGGAATGCCGATCAGCGGGCTGCCGGCATCCTGTTCCGAACTCTTCATGGCGACGCGCAGGATGTTGTCGACGCCACCGCCGTCAAAGCCCTCGGGCGTCAGGAAGATCATCTCGATGATGTGGCTGGCCGGCAGCGTCTGGTCGGTATTGCGGCGGATGGTCATGCGCAGCTGGATGTCCTTGCCGGGAATGGTCGCCTCGGCGCGGATCGCCGGCTCGGGCGGCAGGTCGCCGCCGGGCGATTCCTGCACCAGCGACCAGACGATGCTGCCGGGTTCGGCCGAACCTTGCGCGGTCGAGGTGCGTTCCTCGTAGAAGATCGCCTTCTGGCCGACCGCAACGGTCGGCGCGGGAGCGGCGGCCGCCGGCGCAGCGGGCGGCGTGGCGGCGGCATCAGCCGGTGCTGCCCCATTGGCCGGCGGTGCGACGCCATCGGCGGGCGGCGTTGCCGGTGGCGTGGCGGAAGCGTCGGGCGCCGGCGTGGCGGGCGCGCCCGTGGCTGCGGCGGCGCCGGCCGGCGGGGGCGCAGGCACAGGCGCCGGCGCAGACGCTGGCGCCGGCGCAGGCGCTGGAGCCGGGGGTGGCGGTGTGGTCAGCGCGGCGACGGACTCGCCCTCGCCGATGCCGCTTTGACCGGCCGCGGGACCGGGGTCGGTTTCACCGCCTTCGGGCGACAGGCGCTGGGTGAACTTCGTTCCCTCGCCGGCAGCAGCCGGTGCGGGTGCATCGGCCGCGGGCTTGGCCGGCGCCGGCTTTACCAGCGGTTCGGTCGAGACCGTCTTGGTGTCGCCTCCGAGGCCCAGCATCGAGCCAAAGGCATCCTTGTTCAGCCAGATGCCATAGCCGCCGCCGGCGACCACCAGAAGCGCGACGACAGCCGCGATCAACCCGCCATAGCTGCGCCTGCGCTCGGCTGGGCGCAGGCGCTGGAACGTGTCCGCCGCCGGCTGCTCGTCATTGGCGAACACATCGGCGCTGTCGTCGTCGGCGTCCAGCTCCACGGCTTGCTTGTCGATGGTTTCTGCACGCGCCGCAGGCGACGGCGGTGTCGGCGCGGGCCTCTGCCAGCTCGGCTCTGTCCTGGCGGTCGGCGCCGGCTGCACGGGTTTCGCCGGCTGCCAGGCCGGCGCAGGCGTGGCGGAAGGCTTTACATGACTGGACTGGTTCTTGTTGCGGTCGATGGAGGAGAAGATGTGCTCCAGCTCCGCCAGCGGATCGGATGCCGGCACCGCCCTGGCATAGTCGCGCTCGACGCTCGAGATGGCATCTTCCAGGGATCGCTTCTGCGTGCTTATGGCTTCGGCGGCCAGCGGCGGCGAATACTCCGCAAGCTTCTTCGCCAGCATGGTACGAACGCTTTCATAGATCCGCGTACGCTTTTCGGGCGTTTCGTCGCCGTGCTTGTCGAGCGCCTTTTTCAGAATAGCAACGAAATCTGCCATGCTTCAGTCGACCTGTATTTTGTTTCCGCGCCGGCCCCCGCAAATCGGCCGCGATGCCCGGAAAGGCTTCAGAAAACTAGTCTTGAAACGGATCGGTCACAAGTATCGTGTCGTCCCGTTCCGGGCTGGTGGAAAGGAGCGCGACGGGTGCCCCGATCAGCTCCTCGATGTAACGGACATATTTGACGGCCTGCGCCGGAAGGTCGTTCCAGCTGCGCGCGCCGGCTGTGGTGCCTTTCCAGCCTTCGAGCGTCTCGTAGACCGGCTCGACACGCGCCTGCGCGCCCTGGCTGGCCGGCAGATAGTCGATCGTTTCGCCGTCGAGACGGTAGCCGGTGCAGACCTTGATCTCATCCAGCCCGTCGAGCACGTCGAGTTTGGTCAGGGCGATGCCCTTGATACCGTTGACGGCGACGGCCTGGCGCACCAGCACGGCGTCGAACCAGCCGCAACGGCGTTTGCGCCCGGTGACGACGCCGAATTCGTGGCCACGCGTACCGAGAAATTCGCCGATCTCGTTCTTCTGCTCGGTCGGGAACGGGCCTTCGCCGACACGCGTCGTATAGGCCTTGGTGATGCCCAGGACATAGCCGATGGCGCCGGGGCCCACCCCCGAGCCGGCGGCTGCCTGGCCGGCAACGGTGTTGGACGAGGTGACGAACGGATAGGTGCCGTGGTCGATGTCGAGCAGCGTGCCTTGCGCGCCCTCGAACAGGATGCGTTCGCCGGCGCGGCGCTTGTCGTCGAGGATTTTCCAGACGCGGTCCATATAGGGCAGGATCTCATCGGCCACCGAGGTCAGCTCGGTCATGATCGCCTCATGCGTGACTTCGCCATGGCCAAGCCCGCGACGCAGCGCATTGTGATGCGTCAGCAGCCTGTCGACCTTGAGGGGCAGCGTTTCCAAATCCGCCAGATCCATCACCCGAACCGCGCGCCGGCCCACCTTGTCTTCATAGGCTGGGCCGATGCCACGACGCGTCGTGCCAATTTTCGTCCCGGAATTGGAGGCGGCGTCCTCGCGGAATCCGTCCAGCTCCCGGTGCAGCGACAGGATAAGCGCGGTGTTTTCGGCTATTTTCAGGCGGTCCGGCGTGACCTCGACGCCTTGCGCCTTGAGTTTTGCCACTTCGGCGACAAAGGCGTGCGGGTCGAAGACGACGCCATTGCCGATGATCGACAGCTTGCCTTGCCGCACCACGCCCGACGGCAGCAGCGACAGTTTGTAGACCTTGCCGTCGACGACCAGCGTATGGCCGGCATTGTGGCCGCCCTGGAAGCGCACGACCACGTCGGCGCGCTCCGACAACCAGTCGACGATCTTGCCCTTGCCTTCGTCGCCCCATTGCGAGCCGACGACCACCACATTGGCCATGTTTCTTTTCCCTTGAGATGCCGCCCTGGCGGCCTGGATATGGTTCGAAACGACAGGCCTCTATAGCGTCAAGACCTCGCAAGCGCGACCTTTCTTTGCCGCCGAAAATGCCCTGAGGCACAACAATTTTCGGCTTTGACATCATTTACTTGCGTCGGCGGGGGCAATAGGCCGGCAAACACAACTCCCCAAGCGGCCGGAATCCCGCAATGCATCGACGCGCCTACCTGTTCCTGCTGCTGACCACCTTGTTGTGGGGCGGCAATTCCGTCGCCGGCAAGCTGGCGGTCGATCACGTCTCGCCGATGACGCTGGTCTTCCTGCGCTGGGTGCTGGCCGTCGCGATCCTGCTGCCGATCGGCTGGCGCACGATCAGGGAGGACTGGCCGGTGGTGCGCAAACACTGGTTCGTCCTGGCTGCACTTGGCGCCAGCGGCTTCACTCTGTTCAACACCATTTTTTACACCGCGCTCAACTACACGACGGCGATCAATGTCTCGATCGAACAGGCGGCGATGCCGGTCTTGATCATCATTGCCAATTTCTTCTTCTTCCGCCTGCGCGTGAGCTGGGCTCAGATTGCGGGCGTGGTGCTGACCATCTTCGGCGTCATCTTGACTGCCTGCCACGGCGATCCGCGCCGGCTGCTCACATTGGAACTCAATTTCGGCGACGCCATCATGCTGGTCGCGGTCGTCCTCTACAGCGGTTATTCGGTCGGGCTGCGGCTGAAGCCGGTGATGCGCTGGCAGAGCCTGATGTTGTCCCTGGCGATCGCTGCCCTCATCACCTCGCTGCCGTTCTTCCTGTGGGAGGTCGCCGCCGGCAAGGTTATCGTCCCCGATATCAGCGGCTGGGTGGTCATCGTCTATACCGCGATCGGCGCTTCGGTCATTTCGCAGATCACTTACATCAGGGGCAACGAACTGATCGGCGCCAACCGTGCCGGGCTGTTCATCAATCTGGTGCCGATCTTCGGCACGCTGCTGTCAGTGCTGATCGTCGGCGAGACATTCCAGCTCTACCAGGCGCTGGCGCTTGCCCTGGTGCTGGGCGGCATTTCGCTCGCCGAATACAGCGGGCGCAAGATGTCGGCACCGAACCGCTGCGGATAACATTTGGCCGCTGCCGCGCTGCGCCGCCGTCGCGATAACTGCTGCCGCGCGCCGACCTGGAACATTTTACCTCTGGCGGAGTTTGCTTGCGTGGGAGGCAACAAGATGAGCCATAACCCTCGCAGCACAGCAAGCATTGCCGGTCACCCCATTCATCCAATGCTGATTCCGTTTCCGATCGCCTTCTTTGTCGGTACCTTCGTTTGCGATCTGATTTTCTGGCAGACAGCCGATCCCAGGTGGGTCACCGGATCGCTTTGGCCTCTCGGCGCCGGCCTGATCATGGGCGCCTTGGCCGCTCTTACCGGCCTGACGGATGTTCTCGGCGATGTTCAGATCCGCAATCTCACGACGGCATGGCTCCATGCCGGCGGCAACGTGCTCGTCGTGCTGATCGAGCTTTATAACTGGTACTCTCGTTATGTCGGTGGAGCGGCGGCTGTGATCCCGACCGGCTTTATCTTATCGCTGATCGTGGTTCTGATCCTGCTGTTTACAGGGTGGAAGGGCTGGGAACTGGTCTATCGGCATCGCGTGGGCGTCTCCGACGGCTCAGACGAATTGACCTGAACCGGCCTCTGCGACGGCCGCCCAATGATGGGGGGAGGACCGCCGCATCCGCCACGCCGTCAACTACATTGCGTTGACGTCGAACTGCAGCCGCTTGGCCGAGTCGATGGACTTGTGCGCCTTGACCTGTTCCAGCACTTTCTCCGGGAACGGCGCGTCGAGATAGAGCAGCGCGATCGCGTCGCCGCCCGGCCGGTTGCGGCCGAGCTGGAAGTTGGCGATGTTGACGCCGTTCTCGCCGCACACCGTGCCGAGCAGGCCGATAATGCCGGGCGCATCGGCATTGGTTGTGTAGAGCATGTGCTGGCCGACCTCGGCGTCGAGATTGATGCCCTTGATCTGGATGAAGCGCGGCTTGCCGTCGGAGAAGCAGGTGCCGGCGATCGAGCGCGTCATGTGCTCGGTCTTCACCGTCAGCTTGATGTAGCCGTCGAACACGCCCGACTTGTCGCGCTTGACCTCGGCGACGATGATGCCGCGCTCCTTCACCATGATCGGCGCCGACACCATATTGACGTCGGCGACCTGCGGCCGGATCAGTCCGGCAAGCGTGGCACTGATCAAGGCACGCGTGTTCATCGTCGCGGTCGAGCCGTCGAACAGGATCTCGACCTCGTTGATCGGGTCCTCGGTGACCTGGCCGACAAAGGCGCCGAGCACTTCGGCGAGCTTGACGAACGGCTTTAGCCGCGGTGCTTCCTCGGCCGTGATCGAGGGCATGTTGATGGCATTCGAAACCGCGCCCTTGATCAGATAGTCGGCCATCTGCTCGGCCACCTGGAGCGCGACATTTTCCTGCGCTTCCGCTGTCGAGGCGCCGAGATGCGGCGTTGCCACCACATTCTCCATGCCGAACAGCGCGTTGTTTTCCGCCGGTTCGACCTCGAACACATCGACGCCGGCGCCCGCCACCTTGCCGCTCTTCAGCGCCGCGACCAGGTCGGCTTCGACGATGAGCCCGCCACGCGCGCAATTGATGATGCGCACGCCGTTCTTCATCTTGGCGATCGCCGCCGCGTCGATGATGTTGCGCGTCTTGTCGGTCAGCGGCGTGTGCAGCGTGATGAAATCGGCGCGGGCGAAAAGCTCGTCCAGCTCGACCTTGTCGACGCCGAGTTCCTCGGCGCGCTTGTCCGACAGGAACGGGTCGAAGGCAACGACATGCATCTTCAGGCCGACGCCGCGCGTGGCGACGATCGAGCCGATATTGCCGCAGCCGATGACACCCAGCGTCTTGCCGGTGATCTCGACGCCCATGAAACGGTTCTTTTCCCATTTGCCGGCATGGGTCGAGGCATTGGCCTCCGGGATCTGCCGTGCGAGTGCAAAGATCATCGCCACCGCATGTTCGGCCGTGGTGATCGAATTGCCGAAAGGCGTGTTCATCACGATGATGCCCTTGCGGCTCGCCGCGGGGATGTCGACATTGTCGACACCGATGCCGGCGCGGCCGACGACCTTGAGTCTTGTCGCTGCGTTGATCAGTTTTTCCGTGACCTTGGTCGCCGAGCGGATGGCAAGACCATCATACTGGTCGATGACTTCGAGCAGCTTTTCCTTGTCCTTGCCGAGATCGGGCAAATAGTCGACCTCGATGCCGCGGTCCTTGAATATCTGGACGGCGGTGGTGGAGAGTTTGTCAGAGACGAGAACGCGGGGCGCCATGGCGGCCTCCTTGAACTGGATTGTCGGGAAATGGCGGCCCGCAGGCCGCCACGAATTCTCAGGCTGCTGCCTTCACCGAAGCCTTCTGCGTGGCGAAGGCCCAGTCGAGCCAGGGCAGCAGCGCCTCGAGATCGGAGGTCTCGACGGTGGCGCCGCACCAGATGCGCAGACCGGAAGGTGCGTCACGATAGGAGCCGATGTCGTAGGCGACGCCTTCCTTGTCGAGCACAGAGACGATCGCCTTGGCGAAGGCCGCCTGCCCGTCGGCGTCGAGCGCCGCGACATCGGCGTCGGTGAAGGACAGACATACGGACGTGTTGGACCGTGTCGCCGCATCGACCGCGAGATGGCCGAGCCAGGACGACTTGTCGACAAAGCCATCGAGCACGGCGGCATTGGCATCGGCTCTGGCAATCAACGCATCGAGACCGCCGATCGACTTCGCCCAATGAAGCGCATCGAGATAGTCCTCGACGCACAGCATCGACGGCGTGTTGATGGTCTCGCCCTTGAAGACGCCTTCGATCAGCTTGCCGCCCGAGGTCAGGCGGAAGATTTTCGGCAGCGGCCACGCCGGCTTGTAGGTTTCCAGTCGCTCGACGGCGCGAGGCGACAGGATCAGCATGCCGTGTGCGCCCTCGCCGCCCAGCACTTTCTGCCAGGAGAAGGTGACGACATCGAGCTTCTGGAAATCGAGCCTCTGCGCGAATGCGGCCGAGGTCGCGTCGCAGATGGTCAGGCCTTTGCGGTCGGCTGGAATGAAATCGCCATTCGGCACGCGCACGCCTGAGGTCGTGCCGTTCCAGGTGAAGACCACATCGCGGTCGAAATCGATCTTGGTGAGATCCGGCAGTTCGCCATAGCCTGCCTCGACCTTTCTGATATCGGCGAGCTTCAGCTGCTTGACGACATCGGTCACCCAGCCCGAGCCAAAGCTTTCCCATGCCACCATGTCGACACCGCGTTCACCGAGCAGCGACCACAGCGCCATCTCGACAGCACCCGTGTCCGACGCCGGCACGATGCCGATACGGTAATCGGCCGGAACCTGGAGAATCTCGCGCGTCAACTCGATGGCCTGTTCGAGCTTGGTCTTGCCGATCTTGGCGCGGTGCGAACGGCCGAGCGCAGCATTCTTCAGCGCCTCGACCGACCAGCCGGGGCGTTTTGCGCAGGGACCTGAGGAGAAATTGGGGTTTGCCGGACGGAGTCCGGGCTTCGTATGCGTCGTCATCGTGGTCTATCCTTCCAGATAGTGGCCCCTCGTTGGGGAGGGGTGGCCCACGGACGGCGATATGCGTTCAGCCCTCAGGCGTCAAGAGGAAAGTTTTTGTCGCTGGCGGCATACCGGCGATACGGGATCAGCATGTCGTGGGCTAAAACGCAAACAGCGGATCGAAGAGATCCGCCGTTGGGCTTCCGAACAGCAAGCTTCCTACCAGAGGTCGTAGCGCAGGCCGAGCTTGACCTGATGATTGCTGATGCCCTTGCGGATCGGATAGGAGGTCAGGCTCTCGGCCGTGACATATTCGGCATCCGGCGCGGAGAAGTACTGGTAGCCGAGATCTACAGAAACATTCTTGGTCACCTGATAGGCCAGGCCCGCATCCAGCGTGTAGGCGAGGGAATACTGGGTCTTGTTGTCGTTCCGGACGAAATCATCCGTAGGGTCGACATTGTCGGTGAAGTAACTCGCCGACAGCTTGTATTTGCTCCGGACCAGCCCAATGCCGGCGCCGAGGTAGGGCGTGATCCCGACATAAGTGCCGAGATCGACATAGCCATTGACCATGCCCGACAGGGAATAATTCTGCAGCGATGCCGACGCGATGGTCGCACCACCCGGCGGCGGCGTCGCCGAATCGTCAAAGCCGACGCCGATCTTGTTGCCGGGCAGATAGCCAAGATTGACGTCGCCGCGCAGATAGTCGTTGAAGTGGTAGCCGAAGCCGATGCTGGCAAAGGCCGGATCCTGCTTCTCGCTGAAGCTCGCGGGGGCGAAGGTGAAATCCTGATCCTCGTAGCTCTTCTGCGCCAGATAAGAGACGTCGCCGCGCAGATACCAGCCCGAGCCGACCTCGACCGGTTGATAGTCCGGCGCCTGATCGACATAGATCGGCGGATCGTAGTCCGCGGCCTGCGCCGGCGTCAGCGGCACAAGGACGAGTGCGGCGAGCGCCGGCGCTGTCAGCGATTTGAAATTCATGGGTCCCCGGCTCCTGAAATTGGCGCCCGTCATTTTGATCGCAAGCGCCGTTTCACCAAGCATTGTTAACCATAGTGGTTAAGTCAGGGTTAAGGATAACGCGGCGTACCGAATTGATTTCGATTGGGTTTCTTCGGCACACGCGGCCGGTTGAAAACGCGCAAGCATCGGCAAACGAAAACCGCCCGGCAAGACCGGGCGGTTCGCGAATTCCTGGATTTCGAAGCGACTACTTGGTGTAGATCGGCTCCGGCTCTGGAACGTAGGGCTCCGGCGATGTGCAACCATTATTGCCGCCGAACTGATAGCGCAGACCGCCTCGTACCTCATGTGTGTTGATGCCATGGTCGAAGCCGGGCCCGGAACTGCTCACGTCGAAGTCGAACATGCGGCCCCCCTCAATGTGAGAGTAGCGATAGCCGGCATCCAGGATCACCCTGTCGGTAAGGCAATAGGACGCGCCGGCCATGAGCGCGTAGGCAAAGCGCCAATTCTTCGACCCGGGGTTGGTCTCGGTTGTGTTCGGGTCGTGGACGGTATCCCATTTGACGTGCGCGCCGCCGATGCCAGCGCCAACATAAGGCGTGATGCCGTGCCAGGTGCCGATATCGTAATAGGCGTTGGCCAAGAGCAGCAATGCGCTCATTTTCGACACTTCGACCGAGGTCGTAACGCCATCGTTGGTTGATCCGTTGAAGTCCGAAGCGAACCAATAGTCGGCTGTCAGGTCGGTACGGAAATGATCGTTGATCTTGTAGCCAATGCCGGCGCCGAGTGAGAAGCCGCCCTTAAGCTCGCCGGAATCGAAAACATTGCTGCCGGGAGGCGGCCCGTAGGTGATATAGTCGATGCCGCGCAAATCCGATTTATGATAGTCGATGTCGCCGCGGATGTACCAGCCGCCGAAATCGGCCGGCTGCTCGTAGGCGATCGGCGCCGGCGCCTCTTCGACCACCGGCGGCTCCGCCAGATCGGCGGCGAATACTGGCCCGGCCACACCTGCGAACAGCGCGGCAAGGAGGGCCTTTTTTGCTGTATTGAACATGTTTGTCACCCCTGAGAACCGTCGGGAAAGTCCAACTTGCCCGAATGTGATTGACCTCAGTTGTGGATAATGAATTGGAAAAGTTAAAAGGCGTTTAACCCTGTCGATTAACCACGAATTCTCGACATTTTAGCAAACAGTCTCCGCCGGCATAACGCTGGGACCAACCCTGGCCGAAACAAAAAGCCCGCCTGCAGGCGGGCTTGAAGTCTTGAGCCGGCAGTTCGCCCCTGCCGTTGGACGCAGCGCAATCAGGCGGCGCTGCGCGTTTCCGAAATAATGTCGACGATGTCGTTGACCACGGCCTCGACCAGCTGTGGGTCGTCGCCCTCGGCCATGACGCGGATCAGCGGCTCGGTGCCGGAGGGCCGTATGACCAGGCGGCCGGCCTTGCCGAGACGGTTGCGCGCGTCTTCGATCACCGCCTTGACCGTGGCTTCCTCAAGCGGCTTGCCGCCGGCGATGCGGACATTCTTCAACAGCTGCGGCACCGGCTCGAATTTCTTCGACAATTCGCTGACCGGCCGGTTCTGCCGCTTGATGCAGGCCAGCACCTGCAGAGCCGAGACCAGCCCGTCGCCAGTGGTCGAGAAATCGGACAGCACAATGTGGCCCGACTGCTCGCCGCCGACATTCAACCCGTGCGCGCGCATATGTTCCACGACATAGCGGTCGCCGACCTTGGTGCGATGCAGCTGCAGCTTCATGTCGCCAAGGAAGCGTTCGAGGCCGAGATTGGACATCACCGTCGAGACGACGCCGCCGCCGGCCAGTCGCCCGCTCTGGTGCCAGGACTCGGCGATCAGCGCCATGATCTGGTCACCGTCGACGATGGTGCCGTTCTCGTCGACGATGACGACACGGTCGGCATCGCCGTCGAGTGCGATGCCGATATCGGCGCGCACTTCATGCACCTTCTTCTGCAGGCCGGCCGGATGGGTCGAGCCGCATTCCTTGTTGATGTTAAAACCGTTCGGATCGACATTGATGGCAATGACCTCGGCGCCCAGTTCCCAAAGTGCTGCTGGCGCCACCTTGTAGGCCGCGCCGTTGGCGCAATCGACGACGATCCTGAGACCCGACAGCGACATTGAGCGCGGCAGCGTGCGCTTGGCGAATTCGATGTAGCGGTCATGCACGCCGTCGACGCGCTTGGCGCGGCCAAGTCCGTCGGAATCGGCGAGCGCCAGTTCGATATCCTTGTCGAGCATGCTCTCGATGCGCTCCTCGATCTCGTCGGAGAGCTTGTACCCGTCGGGACCGAACAGCTTGATGCCGTTGTCGTAATAGGGATTGTGCGAGGCCGAGATCATGACGCCGATATCGGCACGCAGCGAGCGTACCAGCATGGCGACCGCCGGTGTCGGGATCGGGCCGAGCAGGAACACATCCATGCCGGCCGCGCACAGGCCGGACACCATGGCGTTTTCGATCATGTAGCCGGACAGCCTGGTGTCCTTGCCGAGCACGACGCGGTGGCGATGGCTGCCGCGCTGGAACGAGAGGCCGGCGGCCATGCCGACCCGCATCGCGATCTCAGCCGTCATCGGAAACTTGTTGGCGCGCCCGCGAATGCCGTCGGTGCCAAAATAACGTCCTGCCATGCTTGCCAGAATCCCCGTCGGTTTTCAGCCGGCTCGTAATGCCACAATTGGTCCGAGCCCGACTATCACATTGTGTGATTGTATATTACCAATTCTTAGAAAATCATTGTAGCAGGCTGTTCGGAGCGTTGGCAGCGTATCATGACACGGTGTTGCCGCAATATAGCATTCACACTGGGCCACACTGCGCAGATTGGGCCGGTAAGCCGGACTGTTGGAGGGGCAGATCGCAAGGGTCCATCACCTTATCGGGAGAACGCCGTTTAGCATCTGGCGCAGCCTAGCGTTGAGAGCTATTGATTGACACAGATACAACCTATGGGCGCAGCAACGGGAGAACGCCATGCTCATCCACCGACTTGCAACTTTGACGGGTCTTGCCGTCGCAACCTTGTTCATGGCGGCGCCCGCCAGCGCGCTGACCATGGCCCAGTGTAGTACCAAGTATAATGCCGCCAAGGACGCCGGCACGCTGAACGGGCAGACCTGGAATCAGTATCGGAAGGCCGAGTGCGGCACCGACGCGGCGGCCACCACCGAGACCGCAAAGCCGGCGGCCAAGAAGGCCGCTGCGGCCAAGACGGACACGACCAAGGCCGCCGCCGCTGCTGATGACGGCGCCAAGGGTCTGACGGCCAAGGAATGCAGCGCTAAATACCAGACTGCCAAGGCCGCCGGTACGCTCAATGGCGCAAAGTGGAACGACTTCCGCAAGACCGAATGCGCCGCCGGCGCATCCGCCGCGGCAGAACCCGCCAAGGCCACGACCAAGGCCGCAGCCACAACCGACGATGGCGCCAAGGGCCTGACGGCCAAGGAATGCAGCACCAAGTACCAGGCGGCAAAGGCCGCCGGCACACTGAACGGCGTGAAGTGGAACGACTTCCGCAAGACCGAATGCGCCGCCGGGGCCTCGGCCGCGGCAGCACCCGCCAAGGCAACCACCAAGGCAGCTGCCGACAGCAGCGGCAAGGGCCTGAGCATGGCCGATTGCAGCGCCAAGTACCAGGCTGCCAAGTCTGCCAACACGCTGGGCGGCAAGAAGTGGAACGACTTCCGCAAGGCCGAATGCGGCGCCGGCGCAGATGACGACGACACCGTGCCGGCTCCGAGCGAGGCGACCTATACCAGCGAGCCCGAGAAGCCCTCGGTCAGCGCTCCCAAAGGTGTCAAGTTCCCGGCCGCGATCTCGAAGAAATACGCCGGCGAGACGCCGGCCAAGGGCCGCATGCATACCTGCCTCGAGGTGTATTATGCCAACAAGGACGCCAACACGCTCAATGGCCTGCGCTGGATCCAGAAGGGCGGCGGCTTCTACAGCCTCTGCAATGCCAAGCTGAAGAGCTGATCGCGTAGCCATGTTCTCCCGACAAGGGCTCGCGCATCGCAGCATGCGCGGGCCTTTTTATTGCGCTCGAACACACCCGGCGTTGATCGCGTCTACATATCGCGGAAGCTGTCGGCATCATCTATTCGCCCGCACTGCCCACCCCAGACATATCGGTGGTTCGCAAAGATTCCAATTGAACATATGCAGAACAAATGGTATACAAAAGGACATCGAACTTTTGTCAACCAGGAGGGTCTTATGTCCAGATTGAAATTGGCGGCATTGGCTGTGACGGCATGGATTGCGTGGAGCGTCGCCCCTGCAAGCGCACTGACGATGAAGGAATGCGGCGAGGCCTATCGCACAGCCAAGGAAGGCGGCACTCTGAACGGCATGGATTGGACCGCTTTCCGCACAGAGAAGTGTGCGACGTCAGCTGCGGAGCGTGCCAATGCGGATGCGGTCAAAACCGAGCCGCAGCCGCAGAAGGAAACCAGCGCGGCGGTCGCCCCCGCTGTAGCGCCGATGGGCGTGACATTCCCGACCACCCTCGCCGCCGAATTCAAGACCGAGAAGCCCTCGAAGGCGCGGATGAAGACCTGCCTGCAGGGCTACCACGGCAACAAGGACGCGGGTACGTTGAACGGCCTTCGCTGGATCCAGAAGGGCGGCGGCTATTACAGCCTCTGCAACGCCAAGCTGAAGAGCTGATCGACCAGCAGCGTTTGCAGATCGAAGGCCCCCAACCGCAAGGTTGGCGGGCCTTCTCTTGGGTCTTGCCCGTCAAGCGCCTTGTTTCGAGAGCTGGAGCAGTGCGACCAGGCTTGTAAGATCGGCATTGGCCTGGCCGGCAGCCACCCCGCGCTTCATCAGGCTTTGCATCGGCAAGACGAGTTCGGTGCTGACATCAGCCGACCTGCTGGCATCGATGAGATTGACGTAGGCATCAGCCTGCATGCCCAGGTTGGAAACGACATTGCTGGTGTGATCGCCACTGTCGATCTGTTCCGCCCATTTCGGCAGCAGGCCTTGCATCGACTGAAGCCAGGAGGCCAGCAGCGGCATGAACTCGCCGGCCGGGATCCCTGCTGCGCCCGTCAATGCCAACGCCTGCAGAACGCCCGCGAACATGCCGTACATGCCGCTCAGAAGCGAGATATCATAGAGCGGCGCGAGGCAAGCATCCTCACCGAGGAATTTGCTGGTGCCGAGCGCTCCGAGCTGCCCCGAACAGGCATCGAACGCCTGGCGCGAACCGCTGTAGAGAATCAAGGCGTGCGGCCCGCCGATCATCGGCGGCACCGCCATGATGCCGCCGTCGATATAGCTGGCGCCCTGGCTCACCGCCCAGCCCGACATCGCCCGCGCCTGCTCGGGCGTGCCGTTGGTGAGATTGACCAATGTGCGGCCCGACAGCGCGTCTCGGCTTGGGCCGAGCACCTCACGAACGGTGTCATAGACAAGCAGGCACGGCACGATCAGTGGACTCCATCTGACGGCTTCCTCGACACTCTTGGCCACAATGGCGCCCTTGGCTGCCAAAGCCTCAGCCTTTGCCGGAGAACGGTTCCACACCGTCACCGCATGTCCCTGGTTCAGAAAGGCTTCGGCAAGCGCCGTGCCCATGGCGCCGAGACCGATTACTGTTATGTCGCTCATTCTGCTTCTCCTTGGTTTGGTTGCGCGGCTACGCCGGTGTCGGGCTCAGGTCCTGGCCAAGGCCACCGTCCACGGTCAGCCGCGCGCCCGTGGTGAAGGTCGCGTCGAACGCCAGGAACAGCACTGCGCGCGCCACCTCCTCCATCGTGCCGTGGCGCTTCATCGGCGTGACCGCGTCGCCGATCGCCATGAAGGCGGCCCGCTCCTCGGCCGAGGCGTCGGCCACACCCATCGTCGGCGTATCGATGAAACCAGGGCTGACCACATTCACGCGGATGCGGCGCGGCAGAAGCTCGGCGGCCAGGACCTTGGCGAAGGCGCGCAGTGCCGCCTTCGATCCGGAATAGACGCTCATGCCGCCGGTGCCGGATTCGTCGGCGATCGACGAGGTGAAGACTATGGCGCCGCCATCCCTGATGAGGGGCAGCAGGCGCTGCGCGGTGAAGAATGCGCCTTTGGTGTTGATGTCGAAGGTGCGATCGTAACTGTCCTCGGTGACCCGCTCCACAGGTTCGAGATTGGCCACCCCGGCATTGACGTGAAGGAAGTCGATCTGGCCAAGCTTCTGCCCCACTTCGGCACCGAGCGTGACGATATCGGCCATGTCTGAGATATCGGACCGCACGACATGAGCTCGCGAAAGCAGCTTGGCTCGCGCGACCTCGATGTTGCGCTGGTCGCGGCCGGTGACCAGGACCTCGGCGCCGCTTTCGATCAGGGCTTCGGCAACGGCGAGCCCCATGCCGTGCGTCCCGCCGATGACAACGGCCTTCTTGTTTGCGTATCGTGTCATGATCCATCCCTTTTTGACAAAATCCGGCCGCCGACGGCCTTTGCAGGTCGAAGCGAGGTACCGATATGATGTTGTGGTGTTCGCCGATGCCGGCGAGCTGGTTTGAAGCTATGGACCGGCTTGGTTTTTCTCAAGTACCGACAAAAATGTAAGCTACCCACCGATTGCTCAGAATTGGATGAAACATGGGAAAGAAACAGCCAGATAGTTGCGGATTGGGGCCGGCGCTTGAGGTCATCAGCGGCAAATGGAAGGCGCTACTGCTCTGGCAGATTCACAAGGCGCCGGCACGATTCGGTGAGCTGAAGCGGCTGGTGCCTGACATCAGCGAAAAGATGCTGATCCAACAGCTGCGCGAAATGGAGGCCGACGGCATCGTCCATCGCGAAGTCTTTCCCGAGGTGCCGCCGAGGGTCGAATACTCGATTACCGAATTCGGCATCGAGCTGGACAATGCCCTGATCCCACTGGCCAGATGGGGCAAGCAACATGCTGGCCGGACTGACGGTGTGCGCCCCGGCAAAGCAAATGCATCCGCCCCGCATGCTCTTTGAGAGACCCTGAATAGCAAAACGCCGCGGATTGAGCCGCGGCGTTTTCTTGCATCGAGTGATGTCAGCTCAGCTCGACGGCTGAGGCTCCATGCCGCCTTCGGGCTCGGGACCCTTCTTGCGGCGGCCGGACTTCGGCACAGCCGAGCCGCGGCTTGTGGGGGTATCATCCCCCAAATCTCGCGCGGGCTTCTGCCCGGCGATCAGCTGCTTGATCTCTTCGCCCGAAAGCGTCTCGTACTCGAGAAGGCCCTGCGCCAGGGCGATCCATTCCTTCTTCTTCTTGGTCAGGATGGACTTGGCCGTGACATAGGCCTCGTCGATCAGCCGGCGCACTTCGGCGTCGATGATCTGCGCGGTCTCTTCCGAGACGTTCTGCGTGCGCGCCACCGAATGGCCGAGGAAAACCTCTTCCTGGTTGTCGCCATAGGCGACATGGCCGAGCTTGTCGGAGAAGCCCCAGCGCGTGACCATGGCGCGCGCCAGCTTTGTCGCCTGCTCAATGTCCGAGGACGCGCCCGAGGTGATGTTCTCCTTGCCGAACTTGAACTCCTCGGCGACGCGGCCACCCATCATGATGGCGAGCCGTGAGATCATGTATTTGTAGCTCATCGAATAGCGGTCGCCTTCCGGCAGTTGCATGACCATGCCGAGCGCGCGGCCGCGCGGGATGATGGTCGCCTTGTGCAGCGGATCGGCCGACGGCACGTTGAGCGCCAGGATGGCATGGCCGGCCTCGTGATAGGCCGTGAGCTCCTTTTCGGCCTGGGTCATGGCCGACGAGCGGCGCTCGGCGCCCATCATGATCTTGTCCTTGGCGTCCTCGAACTCGGCCATGGTGACAAGGCGCTTGTTGCGGCGCGCCGCCATCAGAGCGGATTCATTGACCAGGTTCATCAGGTCGGCGCCCGAGAAGCCCGGCGTGCCGCGTGCGATCACCTTGAGGTCGACATTCGGCGCCAGCGGCACGTTGCGCACATGCACCTTGAGGATCTTCTCACGACCGACGATGTCGGGGTTCGGCACCACCACCTGGCGGTCGAAACGGCCCGGACGCAGCAGCGCCGGGTCGAGCACGTCGGGCCGGTTGGTGGCGGCGATCAGGATGATGCTCTCGTTGGACTCGAAGCCGTCCATCTCGACCAGCAGCTGGTTCAGCGTCTGTTCGCGCTCGTCATTGCCACCGCCGAGGCCGGCGCCGCGATGGCGGCCGACAGCGTCGATTTCGTCGATGAAGATGATGCAGGGAGCATTCTTCTTGGCCTGGTCGAACATGTCGCGGACACGGCTTGCGCCGACGCCGACGAACATCTCGACGAAGTCGGAACCCGAAATGGTGAAGAACGGCACATTCGCTTCGCCGGCGACGGAGCGGGCGAGCAGCGTCTTGCCGGTGCCGGGAGGTCCGACCAGAAGCACGCCGCGCGGGATCTTGCCGCCGAGGCGCTGGAACTTCTGCGGATCGCGCAGGAACTCGACGATCTCCTCCAGATCTTCCTTGGCCTCGTCGACGCCGGCGACATCCTGGAAGGTGACGCGGCCATGCGCCTCAGTGAGAAGCTTGGCCTTCGACTTGCCGAAACCCATGGCGCGGCCAGAGCCGGACTGCATCTGGCGCATGAAGAATATCCACACGCCAAGGATCAGGATCATCGGCAGCCACGAGAGGAGCATGCTGATCAACCCGCCCGAGCCGTCGTTCTCAGCGCGCGCATTGATGGTGACGTTCTTGTCCTGCAGCCGCGAGACCAGCTGCGGATCGCCAGGCGAATACGTCTGGAAGCCGTTGGCGTTGTCGCTATAGGTGCCCGTGATGCGGGGTCCAGTGATGACCACCGTCTTGACCCGGCCCGCCGCGACCTCCTGCAGGAACTGCGAGTAGGGAACGTCGGTGGAGGCCCCACGCGTCTGTGGCGTCTGGAACAGATTGAAGAGAGCAATGAGCAGGACCGCTATGATCGCCCAGAGCGCGAGATTGCGATAATTCGGATTCATCAATTGTCCCGTTGGTGCCCGCTGGGACACGCGTCATGAGAGGAAACTTGCGCCTAACATAGGGAGAGCGCCCCCCCTTGCCAAGCATAACAGCACGTCTGGGTTAAGCTTTCGCGCCATGATCAACCGGCACTGTGGCGGCCAAAGGGCAAGCCGGGACAGGCGGTGCGCCGATCAACTCGGCGACGGCCTGCGCCAACACCAGATCGAAGCACGGCAGGAAACGGGCAAAGGGGGCAACGGCGGGGCTGACGGCGGCTGCCGGCGCCGACGCTACATCCTCTGCAAAACCACGGCATTCGCCGCCGCGCCACAGCGCCGGTTCCGCAGCCAGGGCGGCGCGCACAAGGCTTGGCGGCGCGCCATCCCCGGCAATCGGCGTTTTGGCGGCGGCAGCGGCGCCAAGCGGCGCGATCAACCATGCACCCGGACTGTCGCCCAATGTGATCGCCCCGGCTTCAATGTCTGGCGTGATCCGCCGGCGACCGTCCCAGAGCAGAGTGCCAGCTGCCGGCGCGGAACGCGGCAGGTCGCGCGATTCACGGCGCAGGAAGATGCCGTTTCGCCTGATATCGACCACCGTCCGCGACAATGTGGCGCAAAGCGGTCCGGCCCGCATTTGCTCGAACAGCGCTTCGCCGCGCGCCTGGTCCGGCAACAAGGCGGTGCCGCCCGTCGCCGCCAGCAGGACACGCAGCGCATAGACCGCGGCTCGCGTGTCGTCAGCTTCGGCAAGACCGGGATCGAGACGGATGAGACCCCTCGCCGGCCGGCTGGCAAATTCACCGATCAGGGCGGCGGCGCGGCGACCGAGTTGTTCGCGCTCGCCGGCGGCCCGCCTGGCCAGGCCGATCGCTTCGGCAAAACGCTGCCCGCTCCGGTCTTCGCCGAGCACGGCGCGGATGCGCGCGCGTTCGAAATTCGTGTCGATGTTGGTCGGATCCTCGACCCAGCCGACATGTTCGCGCTGCAGGAAGGCGCGCAACGCCGCGCGCCGAGCGCCGAGCAGCGGCCGCGCGATCCAGGTCCGCCAGTCATAGAGAGTGGCAGGCGCCATGCCGGCCAGACCTCGGCCTGCAAGCTCTCGCCCATCATTCCGCGCGGCTCGCATCAGGACGGTCTCGGCCTGGTCGTCGGCGGTGTGGCCGGTCACGATCACACCAATGCCTTGCGCCTGCGCTGCCTCGGCCAGCAACCGGTAGCGCGCCTCGCGCGCCGCCGCGGGCAGGCCGGCCGACGGCTTGGTGCCGGACCAGTTGAGCGTCCGGTGCGCGATGCCGCGCTCGGCACAAAGCTTTGCCACGCTGCGCGCTTCGACTGCTGCTTCCGGACGCAGGCCGTGGTCGATCGTCACCGCCATCAGCCGGGCTGTCGGGGCGCTGCGGTCGAGGTGAGCCTTGAGGAGAAGAAGGAGGGCGGTCGAGTCGCTGCCGCCGGACACGGCCGCAAGCGCGCCGTTGGTAAAGTCGATCTGCGAAAAATTCGAAAGGTCAGGCTCGGTATCGAGCATCAATGCATGTCGCGCAAAAGTGGTCCCGGTTCAGGGACGACACGGCAAAGACTAGCACGCCGCCAGCGCCCTCTCCTGCTTGACGCGTTCCTTGAGCGCGGCCGAAATATCGGGATAGCGCTTGCCGATCTCGCCGAAGGTGGCGCAGGCGACATCCTTCTGCTTGAGGCCGACCAGCGACACGCCAAGCTTCAGGAGCATGTCAGGCGCCTTCTTGGCCTTCGGATAGTCCTTGCTGGCGGAGAGGAAAACCTCGGCAGCGTCATGATACTTCTGCTGGCCAAGCAGCGATTCGCCAAGCCAGTAATGCGCGTCCGCCGCCTTGGCGTCCTTCGGGAAGCGGGCGATGTGGTCGCGAAAACCCTGCTCGGCGGTGCTGTAGTCGCCCGACAGGATGAACTGGTAGGAGTTGCGGTAGATCTCTTCCGGGTTGTTGGTGGCAGGCAGCGCCGCCACCACGGTGCCGTCCGACTTGCCGGTCTTAGCCCCGGCAGCCGGCGCCTCGGCGGCGGGAGCCGCACCTTCCGCCGGCGCCGCTGCCTGCGTGTTGCCGCCGGCGTCGATTACATTGCCGTTCTTGTCGACGGTGATGGTGCCGAAGGTCTTGGGCGGCGTGCCGTTGATCACCTTGCCGGGATCGCCGGTCTGCGATTCGACGATGACCTCGCCGACGCTCTGGCCGCCATCCGACTGCGCGCCGGCATCGGCCGGCGCCTGGTCTGCCGGGGCCTCGGCGACGCCGGTGCCCGCGCCACCGTCCTGCGGCGCGGCCTCCGATTTCTTCTGGGCCGGCGGCTGCCCGCTGGAGCCGCCTTCCAACTGCTGGAAGCGGAACTCGTTGTCTTCCTGCTGCTTGCGCATCTGCTCCTGCATCTGCAGGATCTGGAAGTTGAGTTCCTCGAGCTTGCCGTTCATCTGCCGGAGCTGATCTTCCAGCCCCGCGGCGGCGGTGCCGTCCTGCTGCTGCGCGATCTGTTGCTGCTCCGGCTTCTCCTTCTTGCCGAAAATGCCGAGCGTCGGCAGATGGAAGGAAAAGCCGCTATCCGCGGGTTGTCCGGTGCCGCTCGCGGAAGCCGCGAAGCCTGATACGAGCAGCAGCGCAAGCGTGCCGCTCAAGACCGATCTGAAATGCATGTGCCTCTCGCCGTGAATATCGTGAGCCTGTTCGCGCCTTCCGATCACAGTGGGACCGGCACGACGCCCTCGGCTCTTAGCAGGAGGCGAGACTTCGGCCAAATTTTGTTTCCGGGTTTGTTTCCGGGGCCGAAACTAAAAAAGGCGGCCACAAGGCCGCCTTTCGCATGGAGGTGTTGCAATTATGCGACTAAGGCCGCCGTCTTACTCATCAGGAGCCGGCGCCGGAGAGCGTGGTGACGGCGCGGCGATTCTGCGACCAGCAGGAGATGTCGTCGCAGACCGCGACCGGACGTTCCTTGCCGTAGGAAATGGTCTTCAGGCGGCTCGCCGAAACGCCCCTGGCGACCAGGAAGTCGCGGGTGGCGGCGGCGCGGCGGGCGCCGAGAGCCAGATTGTATTCACGTGTGCCGCGTTCGTCAGCATGGCCTTCGACGACGATGGCGTACTGCTTGTACTGGTTGAGCCACTGTGCCTGCCGCGACAGCGTCGTCTGCGCATCGGCGCGGATCGCGGTCGAGTCCGTGTCAAAGAAGATGCGGTCGCCAATGTTGACGGTGAAGTCCTGCGCCGAGCCCGGCGTTGCGGCACCCGCGCCATTGAGACCGAGATCGGCAGCGTTGTTCGGGGTTTTCTTCGAGGCGCAACCGGTGATGGCGAGCATCGCGATCAGGGCGATCATCGCCGGGTTTCTGGTAAGTGCTGCGATACGGCCCATGCCGCCTCTCCTTCGTATTCGAGTGATCGTATTTCGAGTGATTTCGTTGATCACCCAGTAACCACGTTTGGGTTAACCGGCATTCAAGAAATACGGTTAATGTTTGGTTTCGATCGTCCGTCCACGACCTTCAAATCCACGGTCACAGTTGGCGCGGACCCTAGGCGGAAATGCGGCCGAAACGCGACTAATGAATGGAAAAGGGGCCAAACGGGCCCCTTTTTAGCAGGTGTGGCAATTCGGCCGAAACTACTCCAGCAGCGGCGACCAGGCGGGATCCGACGCGAAATTCGCGGTCGGGATCGACTGTTCGTTGCGGCCGGTGAGATCGACGGAAACCAGTTTTGGGCCGCCGGCGGAGTCGCGGAAGAACATCAGCACGCGGCCGTTGGGCGCCCAGGTCGGTCCCTCCTGCTGGAAGCCCGAGGAGAGGATGCGCTCGCCCGAACCGTCGGTCTTCATGACGCCGATCTGGAATTCGCCGCCGGTCTGCTTGGTGAAGGCGACGAGGTCGCCGCGCGGCGACCACACCGGCGTCGAATAGACGCCGTCGCCGAACGAAATGCGGGTCTGGCCCGAGCCGTCGGCGCCCATCACATAAATCTGCGCACGGCCGCCACGATCGGAAGTGAATACCACCTTGCTGCCGTCGGGCGAATAAGAGGGCGAGGTGTCGATGGCGGTCGAGTTGGTCAGCCGGGTGGTCGAGCGGCTTCGCAGGTCCATGGCGAAGATGTTGGAATTGCCGTCATCGCGCAGCAGGCTCATGATCACCTTCTGGCCGTCGGGCGAGAAGCGCGGCGCAAAGGTCATGCCGGGAAAGTTGCCGACCAGTTCGCGCTGTCCGGTCTCGATCTGCAGCAGATAGACCCGCGGCTGGCCGCTTTCATACGACATGTAAGTGATTTCCTGCCGATTCGGCGAGAAACGCGGCGTCAGCACGATCGAGCGGCCATCGGAGAGATAGCGCACATTGGCGCCGTCCTGGTCCATGATGGCGAGCCGCTTCTTACGCGCATTCTTGGCGCCGGATTCGTCGATGAAGACGACGCGTGTGTCGAAATAGCCCTTCTCGCCGGTGAGCTTCTCATAGATCGCATCGGCGATGATGTGGGCGACACGGCGTTGATTTGCGTCGTTGGCGAAAAACTGCTCCCCGGCTATCTGCTGGTTGCCAAAAATATCCCATAGTCGGTACTGGGCGCGGATTCGGCCGTCCGCCTCCTTGCTCACGCTGCCGGTGACCAGCGCCTGCGCATTGATCACCTTCCAGTCGTCGAAACGGGGCTGCGCATCCGGATTGGCGATCTTCTCGATGAAGGCGTTCTTGTCTATCGGTGCGAAGAGACCGGAGCGCTTCAGGTCGGCGGTGACGATCTCGGAAATCTGCGCGCCGAGCCCTCCCTGGAAATCTGGGATGGCGATCGGCATCGGTTCGACATTGCCTTTGTTGACGTTGAGCTCGAGGGTTGCTCGAGCAGGCAAGGTGACGACGGCGTTCATGCCCATCGCCATCGCGGCGACCATCAGGAGCGGCTTGAGGATGGATTTCATGTCTTCTCGCTTCTCTTGCTGATTTCTGGGTGCTCAGGCTACAGGCCAAGCATCGCTCTGGGATCGAAGTTGACGCGAACGTCGGACCAAATGTCATGCTTTCCGGCGGGCACCTGCAGGCCGGCGACATCGCATTTCTGCACAGCGCGAACCGCGCTGCTGTCGAACTGGGGGTTGCCGCTGGACTTCTCGACGGTCGGACGGCCCTCCAGCTTGCCGGAGGCATCCAGGCTGAAACGGATCACCACGGTGAAATCCTCAGAACCCTCAAGCCCAACCGGGAGGGTCCAGCAGCCACCGAGTTGTTCTTCCAATGCCCCTTGCTCGGACTTCGACAGCTTCTGGCCTTGATCCTTGTCGCCGCCTAGCGATGCCTGTTGGGTCGAGCGCTTGGCGCCGCCGCCGGATGGCTTCTGCTTGTCGAGCAAAGCCTTGATGTCAGCCTCATTGAACTGCTTGTCATCCGACTTCGGCTTCGACGAGGCTTCCTTGACTGGCTTGTCAGCGTCCTTGCGGTCCGGTGCCTTCGCGCTTTCGGCCTGCGCCGGCTGCGGCTTCGGCCGTGCTTCGGGAGCAGGAGCGGAAGTCGGAAGCTGCGCTTCTTCCAGAGGCTGCTGATCCGATATGGCTTCGGCGACCGCATCGGGCTTCACGCGTGGCTTCGGCTCTATGGCGGCGGTCGTGTCCGGCTGCGGTGTTGGTGCAGGCTCCTTCACCGGGGTCGGCTTCGGTTCAACCTGCTTCACCGGCTCGGGCTTGACCTCTTCCTTCGGCTGCGGCTCCGGCGCCACCTCCGTCGCAGGTGTCGGCTTCGGCGCTTCCTTTGGCTTCGGCGTGTCCTCGGTCTTCGGCTTTTCGGTCGGGGTCGGCGCCGGAGCAGCCGTCGCTGTTTTCTCCACCAGCTTCGGCTTGGGCTCGTCCGTCACCGGCTTGTCGGTATCAACGCTGTTCTCGCCGATTTTCTGTGCATCTGGCACGATGTCGGGACGCTTGGTCGGCATCGGCGCCGGCTTTTCGTGCATCACCGCCTTCTTGTCGCCCTGCAGCGTCTGCGCAATGGCTTCCATGGGAACGATGTCGACCGCTATCGACTCGACATCCGTGGACGGCAGCGCGGCCGGCGCCGACAGGGTGAACAGGCCGAAAGCCAGTGCCACCGTATGCAGTATCACCGATGTGGTGAGGCCGGTCTTCATCGTGCGTCTACTGATCCTGTTGCTGCAGTGAAATCAGGCCGATATTCTTGTAGCCGGCGGCCTGGATGAGGGCCATCACCTCCATCGCGGCGCCATAGTTGGTCGCCTTGTCGCCGCGGATGAAGATGCGCTCTTCGTAGCCGGTCTTGGAAATCGCCTGCAGTTTGGCGACCAGCTCTTCCCTTGGGATTTCGGTCTCCTGCAGGAAAATCTTGCCGGCCGCGTCGATCGAAACGGTGATCGGCTGGGTGTCGGCGTTCATAGCCTTGGCCTTCGTCTCCGGCAGGTCGACCGGCACTCCGACCGTCAACATAGGTGCGGCGACCATGAAGATAATCAAGAGCACCAGCATCACGTCGACCATCGGCGTGACGTTGATTTCCGACATCAATGCATGGTGGCGGCCGCGCCGCCTGTGTCCGCGCCCGCCGCGTCCTGCCATGCCAACCGACATACCCATCTTCTTACCTCAGCCCTTAGGCGCTACTTTTTCATCGATTTGGCGCGAGAGTATGGCGGAGAACTCATCCGAGAACCCTTCCATCCGCACCGCGATCTTGTTCGCGTCGGATGACAGCTTGTTGTAGGCGATAACCGCCGGTATGGCGGCGAGAAGACCGATGGCCGTCGCCAGCAGCGCTTCGGCAATGCCGGGTGCAACAACCGCGAGACTGGTGTTCTTCGAACCGGCAATCGCCTGGAACGAGGTCATGATGCCGATGACGGTGCCGAACAGGCCGATGAAGGGTGCGGCCGAACCAGTGGTGGCGAGAAAGCCGAGACGGCCCTCCAGCTTCTCCATCTCGCGCGTCAACGCCAGGTCCATCGCCTTGTCGATGCGGGTCTGCAGGCCGAGCGGCGATTTGGCCCCCTTCTCGAAGCTCTTCTTCCATTCGCGCATGGCCGCAACGAAGATCGCACCCATGCCCGTGGTCTTGCGGTCGGCAAGCGTGCGATAGAGCTCTTCCAGCGACTGCCCCGACCAGAACACCTGTTCGAAGCGATTGAGCGACAGACGCATGCGGGCATAGCTGACCAGCTTGTCGACGATGATCGCCCAGGTCCAGACCGAGGCGCAGAGCAGACCGATCATGACCAGCTTGACCACCCAGCTGGCCTGTGTGAACAGCGCCCAAATCGACAATTGCGCTGCCGGATCGGCGAGTGCGGTAGTTTCCATGCTTCAGTCCTTAAGATTTTCCGGGCATCGCTGGCGGCTGGCCCATGGGCATCCCTTGTGGTCCGTTCGCGCTTGGCTTCCGGATTAACCCCAAAATGCACCGTTGGCGGCCTTTTCAGGGCAAATATTGGTGAAAGGAAGGCGCGCGGATTCTTCCAATCTTCACCGATCTCTTCATGAACCGTTATGGTTAAGGATGGGTTAGGAAATATGGCGCGGCGCATTGCCGCGCCAAGGCACGACGCGGGCCATCCATCCACAATCGAATGCGCTGCCGATTGGCCGCTCGTTGCCGGCCGGCAGGCCTGGATATCAGCTTGCTCCTGGTAGAAAGGCCGCGATCCATTCTTTCGGAAAGCGCTTCGGCCGGCCGTTCTCGCCGATGATCGCCGCCTCGACCTTTGCTTCGACCAGTACCTCTGTCCCGCGTTTCAATTGCTGCGCCATGACGATGCGAGCGCCGGAAATATCCTGCGTCGATGTGTCGATGGTCAGGATGTCGTCCATGCGGGCAGGCGAGCGGAAATCTATCTCCATCCGCCGCACCACCCAGACGATCCGTTCGCCGTGCTTGCCTTCCTGAAGTTCTGTGTGGTGGACGCCCGCCAGCCTGAGATAGTCCGAGCGGCCGCGCTCGAAGAATTCGAGATAGCGCGCGTGGTAGACGACGCCGGAGAAGTCGGTGTCGGCATAGTAGACCCGCGCCATCAGCCGATGGCCGAATTCCGTCAAGGCTCCGGAAAGCCCGCCGGCAAGCGCCGCCGATTCACCATGATCGTCCATCGCGCTTTCCTTTTTGCCCCCGGCGGGGCACCTGTCTTGCCAAAATCACCAGCGCAGCAAACCGGATGGCACTGTTGACGGCGAGGATCAAGACCTTGATGGCAGCGCTGCTGGTGCTGGCGGCGTCTGCGCTTCCCGGTCAGGCCGCGAGCTTTTCGATGAAGCGCGGCCTCAACCTCGACCAGTGGACGACCTGGGTCGGGGAAGACAAATGGAACGACCGACAAGCCATCCTGCCCTATCCGGAATGGCGCAAGTTCCTCGACGAGGGTGACCTCAAGGCGCTGAAGGCCGCCGGTTTCGACTTTCTGCGCATGCCGGTCGATCCCTCGCCGTTTATGTCGGATCAGACACTGGCGCTGCGTGACGACCTTTATGCCAGCGTGCGGGACTCGGCGCGCATGATCAACCGGGCCGGTCTGAAAGTGATCGTCGACATGCACCTGATCCCGGCCGGCGGCGGCCGCGAGATCGGCATGGGCCAGGTGATGGACGATCCCGCAACCTTCGACGCCTATGTCGAGGTCGTCCGCAAAATGGCGCGCACGCTTGCCACTGAGGACCCGGCGCAGGTCGCTTTCGAGCCGATGAACGAGCCTATCGTCGACTGCGACAGCGATGGCACCAGCCTGTGGCCGGAGCGTCAGCAAAAGCTGTTCGCGGCCGCGCGCGCCTCGGCCACCAGGCTGACGCTGATCCTGACCGGCGCCTGTTATTCGAATGCGGCTTCGCTGGTCAGGATCGACCCAAAGTCGATCCCCGACGACAACCTCATCTGGACCTTCCACTCCTACGACCCGTTCCTGCTGACGCATCAGGGCGCGACCTGGGCCGGCGATTTCATTCTTTATGTTACCGGGCTGCCCTATCCGCTGACCGCGGTGCCGCGCGCCGAGCTCGATGCGACGCTGGATGCGATCCGCGCCAAGATAAAAGCCGAGGCGCCATGGACCAAACGGAACGGCCTGCTCGCCTATCTCGATGAACAAGCCGCCAGCATGGACACGGACGAAAAGCTGCTCGGCGTCATGGATGCGCCGTTCGAAAAGGTCGAGGCCTGGGCGAAGGCCAACGCCATCAAGCCGGAAAACATCACGCTGGGCGAGTTCGGCATGATCCGCCAGGAGTATGGCAACCCCTATGTGATGCCGCCCAAATACCGCGCCGCCTATGTCAAGGACATGATCGCGCGCGCCGAGGCGCATGGCTTCTCATGGTCGGTGTGGAGTTTTGGCGGCGCCTTCGGCATCGTCGATGCCTTCAACGGCGAAAAGGCCGAACCCGCCGTGATGGATGCAATCCGCTCGCTCCATTAGCCCTAGGGCATGTCGAGATCCAGATCAGGCCGAGTCGGAAATGAGGGGTCCGAGAACCGGAACGGAGCGGACTTTGGTCCGTGACTACCGGAAGCGCAGGAACACCTCATTTGCAGGCCGGCATCACCTGAATACCGGCATGCTCTAACCGAGGTCGATCTGCAGGATCTCCGGCCGCATGCCAAAGCGCACCGGCGCGATGCTGAAGCCGAGCCCGCCTGACACGATCAAATTGCGGTCATTCTCGACGACATGGCCATAGGCAAAGCGGTTGCCGAAGCGGGACGGCACCACCGGTGAATAGCCGAACAGCCTGACCTGCCCGCCATGTGTGTGGCCCGACAGCGTCAGCGAAACCCGCCACGGCACTTTCGGGAAAATGTCAGGCTCATGCGCAAGCAGGATGATCGGTGCCTGGTCGGTGATCTTGGCCAGCGTGCCGTCGAGATCGTCGAGGCCTTCAAATTTGTCGCGGCCTGCGGCCTTGTTCGGTAACAGGGCCAGCTGGTCGGCGAGTCCGGCGATCCAGAAGCCGTATCCATTCTTTTCCAGACGCACAGCGTCGTTCTCCAGAACCGAGATGCCGGCTTCCTCCAATGCCTTGCGCGCCACAGTCGGCCCCGCTCCGGCCTGCTGCGCGAAAGGATCGTGCCACCAGTCGTGATTGCCGAGGATCGACAGGACACCAAGCGGCGCCTTCAGTCCTGACAAGGCCGGAGCCCATTCATGGGCCTCCACCCGGTTCGTCACCAGGGACATGCCTGAGATATAGTCGCCGAGCAGTACGATCAGATCGGGCTGCAGCACGTTCGCACCCTCGACGAGCGAAGCGATCCGCTCAGGCGTCATCCAGGGGCGGCAGGCGTGAATATCGGCAAGTGCTACAACGCGCAGCTTCAAGCCCGCCGGCCAATGCGGCGGCGTCAGCCGGTAGCGCTTCACATGGGTCAACAGCATCGGCTCGATGCCGACCGCATAGGCACTGAGCGACGCCAGCGAGAGGAACGAACCCCCGACGAATTTCAGGAACCCGCGTCTGGTGATCACTTTTCTGGCTCCGACGCTTGATCGGAGCAGTTCGCGCCGACACTACGACGCCCGATAGCATCCAGGAATGCGCCTTCACGCTGGCAGGCTTGAGGAAATTCTGCGCAGACAGCCCGTTCCGGAGGACAAATCTCCGTTACTCTTCCTGGAACAGGTTGATCTGCTGCTGCGCCAGATCCTTCGGTGCGTCGAGGCCGAGATGGCGCCAGGCATTGGCGGTCAGCACGCGGCCGCGTGGCGTGCGTTGGATGAAACCCTGCTGGATCAGATAGGGCTCGATAATGTCCTCGATGGCGTCGCGCGGCTCGGACAGGCCGGCGGCGATGGTTTCGATGCCGACCGGCCCACCACCGAAATTGCGCGCGATCATCGAGAGATAGCGGCGGTCGAGCGCGTCGAGGCCGAGCGCGTCGACCTCCAGCCGCGTCAGGGCTTCGTCGGCAACCTGCTTGTCGACGTGACCGTCGCCGGCAACGGAGGCGAAGTCGCGCACCCGGCGCAGCAGCCGGCCGGCGATGCGCGGCGTGCCGCGGGCGCGACGTGCGATCTCCAGCGCGCCATCGGCGCGAAGCGGCATTTGCAGGATGCGGGCGCCGCGCCGCACGATCTGCTCCAGTTCCTCGACAGAATAGAAATTGAGCCGCACCGGAATGCCGAAACGGTCGCGCAGCGGGTTGGTCAAAAGGCCGAGCCTGGTGGTGGCGGCGACGAGCGTGAAGCGGGCAAGATCGATCTTGACCGAGCGTGCCGCCGGACCTTCGCCGATGATCAGGTCGAGCTGGAAATCCTCCATCGCCGGATAGAGGATTTCCTCGACTGCCGGATTGAGCCGGTGGATCTCGTCGATGAACAGTACATCGCGGTCTTCCAGATTGGTGAGAAGTGCGGCGAGATCGCCGGCCTTGGCGATCACCGGACCGGAGGTCGAGCGGAAATTGACGCCGAGCTCGCGCGCCATGATCTGCGCCAGCGTTGTCTTGCCAAGCCCCGGCGGCCCGACGAACAGCACATGGTCAAGCGCCTCGCCGCGGCCCTTGGCGGCCTCGATGAAGACTTTGAGATTGGCCCGCACTGCGGCCTGGCCGACGAAATCGGCGAGCGTCTGCGGCCGCAAGGTCTGCTCAGCATCCTCGCCGCGCTTTTCCGGGGCAATGAGGCGGGGTGAAAGGCTCATGCGGCCTTCCTCGCACAGGGCAAAGGACCGGACAAGCAATCACTCACCGCGCCAGTTCCTTCAGCCCGAAACGAATGAGCTTCGAGGCATCGGCGTCCTCGCCGGCCGTCTTCAGCGCCGCCGCGACAGCATTGGCTGCTGTGTCGCGCGAATAGCCGAGATTGACCAGCGCCGAGACGGCGTCGGTAATCGGCGCCGGCGCCACGCCTTCGCCGAGCTCCTGCTTAAGGCCGATGGTGCCGGAGGCGGTTCCGGCATAGGCCGGCGCCTTGTTCTTCAACTCGGTGACGATGCGCTCGGCCACCTTCTTGCCGACGCCGGGCGCGCGGCTGACCATGGCGATGTCGCGCAGCGCGATCGCATTGGCGAGGTCTGCCGGCGCCAGCGTCGACAGGATGGCCAGCGCCACCTTGGCGCCGACGCCTTGCACATTGCTCATCAACAGCCGGAACCACTCGCGCTCAAGCACCGACTGGAAACCGTAAAGCCGGATCATGTCCTCGCGCACATAGGTCTCGATGAACAGCACCACCGCCTCGCCGGGCGAAGGCAGCGCGGCCAGCGTGCGCGCCGAGCAATAGGCGACATAGCCGACGCCGTGCACATCGACGAGGCAGAAATCCTCGTCGATCTCGTCCAGCGTGCCTTTCAATTTGCCGATCATGCGTGATCCCTCATGCCAGCGCCATCCTATAGGCGACGCTTTGCCGGTGATGCGCGTGGCAGATGGCGATAGCTAGCGCGTCGGCGGCATGTTCGGTGTCGAAAACGGCTTTCGGCAACAGCACCTTGACCATCATGTGGATTTGCTTCTTGTCGCCATGGCCAACGCCGATCACCGCCTTCTTGACGGCATTGGGGGCATATTCGGCGACGACAAGGCCGGCGCGCGCCGGCACCAGCATGGCTATGCCGCGCGCCTGGCCGAGCTTCAGTGTCGCCACCGCATCCTTGTTGACGAAGGTTTGCTCGACGGCCGCTTCCTGCGGCATGGCCGCATGCAGGATCTCGGCCAGCCCGTCATGCAATTGGCAGAGCCGTGTCGCCAGCGCCGCCTTGTCGTCGGAGCGTACAGTGCCGGAACTGATAAAGCGCAGCGAGTTGCCGAGGCTCTCGACGATGCCCCATCCGGTGCGCCTCAGCCCCGGATCGATACCGATAATGCGAATCGCTTCCCTCATGCGCGAAGTCTACCTCCGGCGCACAGCGATGTCAGGGAAATGTGAACAAACCGGAAACGGGAAGCGTTTAACCTCGAGCGAAAGCCGTATTCAGCAGCGTGATCTGGTCGGAAACCGGATTGGCGCGGCGGCCTGTTACCGGCGTCTCGGCAAACGCGCCGCCATAGATCTCTTCGTCCATGCGGCGCACCAGCGCCTGCAGGCGCAGCGAGCGGGTGACGAGGTCGAGGAAATCCTTCGGCAGTTCGCCCCAGCCGACCGCTTCGTCATGCGCCGAGGCGGTGTCGAGACGCACCTTGGATTTTTCCGAAGCGACCTGGTCGCGGGTCATCTCGCCGGAATTTGCCGCCCGCTGCAAAAGCAGCCAGGAGGCGACCTGCATCAACCTTGTGGTCAGCCGCATCGATTCGGCCGCATAGAGCGTCGCCGCCAGCCTGGACAGCTTCTTGGCCTCGGCCCGGCCCTTGCCGTCAAGATACTCGGCTGCCTGTTCGACCAGGCCCATGCCTTCCTGGTAGAGCGGTTTGAAGGATTGGGAGAAAACCCGGCGTTCCGCCAGCTTGATGGTTTTCGCGATGCCCTTCGAAGGCTCGTTCATCGATACGCCCCTGCACTGCCCCGTCGGCTGATTCGGCTTCTCGCCGTCACGCCGGCACCCTAGATGACTGAAGCTTGAAAATGCGCTTCGCCGCCGGCGAAGGCAAGCACATGTTTAACAAACGGTTAACGCCTGCGCAGGGGCGCCAAGCGGACCAAAAGCAGACAAAAAAAGAGCCGCGGATAAGGCGGCTCTCAGGAGTTTAACAGGGAGGCGTCAAACGAAGTGGCTCCAACCACTCGGTAAGAATCCAGATCACTGGATGGACATAGTAAACACCTGTAAAGCTTAATGAACCCTTAACGGCGCGGATATTTCTTGATCGACCGCTGCCCTTCTGTGCCGTATCAGCACAACGGAGCCCTAAGCCTGATCGTCGGCTTGTTCATGCCTTCTTCCACACAGCCGGCAAGGAAATGAAGGCGAACAGCAGCATTGCCGCATAAAACCCCATCGAGGAGGAAGCCAGCACCGGCTCGATCTCCGGATGGCCGGCAAGTTCAAAGTAAAGCCCAATCATCAGTGCGATGCCGCAGATTGCCGTCAGCCAGAAATGCACGACGGCAATCGTCTTTTGCCCGACCGCTGGAAACAGGTGGTAGAAGAAGGCAAACACCGCCGACATCAGCCAGCCCGCCACCATGGTGTGCGCGTGGGTCGGCATCTGCCCATGGTCATTGGAGATCGCCATATGCAGGCCGAGCGCCATGCCGCACAGGGAATAGATGACGGCCAGGGTGAAGAAATTTCGTGCTACGCCTTGCATGGGATACCCTCGTTGGTTGTTGCAGACTTGGTCCGACCGCGCGCGGCCAAAATGGAGCGTCGGTCGCGAGCGGCTTAGTCCCCGCAGGTTTCAGGATCATGCCGCGAAACCAGCCAATGCCGACACGGCGTCTATCCGGCAAATGCCGGGTATTGTGCGGGCTGGCGGTAAAATCCGGCGACGGCGCCACCGCAACAAGCCGGCACCCACGCGGCATCTTCTGGATACATGTACGGAGATAATCCGCCCTCCTTCGGAAGCAGACGCGCGATAGCAGCGTTTACCCCCGGAACGATGCACAAGGAGCGGCAATGGACTGGTATTCTCTCTTCAAATTCCTGCATGTCATGGCAGCGATCCTCTGGCTCGGCGGCGGTTTCGCCATGCTGCTGGTTTCGATACTCGCCGATCGCGACGGCGACGACGAGACGCTGATGGTCATGCTGAGAACGACGGACAAACTCGGCTTGCGTCTGTTCGTGCCGGCGTCTATCGCGACCCTGGCTTCTGGTCTGGTGCTGACTTCGCTATGGACCGGCTTCTCCGACCTTTGGGTCGTCATCGGCCTTTGCGGCTACGCCGCCGCGTTTCTGACCGGTATCCTCGTGCTGAAGCCTTCGTTCGAAAAGCTTGCCACAATGCTTGCCGCGGACGGCATGACCCCGGCTGCCATAGCGTTTGGGCGCCGCATGATACGGATCGTCAAGTTCGATTTCGTCATCATGATCGTCGTCGTCGCCGACATGGTGCTGAAGCCGACCGCGCACGACATCGCCACTCTCGGCGCCATGGCGGTCGTGGTCGTTGGTGGTGCATCGCTGACCTTTGCGAGCGCCCCGCGAACCAAACCGGCAGCCGCCTGAGCGGGATTTAGAGCAGGCCGGCGATCCCGTCCCAAAGCAGCTTGACCGCGACCACGGCCACGGTCGCGTAGGTGAAGGGATAAAAAATCTCCGGCCGCATGCGCCGCACCAGCCAGGCGCCGGCGATGGTGGCCAGCGGCGCCAGCGGCATCAGCACGGCCGACGCCGTCAGGTTGGCGGTGTCGAACTGGCCAAGCGCGAAGTAGGGGATCAGCTTCAGCGCGTTGGTGGCGGCAAAGAAGATCGCCGATGTCCCCGACAGCACCTTCGGATCGAGCCGGATCGGCAGCGCATAGACCTGGAAGGGGGGCCCGCCGACATGGGCGACGAAGCTGGTGAAGCCGGCGACGGTGCCCCAGAAGGCGGCGGCGATGCGGTTGGGCGCCGCCGCATGGTCGGAACCGTGGCGGAACTGGAGATAGAGCCAGCGCAGCACGAAGATCAGCGCGACAGCGCCGACGATCAGCCGCACCATCTCTTCGGTTACGAGCGCTGCCGTCAGCCAGCCGAGCCCAATGCCGATCACCGCGCCCGGCATCATGTCGACCAGCATCTTTCTGTCGTAGACGCCCCACCACGTCCACACCGAAACGATGTCCATCAGGCACAGGATCGGCAGCAGGATGGCCGCCGCCTGCACCGGCGGCATGGCCAGCGCCATCAAAGGCACGCCAACGAAGCCGACAGCGCCGCCGAAGCCGCCTTTCGACAGCCCGACAAGTATCACCGCCGGAATGGCGGCGGCATAAAACCACGGATCGGCGAGCAGACCTGACATGAACTGGAAATGCTGGAGGGAAGACGGTTGCCCTGCAATAGCCCAGAAACCCTTGCGCCGCGACCGGGAAAATGCCGGCCGTGTCGATCAACTGTGCGTAAAGCGACGGTTCCGGATTTACGGCAAGATCGCCGCCGATGCATAAGGGCGCCGTCCGATGCACATCAGGTTTTGACCCCAGGTTTTGGCCCCAGGTTTTGACCCCAGGTTTTTGACCCCAGGTTTTTGACCCCAGGTTTTTGACAATGAGCGAACCCCACATCCGCCGCGCCGAAGCGGCCGACCTGCCTGCCATCGTAGCCATGCTCGCCGACGATCCGCTTGGCCGCAGCCGCGAGGATGCGACCGAGCCACTCGCCAAGGCCTATCGCGACGCCTTTGCCGCCATCGACGCCGACCCCAACCAGTTTCTTGCCGTGATGACGGATAGCGGCCGCGTCATCGGCACGTTGCAGATCAGCTATCTCGCCGGGCTGTCGCTGCAGGGCGCCTTGCGCGGCCAGATCGAGGCTGTGCGCGTCGCCGCGGACCGCCGCGGCGAACGGCTGGGACAGCGTCTGCTGGAATGGGCGGTCGAACAGTGCCGTGAACGCGGCTGCAAGATTGTCCAGCTGACCACCAACAAGAGCCGCCAGGACGCGCATCGCTTCTATGACCGGCTCGGCTTCAAGGCCAGCCACATCGGCTACAAGCTGGAGCTTAATTCAGTGGCGGCGGACGGCGCCGGATCGGCTGCGCCTTGATGATGGCGGTGCTGGTCTCCGCCTTGTCGGCGATGCGGTCGAGAAGCTTGTCGAGCTCGCCGATGGAGCGCACGTAGAGCCGGGCCACGAAACAGTCGTCGCCGGTGACCTTGTCGCATTCGCCGAATTCCGGGATCTCCTCGATCAGCTTCTGCACGATGTGCAGCTTGCCCGGCAGTGGCCGCACCCGCACGATCGCCTGCAGCGGAAACCCCAGCGCCTCCGGGTCGATCTCGATGGTGAAGGCGCGGATGACGCCGCGTTCCTCGAGCCGCCGCAGCCGTTCCGAGACGCTCGGCGACGACAGCCCGACCTGCTGCGCCAGATCCTTCAACGAAGTCCGCGAATCCAGGATCAGGATGTCGAGAAGCTTTCTGTCCAACTCGTCCAGCATTTTCATCTCCTCGCAAAAGGGCAGCGCGCGCCTTATTAAATAAGGTGTTGTGCCCTTATCACCTTTCATAGGGCATATAAACCCTCAAGGCGGCATGAGATTATGGCCTCAACAGATAGAGGTATTGTCATGGACAACACGGTACGCGGCACGATCGAGATGACGGCGGCGATGACGATCGTCGGCACGATCGGCTGGTTTGTCGTCATGTCGGGCCAGCCCGTTATGGACGTGGTGTTCTGGCGCTGCGCCTTCGGCGCGGTGGCGCTGCTGATCACCTGCGCGGCACTCGGGTTGCTGCGCGGCAGGCTGACGCTGCGCATTGTTGCCATCGCCGCTCTTGGCGGCGCGGCCATTGTCATCAACTGGCTGTTGCTGTTCAGCGCCTTCTCCCGCGCCTCGATCTCGATTGCCACGGCGGTCTACAACACGCAGCCCTTCATGCTGGTCGGCTTCGGCGCGCTGTTCTTCGGCGAGCGGCTGACCCTGGCCAAGCTGACCTGGCTCGGCATCGCCTTCGCCGGCATGCTGCTGATCGTGCAGACAGGGCCCGATGCGGGTGTCGGTTCCGGCATAACCGGCACAGATTATGTCATCGGCATCGTCATGGCGCTCGGAGCGGCCTTCTTCTGGGCTGTCGCGGCAATCGTCGCCAAGAAGCTCAAGGGCACCCCGCCGCATCTGATCGCGCTGATCCAGGTCTGCGTCGGCGTCGTCATGCTGGCGCCCTTCGCCAACCTCTCGCATTTGCCCGCAGATGCCTGGAGCTGGGCCATGCTGGCCACGCTTGGCGTCGTTCACACGGGCCTGGTGTACATATTCATGTACGCCGCCATCCAGAAACTGCCGACGCATCTGCAGGGGTCGCTGTCCTTCATCTATCCTGTCGTGGCGATCCTGGTCGATGTCATGGCTTTCGGCCACCGGCTGCATCCGGCCCAGCTCGTCGGCGCCGCCGCGATCCTGGTCGCCGCCGCCGGCATGAACCTCGGCTGGACTTTGTGGAAAGCCAAACCAACGGTCGAAAGCCCGCAAGCCGTCAAATGAGCGGCAGAGCGTCGGCTCGCCGGCGATCGTAAACCAAAGCCATCTCATCGATCCCCGCCCGCCTGTTCAAGGCGGGCGCTTTGTTCTATGCCGCAATGCAACCATCTTCGCCCGGCATAGGCGAAACCCGGGATCGAAAGCCATGAACGACGCAACACCCCCCAACCGCTGCCGCATCGTGCTGATCGCACCCAAGGACGCTCCGGCGCAGCGCATTGCGGCTGCCTTCGACGGCGGTGATATCGCTTCCCTGATCCTGCCTGAGAACGGCATGGACGAGGCTGCCTTCCAGGCCTTCGCAGAACAGATCGTACCGGCCGCGCAAGCGGCCGGCATCGCCGTCATCATCGCCGGCGATACCCGCATTGCCGGCCGTGTCCAGGCCGACGGCATTCATGTCGAGGTTTCCAAGGACGCGCTCGCCGAGACCATCGAACACTTCCAGGGCAAGATGATGGTCGGCGCCGGCGGCGCCAAGACGCGCGACGACGCGCTGGAACTCGGCGAAACCAGGCCCGACTACATCTTCTTCGGCCGCTTCGGCTACGACAACAAGCCGGAACCGCATCCGCGCAACCTGTCGCTCGGGCAATGGTGGGCGGACGTGATTGAGATCCCTTGCGTCGTCATGGCCGGTTCCGCCATCGCTTCGGTAGAAGCGGTGGCCGCCACTGGCGCCGAGTTCGTGGCGCTGTCCAGCGCCGTCTTGGCCGAAGGCGCCGATCCGAAGGCGGCGATTGCCGCCGCCAATGCGCTGCTCGACCAAACCGCGCCGCGCTTCGAGGGCTGACGTGCGCCGACATGGACTTCCTCTCGCGGTTCTCGTTGCGGCCTTGATGAGCGGGGCAGCGATCGCGGCGGAGACCGTTCCGCTGCCGCAGCCGAGGCCGGACACCAGCGCGCCCGCCCTCAGCGTGCCGGATGCGGTCGCCCCCGATACGGGTGCCCCGAAAGCCGGTGCCACGGATTCCGGCGTCCATATCGAAAAGCCGATCGACACCCCGCTGCCGCAGCCCGCGACAACCGCGCCGCTGCCGTCGGCCGACGCGATCAACCCAGAGCGTTTCGGCGCCAAGCCGGCGGACCCCGCCTATGGCGCTTTCCAGCGCGGTCTTTACAAGACCGCCTACAATCTGGCGCTGGTGCGGGCCAAGAATGGCGACCCGGCGGCGCAAACGCTGGTGGCCGAGATCCTGTCGCGCGGGTTGGGCGTGCCGCTCAACCCAGCGGAAGCCGCCAAATGGTATGCGCAGGCCGCCGAGCAGGGGATTCCTGAATCGCAGTTCCAGTATGCGCTGATGCTGCTCGACGGCCGCTACGTCAAGAAGGACGAGAAGGGAGCTTATGCGTTGATGCAGGCCGCCGCCGAGGCCGGCAACCGGCTGGCGCAGTTCAACTTCGCGCAATTGCTCGTGCAGCAGGATCCGGGCGATGCCGGCCTCGCCAGGGCTGTGCCTTATTATGAGCGTGCCGCGGCGACAGGGCTTGCCGACGCCCAGTATGCGATGGCGCAGGTTTATGCCAATGGCGTCGGCGGCAAAACCCGCGACGATGCAAAGGCCCGCAGCTTGCTGGCACAGGCTGCCAGGCAGAACTACGACACCGCGCAGATCGATCTTGCCGCCTGGATGATCGAGGGCCGGGGCGGTGTTCGCGACCTGAAATCCGGCTTCAACTGGATGAAGCAGGCAGCTGAAGGCGGCAATGTCGCTGCCCAGAACCGGTTGGCAAAGCTCTATATGGGCGGCATCGGAACCGACCCCGACCTGATCCTGGCCGGGGCCTGGTATGTGGTCGCCCGCCGCGCCGGCCTTATCGATCCGGAGATGGACGATTTCCTGCAAGGGCTGACCGACGATCAGACAAAGCAAGCCTTGCAGAAGGCCAACCGCCTGCCCTGACACGCAACGTCACTGTGTATGATCCAGCACGACCTTGCCGAAGGGAGAGCCGTGTTCGAGATGGCGAAAGGCCTGCGCTGCCTCTGCCCATGGGAAGACCCGGTCGATCACCGGCCGCAGCCGATTGACGGCGAGCGCCCGGTTCATCGCTTCGAAGGACTCGCGCGAGCCGACCGGTATGCCGCGTGCTTTCACCTGGCGTCGGAAGATGTCGAGCGGATTGATCACCCCTTCGCTGCCGCCGAGATAGCCGATGACGTTGATCTGGGCGCCGCGCGCCGACGCCTTGAGCGACTGCGCGAAACTCTGGGGACCACCGACTTCGATGATGTGGTCCGCGCCGCGGCCATCGGTCAGCGCCAGCACGGCCGACGACCAGTCCGGATTGTCGCGGTAGTTGATGCCGTGATGCGCGCCAAGCCCCTTCGCCCGGGCAAGCTTCTCATCGCTGCTCGACGTAACAATGACGCGCGCGCCGGCCGCCCTTGCCAACTGCACGGCAAACAGCGACACGCCGCCGGTGCCGAGGCTGAGCACGGTTTCGCCTGGCTTGAGCTTGCCCTCGGTGAACAACGCATGCCAGGCAGTGACCGCGGCGCAAGGCAACGTCGCCGCCTCGACATCGCTGAGCTGCGCCGGGGCGATGACCGCCGCCTGTTCGTCCAGCCGGGCGAATTCGCTTAGCAGCCCATCGATGGGGCCACCGCGCTGGTATGAGGGTTCGGCCATGGCGAAGCTGCCGCCGACCCATCGCTGCCAGAACGTGCCGCAGACCCGGTCGCCGACCTTGAAGCGGCTGACCTCGGAGCCAACCGCAACGACCTCGCCGACGCCGTCGGAAAGCGGCACCAGCGGCAAGGGGAATGTCGTGTGATAGCTGCCGCGCGCGATCTCGACATCGCGGTAGTTGAGCGCCGTCGCCTTGACGCGGACGATCATCTCCTGACGGCCGGGTTCCGGCGTTGGCCGTTCGACCATCATGAGATTGTCGATGCCGCCTGGGCTCTGCAGTTCGATTGCCTTCATTGTCATTGTCCTTCCGTTTGAAAGGAAAATCGCTTGCCAGGCGGTGGATTTCAAATTCATAATGTTCAGAATGATTATGCTTGCAAAACATCGTTCTGACTATGCTTGAGGAATTGCGCACGCTCGCCCTGTTTGCCGAGGAGGGCTCGATCCAGAAGGTCGCCCGGCGCCTGCCGCTGACGCAGCCGGCTGTGACCCGGCAAATCCAGCGGCTGGAGGACATGCTTGGCACGACGCTGCTCGACCGCCGGCAAAAGCCGCCGCGACTGACGCCGACGGGGCTGGGAGTGCTGGCGCGCGGACGCGATATCATCGCTTCCGTAGAAGCGCTGAAATCCTTCGCCGGAAAGACCGAGCCGGAAGGTCTGTTCCGCCTTGGCCTCGCTCATGGCCTCTCGGACCGCGACATCGCCGGGGCCATCGCCAACGCCGCGGCGGCGTTCCCGAAAGTGTCGCTACGGCTCAAGACCGGCTGGAGCGCCGAACTGATCGATCAATTCGAACGCGGCGAGCTCGATGTGACGATTGTTCTGCGATCGTCGGACAAGCCAGGTCCGGAAGCGCTTGGCACTGAACGTCTTGGCGTCATAGCTGCGTCCACCGTCGCCGATCCGGAAGACGGTGGCCGGACACCCATGCCGTGGGTGCTTAGTCCGGCACCTTGCGACGCGCGCCAGAAGCTCACGTCCGTTCTGGTCGGCGGAAGGCGTTATTTCGAGATCGCGGCGGAGATACAGGATCCGGCCTTGCAGATGGAATGGGTCCGTCGGGGGCACGGCCTTGGGCTAGTGCCGTTGCGTCTTGCAAGGCGCGGACTTCCCGACGGCCTCATGCTGGTCAACACGGAAGATGTCGACCTTTCCTTGCAGGTCGCCGCACTTCGTTCGCCTCATCTCAACCGGCAGACTGAGGCTGCGGACGCCATCGTCGAGGCCGTCGGCAAAGTCATTGCGGCCCAGGTTTGAGGCTAGCAGCCCTTGTCGGGCGATCTGGCATCCCTTGCCTCTCCTGCCGATTTGTGGTCTTGGGAGCCCGAAATCGCTTATCCAGCGACCATCCTCATATCAACGGCCAAGCCGTTGCTAGCATCCCGGATCAATCTCATCATGGCCAAGATCAATGGCAACGAAATCCGTCCCGGCTATGTCATCGAGCACGATGGCGGCCTTTGGGTGGCGGTCAGGACCAACACCGTCAAGCCCGGCAAAGGCGGCGCCTACAACCAGGTCGAACTGAAGAACCTGATCAACGGCACCAAGCTCAACGAGCGCTTCCGCTCAGCGGAGACCGTCGAGCAGATCCGGCTCGATCTGAAGGATTTTTCCTTCCTCTACGCCCAGGATGACGCGCTGGTGTTCATGGACACGCAGAGCTACGAGCAGCTCGAGCTGGCGAAGGATTTCGTCGGCGACCGCGCCGCCTTCCTGCAGGACGGCATGATGGTGACGGTCCAGCTCTATGAGGACAGGCCGATCGGCATTTCGCTGCCCGACCAGGTGACGCTGACCATCACCGAGGCCGACCCGGTGGTGAAGGGCCAGACGGCCGCGTCCTCGTACAAGCCGGCGGTGCTGGAAAACGGCATCCGCGTGCTGGTGCCGCCATTCATCGGCGCCGGCGAACGCATCGTCGTCGACACCAACGAACTCACCTACATGCGCCGCGCAGACTGACGCGTAGGCAGGAACAGATACGATGGCACGCTCCGCACTTCTCAATGTCATGGTCCAGGCCGCCATGAAGGCCGGCCGCTCGCTGTCGCGCGACTTCGGCGAGGTGCAGAACCTGCAGGTGTCGATGAAGGGACCGGGCGACTATGTCAGCCAAGCCGACCGCAAGGCCGAGGACATCCTGTTTGCCGAACTGTCGAAGGCGCGGCCGGGCTATGCCTTCCTGATGGAAGAGCGCGGCATGATCGCAGGGGACGACGACCAGCACCGTTGGATCGTCGACCCGCTCGACGGCACCACCAATTTCCTGCACGGCATTCCGATCTTTTCCATCTCGATCGCGCTGGAGCGACAGGGCCAGTTGGTCGCCGCCGTCATCTACAATCCGGCAATGGATGAGCTCTACACCGCCGAGCGCGGCGGCGGCGCCTTCATGAACGATCGCCGGCTGCGCGTTGCCGGCCGCAGCAAGCTCACCGACTGCGTCATCGGCTGCGGCGTGCCGCATCTCGGCCGCGGCCAGCACGGCAATTTCCTCGTCGAGTTGCGCAATGTGATGGCCGAGGTCTCGGGCGTGCGCCGCCTGGGTTCCGCGGCGCTCGATCTCGCTTATGTCGCGGCCGGCCGCATGGACGGCTTTTGGGAAACCGGCCTGTCGGCCTGGGACATTGCCGCCGGCCTGCTGCTGATCCGCGAGGCCGGTGGCTTCGTCTCCGACATGGATGGAGGCCAGGATATGCTCGAGGCGGGTTCGCTCGTCGCCGGCAACGAGGTCATCCAGCGCGCGCTGCTCAAGGCGGTGAAGAAGCCGCTTTCGGCGCGCTGATCACTTGGCATGCCGGCGCGGCGTGCTGAAGCGCCGCGGTCGCAAAACCGCAATCAAAGCTTGAAATACTGCCCGGCGGCCGCCCAGATAAGGGTGACGCAGGATTTTTTATGACGAGCATACCTTCACTATCCTCGCGAGAAGCGCAGCCAGACCAGCCAGTTGAAATCCCTTATGTCGGGCGTTGGCACTACTCGCGTGCGGAGATGATCGCCGATGGCATCGTCCATGCGGTCGGCATCGTGCTGGCGATAGCAGCCGGCTCGGCCTTGCTGGCACTGGCCGCCTTCCATGCCGGTCCCGGCGAATACATCGCCGCCGCCTTCTTTGTGGTGTCGCTGCTGACTGTGCTGTCGATTTCGCTGACCTACAATCTGTGGCCGGTGACGTCGCCGGCGAAGTGGATCTTGCGGCGCTTCGATCATGCGGCGATCTACCTCCTGATCGCCGCGACCTACACGCCCTTTCTGGCCCAGCTCGACGGCTCGCCGCTGGCGCTGCCGATGATTGTCCTTGTCTGGACCGCTGCTTTGACCGGCATTGCCATGAAAGTGTTCCTGCCCGGCCGCTTCGACCGTCTGGCCATTGTCTTCTATCTCGCCATCGGCTGGAGCGGCGTCGTCCTGGTCAAGCCGCTGGTGGCGACGTTGCCGACGACTTCGATCGCGCTGATTGTCGCCGGCGGCATCGTGTACTCCTGCGGCGTCATCTTCTTCGCCTGGAAACGCCTGCGCTTTCACAATGCCCTCTGGCACGGCTTTGTCGTCACCGGCGCCGGGCTGCATCTTGCCGCCATGGTCGACTGCCTGGTCGTCAACCGCCTCTGAACGGCGTGGTGCGGCCCGACAGTCGGGCAATATTGCCAAGCGCCATTCAATTTGGTCACAATTCCGTTTAGAGTCGCGAATTACGTGATCGGCGGCACTGGAGCAGTTCCAGGGAAGTATGAGCGGCTTCCCGTTCGGAATTGCGTCAAGGCAAATAGAGCATCGGAAACGGGGCACGGATGGCTTTTCTCAGATCCTTCGGCGTGGGCAGGCGTTCTGATGTCCTGATGTACGATCCGCACAAACTGTCGAGCCCGCAGGTCTTCCTCCTGACCATGGTCATCTTCCTGGTCATCGTCGCCTTCATCGCCGCCATCCTCACCCGCCAGATCTCGACCGCTTTCGGGAGCAATCCCGGCCTCAATGGCCTCATCGTCGGCGTCCTTGTGGTCGGCATCCTGCTCGCCTTCGCCCAGGTCGGACGACTGTTTCGCGAAGTGCGCTGGGTCAATTCCTTCCGCGCCGGTTCCGAAACCACCGAGCCGGTGCTGCTGGCGCCGATGAAGGCGATGATCGGCCGCTCCTCGACGGTCGCCTTCTCGACGTCTTCGATGCGCACCATGCTGGATTCGATCGCCACCCGCCTCGACGAAAGCCGCGACACCTCGCGCTATCTCGTCGGGTTGCTGGTGTTCCTCGGTCTGCTCGGCACCTTCTGGGGCCTGCTCAACACCATCGGCTCGATCCGCGAAACCATCGAATCGCTCGATCCCGGCACCGGCGACGCCGCCGCCGTGCTCGATTCGCTGAAGCAGGGGCTGTCGGCGCCGCTGGCCGGCATGGGCACGGCCTTTTCGTCCTCGCTGTTCGGTCTTTCCGGGTCGCTGGTGCTAGGCTTCCTCGACCTGCAGGCCGGCCGCGCCCAGACCCGATTCTATACCGAGCTTGAAAACTGGCTGTCCTCGGTCACCGATCTCTCCTCCGACATCGCCGTCGCCGACCCGGCCAAGACTGAATCCTCCGACGAGATCCGGGTCCTGTCGGAACGGCTGCGCAGCATGCAGGAAAGCGGCGGCGGCTCCAATCCGCGCGTCGCCACCGCCATGGCCAATCTCGCCGACGGCATTTCCGGCCTGGTCAAGAACATGCGCTCCGAGCAGCAGATCATGCGCGACTGGGTCGAGGCCCAGTCGGACGAGCAGAAGGCGATGCGCAACACGCTGGAAAAGATCGCCGACGCGCTGAAGAAACCCGGGGTCCACTAGCATGGCTCTCGCCAGGGGCCGGCGCACCGATCGCCGGATCGACTATTGGCCGGGCTTCGTCGACGCGCTGTCGACGCTGCTGCTCGCCATCATGTTCCTGCTTACCGTTTTCGTGCTGGCGCAGTTCCTGCTCGGCCGCGAACTCTCCGGCAAGGATACGGCGCTCACGCGCCTCAACTCGCAGATCAACGAACTGACGCAGCTGCTGGCGCTGGAGCGTTCGACCGCGCAGGACAAGGACGATTCGCTGGCCAATCTGCAGGCGTCGCTGTCGGCGGCGGAAGCAGAAAGGAGCCGGCTCGAGCAGTTGCTGGCGCAAGGCGCCGGCGCCGGCGACGCCGCCAACCAGCGCGCCGCGGAGCTCGGCGGCGAACTCGACAGCCAGCGCCAGATCAGCCAGCAGGCGCTGAGCCAGGTCGAGATCCTGAACCAGCAGATCGCGGCACTGCGCAAGCAGATCGGCGCGCTCGAGGACGCCCTCAACGTGTCCGAAACGCGCGACCGCGATTCCAACACCAAGATCGCCGATCTCGGCCGTCGGCTCAACGTCGCGCTGGCGCAGCGCGTGCAGGAACTGAACCGGTACCGCTCCGACTTCTTCGGCCGCCTGCGCGAAATCCTCGCCGATCGCGAGAACATCCGCATCGTCGGCGACCGCTTCGTCTTCCAGTCGGAAGTTCTGTTCCCGACCGGCTCCGAAGTGATCAACGATGCCGGCAAGGTCGAGATGAAGAAGCTCGCCGACGCCATCATCGAGTTGCAAAAGGAAATCCCGCCCGAGATCAACTGGGTGCTGCGCGTCGACGGCCACACCGACAACAAGCCGCTGTCCGGCGCCGGCCGCTATCGCGACAATTGGGAATTGTCGACGGCGCGTTCGACCTCGGTGGTCAAGTTCCTGATCGAGAACGGCGTGCCCGCCAACCGGCTGGTTGCGGCCGGCTTCGGCGAATTCCAGCCGCTCGACCCCGCCGACACCGAAGACGCCCGCAACAAGAACCGACGCATTGAACTGAAGCTCACCGAACGGTGATTTTCAGTCACGCGAAATTGTTTGCCGGCTCAACTCTAGGGCGCAACGCCAGGCCGGCAAGGCCTGAAAACATTATCTTTCTTTAATTACACTTCGCGTTTCCGGGCTCCTACTTTGACGCGCAGGGCCGAGAACCGCCGGCGATGCCTCCCATCGCGACGCGACGGAACCGGACGGCCCGCTTCCGGAAGGCGGAGCGAAAGCGCTTGCCCCTTCCATAGCAGGAGGAGACGCACATCATGCGCTCTTTGAAGACTCTCAGGACCGCAACCCTCACGACACTTCTGATCACTGTTCCACTCGCCGGCGCCTATGCCGCCGGACATCACAAGGGCGCCCTCGACGCCAGCGACCCGACCGACATGACCGGTCCGCGCGTGACCGGCCTGATCGAGCAGGTGCGGGGCGTCGAACAGGGCATCACGGATGCGCGCGAGACGAAGGGCATCTCGACCTCGGAAGCGCAGTGGCTGCATCTGCGTGCTGCGCATATCGGCCAGGCCGCCGAACGGGTCGCCGCTTCGGACCATGGCCGGATCCCGGCCGCGCAATATCACGATCTGCTGCGCCGCCTCGACAATGTCGATCAGAGGCTGATGTCCGACACCGGCAGCGGCTTCATGATCGGTGATGGCTCCGACGGCGGAAATTATCCGAACGGCTGAGATCCGCTCTGATATCTCCAGGAATGAGGAAGGGACTGTCTGACGCCCCCGGATCTGGCTCCGAGGGCGTCTTTTTTGTCACCAGCCCAGCCACAGCGCAGCGAGGGCCAGCACCGCCGGCACGGTCTGAATATAGAGGATCTTCCGGCTGGCAGTCGCCGCGCCATAGAGGCCGGCGACGGCGATGCAAAGCAGGAAGAACACCTTGATCTGGAATCCGGCTGCGCCGAGATAGAGGCCCCAGATCAGCCCGGCGGCAAGGAAGCCGTTGTAGAGCCCCTGATTGGCGGCGAGCACCTTCGATGCGCTGGCGAAGTCCGGCTTGAGGTTGAACGCCCTGTGCCCGCGCGGTGTGTCCCACGCCACCATCTCCAGATAGACGATGTAGAGGTGGATCAGGGCCACCAGCCCGACCAGGATATTGCCGATCATCTTAGTCTCCCCTGCATGGCGGTGTTCCACCGCCAGCCAGCATTCCACGCACAAGCTCATCGGCGCAAGCTGCATCGGCGAAAGCCACCTTTGAGGGTTGCCAATCCTGGCGCGTTGGTATCTTTTCCCGCGGTCCAAAACGCGGAACCTGCCATGTCTTTTCAGAAGCTCGATGATCTCGGCCACAAGCTCGAAGCGCTGGAACATGCGCTCGCTATCCTCGGCGCCGACGAGGCGACCCACATGGCCGTCGGCGGCGGCGAGAAGCGCGCCGAAGCCATGTCGTCCCTGGCCGGGATGCTGCATATCAGGGCTACCGCGCCGGAGATCGCCGACTGGCTCGCCGCCGCCGAACAGGAGGCGCTGAACGAGGAGCAGCAGGCGGCGGTCCGCGAACTGCGTCGCCAATACACCAACCTGACCTGCCTGCCGGTCGAATTCGTCGAGCGCCAGACGGTGGCGCGTATGCGCTCCGAGCAGCTCTGGCGCGACCTGCGCGGCAAGAATGACTGGGCCGGATTCCTGCCGGCGCTCGAAGGTGTCATCGCGCTGGTGCGCGAGGAAGCCGCCCTGCGCGCCGACGCGCTCGGCCTCGATCCCTACGACGCACTGATGGAGCAATACGATCCTGGCAACCGCGCCGCCGACATCACGCCGGTCTTCACCGAGCTGAAGACATTCCTGAAGGGCTTCGTGCCGGAAGCGCTGGCCGTACAGGAAGCGCGACTGGCCAAGCGCCCGCTGAAGCCGCTCTCCGGCAGCTATGCGATCGACAAACAGCGCGAGCTTGGTCTCGCCATGATGGCTTCGGTCGGCTTCGACCTCACCCATGGTTCTCTGTCGGTATCGCACCATCCCTTCTGCGGCGGGGTGCCGAGCGACGTTCGCATCACCACCCGCTACAAAACGTCCGATTTCCTGTCGGCTTTGATGGGCGTGCTGCACGAGACCGGCCACGCGCTCTACGAGCAGAACCTGCCGAAGGCCTGGGCGCACTGGCCGCTCGGCAAGGCGCGCGGCATGGCGGTGCATGAAAGCCAGAGTCTGTTCGTCGAGAAACAGGTCGGCCGCAACCCCGAATTCTGGCGCTGGGCGCTGCCCGTGGTCGAAAAGCATCTCGGCGAAGCCTGGTCGCTCGACGACATCCTGCCGCATGTGCACCGGGTCGAGCGCGGCCTGATCCGCGTCGACGCCGACGAGGTCACCTACCCGCTGCATGTCATCCTGCGCTACGAGTTGGAGCAGGAGGTGGTCTCGGGGCGGCTGCAGGCGGCCGACCTGCCCGAAGCCTGGGACGCCAAGATGCGGGAGTATCTTGGCCTTTCGACCATCGACAACCCAGCCGACGGACCGATGCAGGACGTGCATTGGCCAGGCGCCGCCTTCGGCTATTTCCCGTCCTATACGCTGGGCGCTATGATGGCGGCGCAGCAATGGGCTGCGCTGACGCGCGACCATCCTTCAGCCGACAGCGACCTCGCCAAGGGCAATTTCGCCGCCATCAATGACTGGCGCCGCGACAATATCTGGTCGCAGGGATCCCGCTGGTCGACGCCCGAACTGCTTGAGCGCGCCACCGGGGAAAAGCTCAACGCCGCGTATTTCACCGAGCATCTCCGCAAGCGGTATGGTCCCGCCTGATTGCGGGTTGCTACTCCGCGGCACCCCTGAAGGCGCTTGCTCCGGTTTCGAACTGCAGCTTGGCCAGCCTTGCATAGATTCCGCCCTTGGCGACCAGGCTCTGGTGCGTGCCTTCCTCGACGATGCGGCCGCCATCCATGACCAGGATGCGGTCGGCCTTCAGCACGGTCGCCAGCCGGTGGGCGATGACGATGGTGGTGCGGCCCTGCATCAGCCGTTCCAGCGCCGTCTGCACCAGCGTTTCGCTTTCGGCGTCGAGCGCCGACGTGGCCTCGTCGAGCAGCAGGATCGGCGCGTCGCGCAGGATGGCGCGGGCGATCGCCACGCGCTGGCGCTGGCCGCCGGACAAGGTCACACCGCGCTCGCCGACCTGGCTGTCGTAGCCCTTGTCGAGCCTGAGGATGAACTCGTCGGCCAGCGCGTCCCTGGCGGCGGCCTCGATCTCGGCATTCGTCGCGCCCGGCCGGCCAAAGCCGATATTGTCGCGCGCGCTTGCCGCAAAGATGGTGACATCCTGCGGCACGATCGCAATGCGCTCCCGCACTTCAGCCGGATCGGCTTCGCGCACGTCGACGCCGTCAATGGCGATGCGGCCAGTTTCGGGATCGTAGAAGCGCAGGATCAGCGAAAAGACGGTGCTCTTTCCGGCGCCCGACGGGCCGACGATCGCCACCGTCTCGCCGGGCTTGACCTGAAAACTCAAGCCGTGGACGGCGGCACGGTCCGGCCTTGCCGGGTAGGAGAAGGAGACGTCGTCGAAACTGATCGCGCCTGTCGCCTTGGCGGGCAGCGGCAGCGGATTGGCCGGCGGTTGAATCGCCGGCGTCTCGTCGAGTATCTCGGTCAGCCTTTCGGCCGCACCCGCCGCCTGGGCAAGCTCGCCCCAGACTTCCGACAGTGCGCCCAGCGCGCCTGCGGCAAACACGGAGTAAAGCAGGAACTGGCCGAGCGTGCCGGGCGACATCGTGCCGGCAAGCACGTCACGCGAGCCGAACCACAACACCGCCACGACCGAGGAAAAGATCATGAAGATGGCAAAGAAGGTGAGCAGCGAGCGGGAGAAGATCGACGAGCGCGCCGCCTGGAAGGCGGCTTCCACCGCGGCCGAGAACCGCCCGGTGACCAGCGTCTCGTTGGTGAACGCCTGCAACGTACGCACCGCGCCGATCTGCTCGCTGGCATAGGCGGTCGCTTGCGCCAGCGTGTCCTGCGCCTGCCGTGACCGGCGCCTCACCGAACGGCCGAACGCGACCAGCGGCAGCACGATGAGCGGAATGGCCGCGATCACCAGGCCCGACAGTTTCGGGCTGGTGACGACCATCATCGCCACCGCGCCAAGGCCGAGGATGACGTTGCGCAACGCCACGGAGGCGGTGGCGCCGACCGCGGATTTCACCTGCGTGGTGTCGGCGGCAAGCCGCGAGACGATCTCGCCCGATTGCGCGGTGTCGAAGAAGGACGGCGAAAGCGTCGTGACATGCGAAAACACGTCGCTGCGGATGTCGGCGACGACCCGCTCGCCGAGCGTGATGACGAAGTAGTAGCGTCCGGCCGACGCCGCCGCCAGAATGGCTGCCATCGCAACCAAAGCGGCGAAATATTCGGCGATGAAGACGGTGCCGGAAGCACTGAAACCGTGGTCGATCATGCGCCGCACGGCCAGCGGCAGCGCCAGCGTCGTCGCCGCGGCGATGGCGAGCGAAATGAGGGCGCCTATGACCAGTTTGCGGTAGCGGAATATGTAGGGATATAGGCGCCTGAGCGGCCCGAGCGAGCGCCTGCGCCCGTCTTGCTCGCCGCTGATGTCCGCCATGACCGTTTCCTCTGGCCGCTCCAGGTGGGCGCGTTCAATATGCGCCTGCCGTGGCCTTGTGATTCAATTCCGGCTGATGTATAGGCTCGCCGACCGTTTTAGAAGCCGTGGCTTTTCAATAGCTGCGGCTTCGAGTTTTAAAAAGGGGCGCATCGACGCAGGCCGCGGGCCCGTCTGTAGCGCCGCAAGCCAGGAAGCACGACAATGAAGGCCGATATCCATCCCGACTACCACACCATCAAGGTCGTCATGACCGATGGCACCGAATACTCGACCCGTTCGACCTGGGGCAAGGAAGGCGATACGATGAACCTCGATATCGATCCGACCACGCACCCGGCCTGGACCGGCGGCCAGCAGACCCTGCTCGACCGCGGCGGCCGCCTGTCGAAGTTCAAGAAGCGCTTCGAAGGCTTCGGCCTCTAAAGTTTACCTGTATCGCTGAATCAAGAACCCGCCTTTGTGGCGGGTTTTTTTGTTGCCGCCAAAGTCAGTCGCTTCGAGCTAACGCGCCGATACCTCCCGCTTGTGGGGAGGTCGCCCAGGGTCGGGTGCGGTCCGACGCCTCCACCCTGCTGCTTCGAAGCGACCCTTCCCAGAGTGGTGCGAGCCTACCCGTCCACCAATTCCCGCAGCGCCATGCGCTTGTAGGCGGCGACCAGCCTGTCGCCCTCCTGCCGGTCGACCGAGATCGCCAGCCGCACGGCAGCCTCGCCCATCTGCCAGACCAGAAACGCTGTGGTCTCCAGCGCCACCGGATCGGCGCCGGGATGCAGCCGCTTCAGCACCATGGTCAGGAATTCGGCATTCGCCCGGCTGTCGGCGAGTTCGAGCTGGCGCAGCGCCTTGTCGGCCTGCGTGCCCGACCAGATGTCGCGCATCACCGGCTCGGCCAGGAACAGCTGATAGTAGATATCCACCAGCTCCGAAAACGCCTGCCGCAGGCCCTCGGCGTCGACGACATCCTTGAGCGCCGAGGAGATGCAGGCCTGGCTTTCGGCGGTGTAGCGCTCGGCCAGCGCCCAGACGATCGCCCGCTTGTCGGGAAAGAACTGGTAGAGCGAGCCGATCGACACCGCGGCCCGTTCCGCCACCTCGCCCATGCGCATGGCGTCGCTGCCTTGCTCGGCAATCAGCGCCGAGGCTGCGGCCAGCATGCGCTCGACCCGCTCGCGGCTGCGCTGCTGGGTGGGCGCCCGTCGCGGCGATGCGACCTGCTCCTGGGCAGATGCGGGCGTTGCTGTGTCTTCCATGACGGCCTCCGGTCTCGACAAAATCTGCCAACAAACGGCTTGACTCGCAAAATACGAGGGTTTATCACGTTTTGCAAATGTGAGGATTACTCACATTTGCAAACAAAGGAAAACCCCAATGACTAACACCAAACCAGTCCTGATCCTCGGTGGCACTGGCAAGACCGGCCGTCGCCTCGCCGAGCGGCTGACCTCACAGGGCATTCCCGTGCGCATCGGCTCGCGTTCCGGCAGCCCCCGCTTCGACTGGGAGGTTCCGGCGACCTGGGAGCCTGCGATGCAGGGCGTGGGCGCCGTCTACATCAGTTACTATCCCGACATCGCCGTGCCGGGCGCCGCCGAGACCGTCGGCGCCTTCGCCAGGCTTGCGGTGGCAAATGGCGTCACCCGCATGGTGCTGCTCTCCGGCCGCGGCGAGACCGAAGCCCAGCGCGCCGAAGAGATGGTCAAAGCCTCGGGCGCTGACTGGACGATCCTGCGTTGCGCTTGGTTTTCGCAGAATTTCAGCGAAGGTTTTCTCGTCGAGTCCTTGCGGCAAGGCGAAGTGGCTTTGCCTGTCGGCCCTGTTGGCGAGCCCTTCGTCGATGTCGACGACATCGCCGATGCTGCCTTCGTTGCGCTGACCGAACCGGGTCATGTCGGCCAGCTCTATGAGTTGACCGGGCCGCGGCTGCTAAGCTTCGCCGACGCGGTTGCCGAGATCGCCAAGGCGACCGGCCGCGACATCCGCTATATCAAGATCTCGCATGACGAATTCACCGCCGCGACGGCGGCATACGAACTGCCGCCCGAAATCGCCTGGCTGCTCAACGAGCTGTTCACCGAAGTGCTTGACGGCCGCAACGAGACGCTGACCGACGGCGTCCAGCGTGTGCTCGGCCGCGCGCCGAAAGACTTTTCCGCCTACGCAAATGAAACCGCTGCAACCGGCATCTGGAGCAACTGAGATGATCAAGCTTCTTCCCACCCTCACCATCATCGCCGCCATCGGCTCGGGCGTCGTCGGCGGCGTGTTCTTCGCCTTTTCCAACTTTATCATGGCGGCGCTTGCCCGGCTGCCGGTCCCCCAAGGCATCGCAGCGATGAATTCGATCAACATCACGGTGATCACGCCCACCTTCATGACGGCGCTGTTCGGCACCGGCCTGCTCTGTCTGGTGCTTATCGCCGCCGTTCTCATGGGGTGGAGCCAGTCCGGCTCATACTGGCTGCTTGCCGGCGCCGTGATCTATTTGATCGGCAACACGATCGTGACCATGGTCTTCAATTTGCCGCTCAACGATGCGCTCGCCGCCGTCGACCCGGCCAGCGCCAATGGCGCAGCCGTGTGGGCGAACCATCTGAATCAATGGGTGATGTGGAACCACGTCCGCACCATCACCGCCATCGTGTCGATGGCCTGCTTCATCTTCGCATTGCTCTGAAAAATGACACTTCGCAAACGCAAGGACCTCGCCTCAAGCGGGGTCCTTTTGCGTGTGACCCTTGCGGTCGGAATGACCGAGATCGCGGCCCGGATCGATGACGTCGCGCACCAGCTGCTTGAGCTTGGCGGCATCGGGAAAGCCGCCGTCGCGCTTGCGGTCCCAGACCAGCACATCGTTGCAGGAAACGGTGAAGATGCCGCCTGTGCCCGGCACCAGCGTCACTTCACCAAGATCCGTGCCGAAGGTGGAGAGCAGTTCCTGCGCCATCCAGCCGGCCCGCAACAGCCACTGGCACTGCGTGCAATAGGTGATGACCACGCGGGGCCTCTCCGGCACACTCATGTCTGGGCCTCCTGTATGCGCACCGTGGTATTTGCGAATCGATCGTGTATCGGGTCGTCGCCCAGAGCTATGGATATCGCAATCCAGACCGGCCAGATCAGCACCAAAACGAGGGCAGCGGATGCAACCACTATTTCCAGGCTGGAGTAATCCTGCACGCCACCGGGAGCGGTGCCCCAAGCCTGAAAAGCATACCAGCTTCCCGTCAGGACGATCGGTAATGCGCCGAGAAACTTGATAAGTTGCCGCCGAACAGCCTTTCTCGCCGGCAGGCCGACCCTATGTCTGTCGTCCTCATCATGTACAGTGAGCTCCGTGAGCCGCTTGCCGATTGATTGGCCGGACTTCAACTCCATAATGAGGAGATAAGACGCCAGAGCGATCAGCTCGAGGAAACCCAGGTCCAATGCTGCAGGCCTGAAATTCCCTTGCGAATCCAGATCGATCGAGATGGAGGAGGTTTCTCCAGGCTTTGAGCCCGGCGCCGTACCCACGCTCCATATGGCGACCGGCAAACCGAGTACTGATGTTCTACACACCTGCCAATCATAACGGGCAAGTGTCGGGGCACCGTGAACCGTACCCTCCTGGCATAGTTTCCAGTTCAGCCAAAAGCTGCCTTTTACGCCACCGTTGGTCAGCAGAAATAGAGCCCCTACGAGCAAATAGAGGGCGATCAGGATTACAAGGTAGTCGATGAGTGCAGCGAGAAACCGTCGCCATATGCCGGGCCGGCGAGGCCAGGCCACCGCATCGGCAAAACTTGCCTCTTTATACTCGGTCATCGGCCCCCCTGATAACTGACTAATCTATAGGCAGGCCGCCGTCATACAGCAATATTCGCATCCGACTGTATTGCACGGACCTACGCCGCGCTGAGCTTGGCCATGGTCTCGTCGTCGACCTCGAAATTGGCGTAGACGCTCTGCACGTCGTCATCGTCCTCGAGCGTTGCCACCAGTTTCATCAGCGATTGCGCCCGCTCTTCGTCGACCGGGACATTGTTCTGCGGCTGCCAGATCGGCTTCACCGATTCGGCCTCGCCAAGCGAGGCTTCCAGCGCCTTAGACACTTCGCCCATACTCTCGAACGCACAGTAGATGGTGTGGCCTTCCTCGTCGGACTCGACGTCATCGGCGCCGGCCTCGATCGCCGCGTCCATCACCTTGTCGGCGCTGCCGGCGGAGGCCGGATAGTAAATCTCGCCGGCGCGGTTCCACATGAACGACACCGAGCCGGTTTCACCAAGCGCACCGCCGGCTTTGGTGAAGGCGGCGCGCACGTTCGAGGCCGAGCGGTTGCGGTTGTCGGTCAGCGCCTCGACGATCAGCGCCACGCCGCCTGGCCCATAGCCTTCATAGCGCACCGCTTCGTAATTCTCGGCATCGCCCATCGATGCCTTGTTGATGGCGCGCTGGATGTTGTCCTTCGGCATCGACACCGCCTTGGCGTTCTGGATGGCCAGGCGCAAACGCGGGTTCATCGACGGATCCGGTGTTCCGCTCTTGGCGGCGACGGTGATTTCGCGCGCCAGCTTGGAAAACATTTTTGACCGCACCGCGTCCTGCCGGCCCTTGCGGTGCATGATGTTCTTGAACTGTGAATGGCCAGCCATGGCACCCCTGTCGTCTTCGGCTAGAGCATCCCGAAGCGAGGTGGTCTCACCTCCCGGGTACTCGAATTCAAATTTTCAGAGCCGTCCAAGGTGCAACGCGATGGATGCACGGCGTTCTCTGTCGGAATGGCCGGCTTATAGATAAATCGGCTCAATTCGTCCAGCCGCGCCGGTTCAGCCCTCCAGACCGGATTTCAGCCGGTCGATAATGCTGAGCGCATGGCCGGCATACTGGCTGATCCAGCGGTCATGAATATGCTTGATCGGCAGCGCGTTGAGATGGTTCCAGCGCTCGCGCCCTTCGCGCTTTGCCACCACCAGTTCGGCTTCTTCCAGCACCTTGAGATGCAGCATGACGGTGCAGCGATCGATGTCGGGAAACGCCTCGCACAACATGCCGGTCGTCTGCGGCGCATCCTTCAGCCGATCCAGCAATTCGCGACGGCGCGGATGCGCCAACGCCTTGAAAACGTGATCGTCTGCGGTTTGGCTTGACATGTTATGTTTTTATAACATATCGTCGAGCCAATCAAGGAAGGAGCTGTGGATATGTCTCTTGGATTCAGAGTTTCCGGGCGCATCGGCAAACCGGTCGCCGAAGTCTTCGACGCCGTCGTCAATCCCAAAAAGCTGAGTGGCTATTTCACCACCATCGGCGGCGCCAGCGCGCCGCTGAAGGCCGGCACCGGGGTGGTCTGGTGGGGCAAGGTGCCCGTCGAAGTCGATGAGGTGATCAAGGACCGCCATATCGTGCTGCGCTGGGATGCCACCGATGCCGAAGGCAAGCCCGCCTACAAGACACGCATCGAGATGAACTTCGAGCCGCTGGACGATGGCGGCACCCTTGTGACCATTGCTGAATCCGGCTGGCCGGAAGGCGTGGTCGGCCTGCAGAAATCCTACCTCAATTGCGAGGGCTGGTCGCAGATGCTGGCCTGCATGAAGGCCTATGTCGAATACGGCATCAATCTGCGCGACGGCTACTACCGCGGCGAGATGAGGGGCGAGCCGGCCAACGAGACAAACAGATGAACAGCGCAACGGAGCCCCGCAATGACCGCGAAAATGACCGGCGGCATCAACATCGCCATGAAAGTGCCCCCGCATCAATACGAGGCGACGATCGCCTTCTATCGTGATGTCGTCGGCTTGAAGCCATTTACCGCCAAGACGCCAGCCATCGGCTTCGAGCTTGGCCCAAACCGTCTGTGGATCGACGAGGCGCCGATGCTGAGCCAAGCCGAAGTCTGGCTTGAGCTTTTCACCGACGATTCTGCAGCCATTGCGGATCATCTCGCCAAGGCCGGCGTCGTCCGTTGCGACGGTCGAGCCCCTGGGCGAAGGCTTTCGCGGCTTCTGGATCGCCAACCCGGCCAGCATCGTTCACATGGTGCGCGAGCCTGACGCATGGTGAGCGCAAACCGGACAAGGAAGGAGCATCGATGGAAATTCACAAAACGCCGACTGCCGAAGCCGGCATGCTGATCAGGCGGCCGGTCGCCGATGTCTTCGAGGCGATCGTCGACCCGGCCATCACCACGAAATTCTGGTTTACCCACAGTAGCGGCCGGCTGGATAGCCGCAAAGAGGTTCGCTGGGAGTGGCGCATGTACGGCGCCTCGGCGATGGTCAATGTCAGCGAGATCGTCGAGAACAAGAAGATCGTCATGCAATGGAGCGATCCGCCGACCACTGTGGTCTGGACATTCACGGAGATGCCCGGCGCCGAAACGCCTGACGGTGCGACCTTTCTTGAGGTCAGCAATTTCGGCTTCGCCGGCACCGCCGACGAGCAGGTCAAGCAGGCGGTCGGCTCGACCAACGGCTTCGCACTGGTTCTTGCCGGCGCAAAGGCATGGCTGGAACAGGGCCTGTCGCTTGGCCTGATCGGCGACCGCTACCCAAACGGCATGCCGGGGCGCTAGGGCCGCCCCTGCGGCACCAGCCTCAATGCCCGCCGCCGGATTTCTTGCGCCGCCGCGCCAGCATGTTCAGGCCCTCGACCAAGGCGGAAAAACCCATGGCGGCGTAGATGTAGCCCTTCGGCACATGATAGCCCATGCCGTCGGCGATCAGCGTCATGCCGATCATCAGCAGGAAGCCCAGCGCCAGCATGACGATGCTTGGGTTCTTGGCGATGAAGTTGGCCAGCGGCCCGGCCGCCAGCATCATCACGCTCACCGCCACGATCACGGCGATGTACATGATGGCAATCTCGTCGGTCATGCCGACGGCGGTGATGATCGAATCGATCGAAAAGACGAGATCGAGCAGCAGGATCTGGAAGATGGCGCCGGCAAGCGAGATCTGCAGCGTCTCGCCCATCATCGTATCCTTGTGGTCGTCGGGATCGACGGTGTGGTGGATTTCCTTGGTCGCCTTCCAGACCAGGAACAGGCCGCCGGCAATCAGGATCAGGTCGCGCCAGGAAAAGCCATGGCCGAACGCTGTGAACACCGGCGTCGTCAGCTGCACGATGATGGAGATGGTTGCGAGCAGCACCAGCCGCATGATCAGCGCCGCCGAGATGCCGAGACGCCGGGCGCGGGCGCGCTGCGCTTCCGGCAATTTGTTGGTCAGGATCGAGATGAAGATCAGATTATCGATGCCGAGCACGACCTCAAGCACGATCAGCGTCAGCAAAGCGACCCACGCGGTTGGATCGGAAACAAATTGAAAATGCGGCGCCAGGAACTCAACGAGCTGCATGGAGGTCGTCCCCTCTACGATCTAGAGCAGTTTCGTCGCCAATTAGGTACTATATTCCACCATATCAATGTCACGACCAGAACGATGGCGCGGTTTCTTCAAGCCGCGGCCCGCGACGAAACGGCGCGATCTTTTCGGCCAAGCCCGTCCGGTCGGAAATGTCGACGCCGACGCCGCACAATGTCGCCGGTCCGGTGGCCGCCTCGAAGCGGCCTTTCGGAACTTTCGACAGGAAGCGGTTGAGCGGCTCTTCCTTGTCCATGCCGAGCGAGGAATCATAGTCTCCGCACATGCCGGCATCGGACATGTAGCCGGTGCCGCCATTGAGGATCTGGTGGTCGGCCGTCGGCTGGTGCGTATGGGTGCCGATGACGAGGCTGGCGCGGCCGTCGACGAAATGCGCGAAGCACATTTTCTCCGAGGTCGCTTCGGCATGGAAGTCGATGACCACGGCATCGGCCTGCTCGCCCAGCGGACAGGCGGCCAGCTCGCGCTCGCCGGCCTGGAACGGATCGTCGAGCTCGGGATGCATGAACACCCGGCCCATAATGTTGGCGACCAGCACGCGCGCGCCGTTTTTGGCGATATAGACGCCGGAACCGCGCCCCGGCGTTCCCTTGGGGAAGTTGGACGGGCGCAAAAAGCGCTCCTCGCGCGGCGCGAAGACCAGTGCGTCGCGCTGGTCCCAGACATGGTTGCCGGTGGTGACGACATCGGCACCGGCGGCGATGGTGTCGCGAAAAATGTCTTCGGTGATGCCGAAGCCGCCGGCGGCGTTCTCGCCATTGACGATGACGAAGTCGAGTTTGAAATCCGAGATCAGGCTGGGCAGTTGTTCCCACACCGCCGTACGTCCCGATTTGCCCACCATGTCGCCGAGGAAGAGAAGTCTCATGCCCACTTCTATCCAGAGGCACGGACGCTAGGCAAGCGCTACCCGGGCGATTGGCGCTAACGCCGGCCGAAAGTACCACGCTGCTGTTGAGGCGGCTTGGCGCTCGCGCCCGCAACGCGAACTGCCGAAGGCATCATCGGTGACGCCGGCGGTGCGGCGCGTCCGCGCAGCCAGAAGAACCAGACGTAGAAAACAGTGAACCCACCAGTAGCGGCCAGGAGCAACAGCCCGCCGCGCCAGCCCTTCATCGCCGCGGTATCGAGGATCGATGGATTGGCAGGGTTGTAATACAACTCCACCGCGTCGCCTTTGGACGCCGTGTAGAGGCCGATGTCCTTTCCCTTGCCGGACCACGTCATCGGTGCATCGTTCGCGACATAGGTGACAGCGACGTTGATGCCTTTCGCGGTGAGGCCATTACCCTGGGCTTCGCTGTAGGAACTGACATCCGTCACAGTGGCAACCGTCTGATGCCAGGCGAACTGTTGGTGCAGGGCCGTTCCGGAAATGTGCAATGCCATCGCGAACAGCGTTACCGCGATGAGGACGAACGGCATCAGCAGGAAGCGTGCGAAGACAAACATGATGGCCGCCATCGGCTCGGACTGTGTTGCCGGAATACTATCCGGCACGTCTTGGAAACGCGTTAAGCGGGATCGCGGTCTTTTAAGCGATGTCGAAGCGGCGCAAACCGCTCTCGGTCAGTATTTCCGGGATGATGACGTCGTGCGCCTCATCCGGCACGAGACCCACCTCCTGGCAATCGAAAGCGATGCCGATCAGTCGTGGCGGCTGGCCCTTGTCGATCAGCCTGGCGATGGCGCGGTCGTAATAGCCGGCGCCATACCCGATGCGATGACCGCGGCTGTCGAAGGCCGCGAGCGGCACCAGCATCACCGCGGGATCGAGAACCTCGGCCTCCGCATGCGGACCGACCGTGCCAAAACCCATCTCGACCATCGGCGCGCCGCGCACCAGTTCGCGAAAGACGATGGTGGTCTTGTCGAGGATGGCCGGCAGGCAAAGCCTGGCCCCCTTCTCGCGCAAGGCGAACATCAGTGGCCTGATGTCGACTTCCGATCGCATCGGCCAGAAAGCTGAAACGATCTGACCCGGCTCGATGGCGAGGTGGTCGCGCGCCGTCTCGGCCATCTCAAGCGCGATCTCCACCCGCCACAGCGGATCGAGCGCATCGCGGCGGCCGAGTGCCTCGAGGCGCAGCTGCTTTTTCAGGGCTTTGGGAGATGTCATCCGCGGACGATAGAAAAGGTCGGATCTGGGTGACGTTTCATGAGCGACGTTTTCTACCACATCATCCGCCAAACTGGGCGGATACAGGTAAGTGACGATCCACACAACCGGTGGAGAGAGCGATCCCGGGAACCTACAAAGTAGGTGGGCGCCGTATGAGAAAACCCACGGGTCTTCCCAGGGACAGCTCCCTAAGGATCGTTAAGGCCCCGGGGAAAATGTTCTCCTGCCGGGAAGCGCAGACCGCCAAGCCCAATATAGGCGGCTGGTCGGTCAAGCGCTAGTGACATGAGCCGATGTTTCCATTTCGATCTCACACGCTTTGGTCGCAGCCGGCTCGCCCTTGCACAGGTCAAGCAGCGTCCTTACGCTCGCGCTGACCAACCGAGGAGCAAGTATGCGTTTCGAAGGCACGGCGGCCTATGTCGCCGACAAGGATCTGATGGTGGCGGTGAACGCCGCGATCGCGCTGGAGCGGCCATTGCTGGTCAAGGGCGAGCCGGGCACCGGCAAGACCGAGCTTGCCCGCCAGGTGGCATCGGCGCTCGGCCTCGACCTGATCGAATGGCACGTCAAGTCGACCACCCGTGCGCAGCAGGGACTGTATGAATATGATGCCGTCTCGCGGCTGCGCGACAGCCAGCTCGGCGATGCCAGGTTCAACGACATCAAAAACTACATCAAGCGCGGCAAGCTCTGGCACGCCTTCGCGGCCGGTAAGAAGGTCGTGCTGTTGATCGACGAGATCGACAAGGCCGACATCGAATTCCCCAACGACCTGCTGCAGGAACTCGATCGGATGGAGTTCTTCGTCTACGAAACCGGCGAAACGATCCGCGCCGCTGTGCGCCCCATCGTCATCATCACTTCCAACAATGAGAAGGAACTGCCCGACGCCTTCCTGCGCCGGTGCTTCTTCCACTACATCCGCTTTCCCGATGTCGACACGCTGCACAAAATCGTCGACGTGCACTATCCCGGCATAAAGCAGAATTTGGTGCGTGCTGCCCTGACCCAGTTCTACGAGATCCGCGATGTGCAGGGGTTGAAGAAGAAGCCGTCGACCTCCGAGGCGCTCGACTGGATCCGCCTGCTGGTCGCCGACGACATCGCACCCGAGGATCTGCGCGCCGACCCCAAGAACGCGCTGCCGAAACTGCACGGCGCGCTGCTCAAGAACGAGCAGGACGTGCATCTGTTTGAGCGCCTTGCTTTCATGGCCAGGCGGCAGGGGTGAGGATCGAGGGTTGGCTGACAGCTACGGGCGGCTTTGGCCGCTTACTCCGCGGGAGCAAACCCTCTCTCCTGCGGCGCGACGCGCTTCGGCCCGAAGATGGCGAAGCCGATGACCGACAGGGCGAGAACGCCGATCCCGCAATAGAGCATGACCCAGCCGAAACCGTTGACCAGGGCGGCATGCACGATGGCGCCGGATGGGTCGAGGGCTGCGAGCTTCGGCGTCCCCTGCGCAAGGCCCTCCAGATTGCCGGTGGCGACCCTTTCCGCCAGTGCCCGCAACTCATCCGGCTCCAAAGCCGCGCCGAGTGTGGCCCGCAGGTGGGAAACGATACCTTGCGTCAGCAGCAGGCCGAGCACCGCGATGTTGATGGCAAGCGTGATCAGGCGTGCGCTGATATCGATGCCGGACGCCATGCCGGCGCGATCCGGCGATACCGCGCCGGTCGTGGTGTTTGTGGTCGGCGAATTGGTGAGACCGATGCCGATGCCAGCAATCAGCGTGCCCGGCAGCATGGTCAGCCAGGTGGCGCCCTCGAGCCTGGAGCCGATCCACATGGCGATGAAACCGATCCCTAGCGTCAGCAGACCGAGCGGGATGGCAATTCGCGCCTGATAGCGCGCGCGAATGCGCTCGGCGATCGGCGGCATCACCATGAACGGCAGCGTGTAGACGAGCAACAGCAGGCCGGTCGTCGTGCTGTCGTAGCCGAGAACGCCGGAATAATAGATCGGCAGATAGATGATGAACGGCCAGTAGCTGAAATTCATGCCGATGGCGCCCATGATCGCGCCGGAAAACTGGCGGATGCGGAACACGGAGAAATCGAACATCGGATAGGGATTGACCCTCTCGGCGACAAGGAAAGCGATGAACGCAGCCACGGAGGCTGATATCACGCCGATGCGGGCGCTGGTCCCGAGATCCGCACCCTGCGTGATCAGATAGGAGAAGCCGAACACAGAAGCCGACAGCGTCAGCATGCCGGCCCAGTCGAGTTTCTGGGCATTGTGATCGCGCGATTGCGTGACACCGATGCCGATAAAGGCGAGCGCCAGGATCGCCAGCGGCACGTGGATGAGGAACACCCACTGCCAGTTCGACAGCGCCACGATCAGGCCGCCAATGGCGGGACCGAAACCAAGCCCGATGCCTGAGACGACGCTCCAGGCAACAAAAGCCTTGCCGCGTTCACGGCCATCCTGGAACTGATGCGACAGCACGGCGACGCTGCAGGTCAGCATCGCGCCGCCGGCGAGACCTTGCAGGAAGCGGGCGGCGATCAGCAGCGCCGCACTCGGCGCCAGGCCGCACAGCAGCGAGGCGAGGCCGAAGGCGACGGTGGTGATCACCATCACGCTCTTGCGGCCGAAACGGTCGGCCAATGTCCCTGTCGCCATCAGCACTGTGGTGCAGGCGATGGTGTAGGCATTCATGATCCACTGCAAATCCCTGAAATTGGCGGCGAGCACGCTTTCCAGTTTCGGCAGGATCACCGGCACGCTGGAGATTTCGAGCCCGACAAGAGCGACGCCAAGCACACGCCGGTGAGCGCGATGGTGTTTCGTTGAATTGGCATATCGATCTCTTTCCATCCGAGCATGAGGCGCTCTTCAAACCGCGATCAAGTTGAGATAGAGGAGACTTGATCATGAAAAAAGGCTATGCTCGGCTATATCAGAAATGACAAAACGGAATGATTGGCCAATGGAGTGCTGCGATGATCAGTCTTGATGTGGACGCCGTACGAACCTTTGTGATGGTGGCCGATCTGCAGAGCTTCACCCAGGCGGCCACGGCGCTGGGCAGCACCCAGGCGACAATCAGCGTCAAGCTGCGCCGTCTTGAGGAAAAGCTCGGCGCGCGATTGATCGAAAGAACGCCGCGCCGCGTCAGCCTGTCGGCACGAGGCGCCGTCTTCCTCCCCGCTGCGCGCGACTTCCTTGCCGCGCACGAGCGCGCCATGGCGGAGTTTGCGTCAGCACCGTGCCGGCTTGCGCTCGGCTTTGTCGATCATGCCGCCGGTCCGGCGCTGTCCATTCTGATTGCCCAGCTCCATGCGCACGATCCATCGCTGACGCTCAGTTTGAGGATCGACACCAGCACGGTGCTCAAGGAAGCTTTCGATCACGGCGAGCTCGACGCGGTTATCGTGCACCGCGAAGGCGACAGCCGTCCTGGCCGGACCTTGTCGCGCAACCACTATGGCTGGTTCGCCGCACCTTCCTTCGAGTGGCAGCGCGGAACGCCGTTGCGCCTCGCGCTCTTAAGCACCGTGTGCAACTGTCCGGATCGTGTGCGGGCGGTCGAGGCGCTGGACAAAGCAGGCATCGCCTGGGAGGAGGCCTTCGTCGGCGGCGGCGGCGCGGCCGTCAACATTGCGATATCGGCGGGCTTTGCCGTTTCGGCGCTGGCTCACTGCGTCGCTCCGCCCGGCCTGATCGAGGTTGGCCGCAAGCTCGGCCTGCCGTCGCTTGACCCCTCCGAAGTGGTCCTGCATTCGCACAATCTGGCGCCGCGGGCGCGTGACGCGCTGCAAATGCTGGCGACCGCATTTCGCGAGTACAATTCGCCGGTGGATTAGGCGATGGTGTTTCCGATCTGATTCCGCCGGAATCCGATAAGGCTTTGGAGGAACCGAAATGACCGAGATCACCGTCCGCCCGCTGGCGCTGGCCGACCATGCCGACTGGCGGCGGCTGTGGACTGCCTACCTCACCTTCTACGAGACCAAGCTGCCGGACGAGGTCTACGACATCACCTGGAAACGACTGTTCACGGAAGGTGAATTCGAACCGAAGGGGTTTATCGCCACGCTCGACGGCAAGGCGGTCGGCCTGACCCATTATCTCTATCACCGCTCCGGCTGGTCGGAGAAAAACAACTGCTACCTGCAGGACCTGTTCGCCGACCCTGATGTGCGCGGCAAGGGCATCGGTGCGGCCCTCATTGAAGCGGTCAAGCAGGAAGCCGACAAGATCGGCGTCAAGAACGTCTATTGGATGACCCACGAAACCAACGCCACAGCGCGCAAGCTCTACGACCATGTCGCGCGACGGACGGGCTTCATCGAGTATGATCTGCTATGATGCGAGCGCGATCGAAATAACGCGGAAGGAGCCGAATGATCCGCTATGTCGGAATCCTGGATGGCAGTGACGGCGTTTGGGGAGTGCGGATGCCCGGTCTCGCCGGCTGCCACGGGGCCGGCGCAAACCCGGCGGAAGCGATAGCCGACGCCGCCTCGGCTATGCGCGAATGGGCGGAAGCCCGCATCGCGAAGCACTTGCCCATGCCCAACCCACGTACTGTGGCAAATCTTCTGCAATCCGGCGAAATCGACAGTGCCCGTGGCGACTCCGCCGTGACCGTTCGGCATAGATAACGGCCAACCATGTTCCTCCCCTTCTTTCTCGAACTGAAGGCCGCGCGGGTTCCCGTTTCGCTCAGGGAATATCTGTCGCTGCTGGAAGGGCTGGAGGCCGGGCTGGTCGACTATGACGTCGAGGGTTTTTACTACCTCGCCCGCGCCGCGCTTGTGAAGGACGAACGCCATATCGACCGCTTCGACCAGGTGTTTGCGCATGTCTTCAAGGGGATCGAGGCGCTCACCGGCCCCGATGCCGTCGGTGTCGCCAACATCCCTGAGGAATGGCTGCGCCGGCTCGCCGAAAAGCACCTGACCGAGGAAGAGAAGAAACTGATCGAGGCGCTCGGCGGTTTCGACAAGCTGATGGAGACACTGAAGCAGCGGCTGGAGGAACAGAAAGGCCGCCACCAGGGCGGCTCGAAATGGATCGGCACCGGCGGCACTTCGCCTTTCGGCGCCTATGGCTACAATCCCGAAGGCGTGCGCATCGGCCAGCATGAAAGCCGCAATCGCCGTGCGGTGAAAGTCTGGGACAAGCGCGAGTTCAAAAATTTCGACGACGCCGTCGAGCTCGGCACCCGCAACATCAAGGTGGCGCTGAAGCGCCTGCGTCGCTGGGTGCGCGAGGGTGCGGAGGAAGAGTTCGACCTGCCCGGCACCATCCATGCCACCGCCGAGCACGGCTATCTCGATGTGCAGACGCGCCCCGAACGGCGCAACGCCGTGAAGCTCTTGATGTTCTTCGATGTCGGCGGCTCGATGGACGACCACATCAAGAGCGTCGAGGAGCTGTTTTCGGCCGCCCGCGCCGAATTCCGCCAGCTCGAATATTTTTACTTCCACAACTGCCTTTACGAGGGCGTCTGGAAGGACAACCGGCGCAGGCATGCCGAGACCATCCCGACCTTCGATCTGCTTCACAAATACGGCCCCGACTACAAGGTGATCGTCGTCGGCGATGCCTCGATGAGCCCTTACGAGATCGCGCATCCCGGCGGTTCGGTCGAGCATTGGAACCCGGAAGCCGGCAGTGTCTGGCTTGACCGCCTCATCCAGCAATGGCCGAATGCGGTCTGGCTGAACCCCGAAAACCAGAAAAACTGGGGCTTCACCCATTCGATCGCGATGATCCGCGATCTCTTCGGCGGCCGCATGTTCCCACTGACGCTGGCCGGGTTGGAAACCGCGACGAAGCAGCTCTCACGCAAGCGTTGATATGAGAGGAAAACCGATGACCTGCTTTCTTTGCCCGCAATGCGGCGTCCAGTTCGCGGCAACGCAGACCCCTCCAGAAAATTGCCCGATCTGCGAGGACGAGCGGCAATATGTGCGCTGGGAAGGCCAGGCCTGGATCACTGGGGAAGAACTCTCTGCCGGGCATAGGCTTGTGATGAAGGACGATGCCGGCGTTCTCGCTTTCGGCATCGAGCCGCGCTTTGCTATCGGCCAGCGGGCGCTGCTGGCGCAGACGCCGCACGGCAATGTGCTGTGGGATTGCATCTCGATGGTGAGCGACGAGGCGGTAGCCGAAATCAACCGTCGCGGCGGCCTGGCCGCGATCGCCATTTCGCACTGCCACTATTATTCGGTGATGGTCGAGTGGAGCGAGGCGTTTGGCGGCGTGCCGATCTATCTCCATGCCGACGACCGCCAGTGGATTATGCGGCCGCACAACGCCATCGTCAGCTGGGCGGGCGAGACGCTGGCCATAAACCCGTCGCTGACACTCGTGCGTTGCGGTGGCCATTTTGCCGGCGGCCAGGTGCTGCATTGGAAACGCGATGACGGTAACGCCCTGCTGTCCGGCGACATATTGCAGGTGACGCCGACGCGTCGCCATGTCAGCTTCATGTACAGCTATCCGAACTACATTCCGCTCAATGCGCCGGCCGTGCGACGCATCGCGGCGGCACTTGAGCCTTTCGAATTCGACGACATCTACGGCGCGTGGTGGCAGCAGAACATCATCGGCGGCGCAAGAACGGCATTTCATGCGTCGATCGCCCGCTATCTTCAGGCGATTGGGTAGGAGCTCGGCTGAAAATGCGAGCAAAACACGTAACAAACGCCTATCTCTAAGCGAATATAGCTTGCAACCAACAACAAGCCGCCAAGGCTGAGGAGATCAAATGGACACCCACACCTACCCTGTCACCCGCACCGACGCCGAATGGCGCGCCCGCCTGACGCCCGAGCAATATGCGGTCATGCGCGGCCATGGCACCGAACGGCCCGGAAGCTGCGCGCTGCTCTACGAAAAGCGCGCCGGCACCTTTTCCTGCGTCGGCTGCGACCAGCCGCTGTTCGAATCCAAGCTCAAGTTCGAGAGCGGCACCGGCTGGCCGAGCTTCAATGATCCGGTGCCCGGTTCGGTCGAAAACACCGTCGACCGCAGCTACGGCATGGTCCGCACCGAATGCCACTGCGCCCGCTGCGGCAGCCATCTCGGCCATGTCTTCGAGGACGGCCCGCCGCCGACCGGCCTGCGCTATTGCATCAACGGCGTGGCGCTGAAATTCGAGCCGGCGGCTTAAGCCGCGGCTTGACCACCATCTTCAAAGGGCGGCTTCGGCCGCCCTTTTTCGTGTCAATCTTCTCAGACAACCACCACCAGGATCAGCCAAAGCGTAGCCCCGAGCGTCATCAACGAAGCCTTGGCGCCACTGGATTTTTCCGTGGTTCGCCAGACGGCAAAGGTCAGAAAGATGTTGTAGGGCACGGGCGCGAAATGCACCGCCAGGACGACGGCGAGCGGCAGCTTCAAGCCGAGCAGAATGAGCGCGGCCACCGACGAGGTGATGTTGATCGCCGTGCCGACAAGGACTAGATCGCGCCAGAACAACCGCTCGACCGGAACCGCGCCTTGCCAGCGCGAGCCGAAGAAGGATCCGATGCTTTGCACCAACACCTGATAGCTATCCCTCTCTCAGCACGTCGGTGACGGCGCGCTCGAAGCGCGAGCATTCCGTCACCAGCCAGTCGGCCATGGCCGGCCAGTTGTCCTCGGCATAGCAGTTCACCCGCCACATCGAATTGATGCCGAGGCCCTCGCAGCTCTGCTCCGGCCTGAGCTTCAGCCTGTCTTCGATTGCCGGTTGGAACCGCTTCAGCCGCGACCAGACCCCGGTCGCGCCGAACTTCTCGTTACGGCCGAAAAAGACGCCAACTTGGCTTTGCGCCGGCGCGACATACATGGACAGGACCAGAGCGAAGTCAGGCAGCCCGCGCTGCCAGAACCAGGGTCCGCGCCGCGCCATGGAAGCGCGTTCCTCCGGATGCCGTTCGGCGAACAGCGCCCAGAAGCTGCGTTGGCGGAATTCAGAGGCGCGGCGGGCGCCGAAGTCGAATTCGCTCATGGTTCGATGCCCGTTCCAGCATCATTCCTTGGCCCGAGACTGTTTCGAAATTCGCTCCGGCGATATCAGCCGGAGTGGAATTTCCAGACAGCCTTACACCATGCCGAGCGCGGCCTTGTAGAGATCGAGGATGGTTTCCTCTTCCTGGCGCTCGGCCTGGTCCTTCTTGCGCAGCCGGATGATCGACCGCATCGCCTTGGTGTCGAAGCCGGTGCCCTTGGCCTCGGCGAACACTTCCTTGATGTCGTCGGCGATGGTCTTCTTTTCTTCCTCGAGCCGCTCGATGCGCTCGATGAAGGCGCGCAACTGGCCGGCGGCAACAGTCTGGCTGGTATCTGTGATGTCGTCGGCCATGTTTTTTCTCCGCTACTTTTTCGCACCGCGATTCTGGCGCGGTAAATTGGAGCGGGTTCGATGCCCGAGCAGGCGCGGCGGGTCAAGCCATTATCGGCGCTTCGTGAACGGCTGCTGCCAGCCGTCCCCAGTGTGATGGATCCGCGCGTCAGCCAAACGCGATCAACAGATCCTTCGCATCGATCTGATCGCCGGCCTTGACCAGCACTTCGGCCACTGTGCCGTCGCGCTCGGCATGCAGGGCCGTCTCCATCTTCATGGCTTCGATCGACAACAGCACGTCGCCGGCCTTGACAGCTTGGCCGGCGGCAACCGAAAGGGCGGAGACCACGCCCGGCATCGGCGCGCCGACATGCGCCTCGTTGCCGGGCTCGGCCTTGCGCCGAGCCTTGGCCGCCGAGGCGCCATGCGCCCTGTCCGGCACCCGGACACGGCGCGGCTGGCCGTTGAGCTCGAAGAACACGGTGACCATGCCCTTCTCATCGACGTCGCCGATCGCAAGGCAGCGCACTACAAGCGTCTTGCCTTTTTCGATGTCCAGGAAGATCTCATCCTCGGACTTCATGCCGTAGAAATAGGTCGGCGTCGGCAGCACACTGACCGGCCCGTAGGTTTCCTGCGCGGCGGCGAAGTCGGTGAACACCTTCGGATACATCAGCCAGGAGGCGAATTCGTACTCCGAGAGCTTGCGCTCCAGCTTCTGCTCGATCTCCTTGCGGCTGGCCTTGAGGTCGGCTGGCTTGAGCAGCGAGCCCGGCCGTACGGTGATCGGCTTGGTTTCCTTCAATGCCTTCTTCTGCAGCTTCGCAGGCCAGCCGCCGGGCGACTGGCCGAGATCGCCGCGCAGCATCGAGACGACCGAGTCCGGGAAGGCGATGTCCTTGGCCGGGTTTTCGACGTCGGCAACGGTCAGATCCTGGCTCACCATCATCAGCGCCATGTCGCCGACCACCTTGGACGACGGCGTCACCTTGACGATGTCACCGAACATCAAATTGACGTCGTGATAGGCTTGTGCCACCTCGTGCCAACGCGTTTCCAGCCCCAGCGAACGCGCCTGTTCCTTGAGGTTGGTGAACTGGCCGCCCGGCATTTCGTGCAGATAGACTTCCGAGGCTGGCCCCTTGAGGTCGCTTTCGAAGGCGGCATACTGGTTGCGCACCGCTTCCCAGTAGAAGGAGATTTTGCGGATCCATTGCGGATCGAGGCCGGGATCGCGCTCGGTTCCCTTCAGCGCCTCGACGATCGAGCCCAGGCAAGGCTGCGAGGTGTTGCCGGAGAAGGAATCCATCGCCGCGTCGATGGCGTCGACGCCGCTTTCCACGCCGGCCAGCACCGTCGCCGCCGACAGGCCTGACGTGTCGTGGGTGTGGAAATGGATCGGCAGGTCGGTCGCCTCGCGCAGCGCCTTGAACAGCACGCGGGCGGCAGCCGGCTTCAAAAGCCCGGCCATGTCCTTGACGGCGATGATATGGGCGCCGGCTGCCTGCAATTCCTTCGCCAACCCGACATAGTATTTAAGGTCGTATTTGGCGCGCGCCGGATCGAGGATGTCGCCGGTGTAGCAGATCGCCGCTTCGACCAGCTTGCCCTCCGCGCCCACCGCGTCCATGGCGACGCGCATATTCTCGACCCAGTTCAGGCAGTCGAAGACGCGGAACAGGTCGACCCCACCGGCCGCTGCCTGGCTGACGAAATGTTGCACGACATTGTCGGGATAGTTGGTGTAGCCGACGCCATTGGCGCCGCGCAGAAGCATCTGCAGCAAAAGGTTGGGGGCCGCTTCGCGCACTTTGCTCAACCGCTCCCACGGATCCTCGGTGAGGAAGCGCATGGCGACGTCGAAGGTGGCGCCGCCCCAGCATTCCAGCGACAGCAGCCGCGGCAGCGCGCGCGCATAGGTACCGGCAATGCCGGCAATGTCATGCGTGCGCATGCGGGTGGCGAGCAGCGACTGGTGACCGTCGCGCATCGTCGTGTCGGTGACAAGCACCTCTTTTTGCTCACGCATCCAGGCAGCGAATTTCTCCGGCCCCAACGCGTCTAGCTTCTGCTTGCTGCCATCAGGCACATTGCCGTTGAGATAGGGCACGACAGGCGCTGCCGCATCGGTCTTGGGCATCGGTCGGCCGCGGGTTTCGGGATGGCCGTTGACGCTGACGTCGGCCAGATAGTTGAGCAGCTTGGTGGCGCGGTCCTGCCGCTTCACCTGCGCGAACAGCTCCGGCGTCGTGTCGATGAACCTGGTCGTGTAGGAATTGTCGGCGAAGCGCGGGTGGTTGATGATTGCCTCGAGGAAGGTGAGGTTGGTGGCCACGCCGCGGATGCGGAACTCGCGCAGGGCCCGATTCATGCGGGCGATCGCCTCGGCCGGTGTCGGCGCCCAGGCAGTCACCTTCTCCAGCAGCGGATCGTAGAAGCGGGTGATGACCGCGCCCGAATAAGCGGTGCCGCCGTCGAGGCGGATGCCGAAACCGGCGGCTTCGCGATAAGCGGTGATGCGGCCGTAGTCCGGAATGAAACTATGCTCCGGATCCTCGGTCGTGACGCGGCACTGCAGCGCGTGACCGTTCAGCCTGATGTCGGCCTGCGCCGGCACGCCCGACTCTTTCGTGCCGATGGCAAAGCCGTCCAGTATGTGGATCTGCGCCTTGACGATGTCGATGCCGGTCACCTGCTCGGTGACGGTATGCTCGACCTGGATGCGCGGATTGACCTCGATGAAGTAGAATTTCCCGGTGTCGGCGTCCTGCAGGAATTCCACCGTGCCGGCGCCGATATAGCTGGTCTCCCGCGCGATCTTGAGCGCATAGCCGCAAAGCTCCTGGCGCAATGCCTCGCTGAGGTAGGGCGCCGGCGCCCGTTCGACGACCTTCTGGTTGCGGCGCTGGATCGAGCAGTCGCGCTCGAACAGATGTACAGCGTTGCCATGCGTGTCGCCAAGCACCTGGACCTCGACATGGCGGGCGCGCTCGATCAGCTTTTCGAGATAGACCTCGTCCTTGCCGAAGGCGGCCTTGGCCTCGCGCTTGCCTTCCATCACCTCGCGGGCGAGGTCGGCTTCCGTGCGGATGGCGCGCATGCCGCGCCCGCCCCCGCCCCACGATGCCTTGAGCATCACCGGATAGCCGACTGTCTTGGCGAGCTGCTTGACTGCTTCCATGTCGTCCGGCAGCGGTTCGGTTGCCGGCACCACCGGCACGCCGACCTCGATGGCCAGATTGCGCGCGGCGACCTTGTTGCCGAGCCGGCGCATCGTGTCGGGCTTCGGCCCTATGAAAGTGATGCCGGCCTCGGCGCAGGCATCTGCGAATTCAGGGCTTTCCGACAGCAGGCCATAGCCCGGATGGATGGCGTCGGCGCCGGACAGCCTGGCGACGCGGATCACTTCCTCGATCGACAGATAGCTTTCGATCGGCCCCATGTCCCTGGCCAGATGCGGCCCGCGCCCGACCTGGTAGCTTTCATCGGCCTTGAACCGATGAAGCGAATATTTGTCCTCCTCGGCCCAGATCGCCACGGTTTTGAGGCCGAGCTCGTTTGCCGCGCGAAAGACGCGGATGGCAATTTCGGACCTGTTGGCGACGAGGATCTTCGTGATGGCCAAGGAAGGAGGCTCCGGACAGGGAGGGATGGGGCAGAGGCATGATTAACGCGAAAATGCTGCAGTGCAACCAAAATCGGGGAGAGATTAAACCGATTTAAAAGGGATTCTAGCACCTCTGCTCGAAAAGCTGCGTGCGATTGGCGTCGCGAGGTGACGCTAATTGTCGTGCCCGCACAAATTCGACCCCGGCTAGCGGCTTATCCAGCCACCCTCGCTTTGCCCTGTCACCAAAGAAAAATGCCCGGCGCGAGCGCCGGGCATTCCATAGAGCTGTGTTCCGAATTACGACTTCGGGAACCAGGAGATCTTGCCGTCCGGACCCTTCTTCCATTCGTACATGATGTAGCCCGGGAGCTTCGGATCGCCCTTCGCGTCATAGGCGAGATCGCCCAGAACGGTCTTGAACGGGCCCTTCTCGTGCAGCGCCTTGGCCACTTCCACGGGGTCGTTCGACTTGGCCACGGCAGCGGCCTCGGCGATCACCTGCATGGCGGCGTAGGAGTAGAGAGTGTAGGCTTCCGGCTCGAAGCCCTGGGCGCGGAACTTCTCGACCAGTGCCTTGTTCTCGGGGATCAGACGCGGATCTGGACCGAACGTGTTGAGCGTACCGATAACCGCATCGCCGGCGATCGCAGCCAGCTCGTCGGTCACGATGCCGTCGCCCGACATCAAGGTAGCCTTGAGGCCCTGGTCAGCCGACTGGCGGATGATCAGGCCGGCTTCGGTGTGCAGGCCGCCCCAATAGATCAGGGTGACGCCGGCGTCCTTCATCTTGGCGATCAGCGCCGAGAAGTCCTTGTCGCCGACATTGACGCCTTCATACATGACTTCGGTCAGACCGGCTGCGTTCATCGCCTTCTTGGTCTCGTCGGCAAGGCCCTGACCATAGGGGGTCTTGTCGTGGATGACGGCAACCTTGGCGTCCTTGAAGTTGGTCGCGATATAGCCGCCGGCGATGCCGCCCTGCTGGTCATCGCGTCCGCAGGTGCGGAACACGTTCCACAGGCCGCGCTCGGTGAATTTCGGGTTGGTCGCCGCAGGCGTCACTTCGACGATGTTGTTGTCGACGTAGACTTCCTGCGAAACCGGGATCGAGACGCCCGAGTTGAAGTGGCCGATCACGAACTTCACGCCGTCGCCGACGAACTTGTTGCCGACCGAAATGCCCTGCTTCGGATCGGAGACGTCGTCGCCGACTTCGAGCTTGATCTGCTCGCCGTTCATGCCGCCTGCGGCGTTGATGTCGGCAACGGCCGCTTCCGCACCCTTCTGCAGCTGCGCACCGAAGGCCGCATTCGGACCGGTGATCGGACCTGCGACGCCGACGATGACGTCAGCCCATGCATTGCCACCGAACGCGACAAGCGCGGTCAGGGCAACGGCGGACAAAAGTGATTTCTTCATTTAAACGCTCCCATTTACGAGGTGGGCGTGGATGAAACTTTCATGCGATGCCCACCCTTATCGCAGAAAGCGTACTTTGCCGATTTTCAGGCCCTTGTCACGCCGATTCATCCCCGGAACGGCGTTAATGATGAACGTCAACCTTTCGGTTTCCAGCTTAAGATCGAAGCCCGTTCGTAAAGCCAATTATACTGCGTCACCATCTGGTTCGTACGCGTGTATTGATAGCCGACAAATCCCAATAACATGAGCACGATTGTGTCCACGACATAGTATTGCAGCGAAAACATCGTGCCGCTGAACAGGGCATGATGGATGAACCTGATGCCGATGCCGAGGCCCAGCAGATAGGCGAACAGCGCCGGCAGGCTGCGCCATGTCTGGGCGCTGGCCTTGCCGGTCATCCATGCCGCCCAGCCGCCGAGCAGACAGGTGACGAAGAAGAACTGCCAGATGGAAGGTTCCTCGTGAAGAATGCCTTGCATGATGAAGACTCCCTAGCATGATCCCGAAAAGTTGCAGACTTTTCGGACAAAGGTCATGCGACAAACAAACAAGTTGGAGCGGAATACCGTATGCATACATTCCGCTCCAAAATCAGTGATGGCCGCCTTCGAGATAGGCCGCCCGCACTTCCGGATTGGCGAGCAATTCCTTGCCTGTGCCGCTCATGGTCACGTTGCCGTTGACCATGACATAGCCGCGCGTGGCGAGTTTGAGCGCGCCGAAGGCGTTCTGCTCGACCAGGAACACGGTCAGCCCTTGCGTGCGGTTCAGCTCGCGGATGGCATCGAAGATCTGCTTGACGATCAGCGGCGCCAGACCCAGCGACGGCTCGTCGAGCAGCAGCAGCTTCGGCCGCGCCATCAGCGCACGTCCGATCGACAGCATCTGCTGCTCGCCGCCCGACAGCGTGCCGCCGCGCTGGGCAATGCGCTCCTTGAGGCGCGGGAACAGCGCGAACACCTTCTCGGCATCTTCGTCATAGTGCTTGAGATTGTCGAGACCGGCGCCCATCTGCAGGTTTTCCATCACCGTCATGCGCGGGAAAATGCGCCTGCCTTCCGGCGACTGCGCGATGCGCATGCGGGCGATCTCGTGCGTCGGCATCTGGGTGATGTCGGTGCCGGCGAAAGTGATTGAGCCGGCACGAGCGCGCGGCGCACCGAAGATGGTCATCATCAGCGTCGACTTGCCGGCACCGTTCGCACCGATCAGCGCGACGATCTCGCCCTGGTTGACGTGGACATCGACGCCGTTCAGCGCCTTGATGTTGCCGTAGTAGGTCTCGACGCCCTTGATGTCGAGCAGCGTTGTCTCGGCCATCACTTACGCCCTCCGCGCGGCTTGCCTGTCGGGGATTTGGTGGCCGCCGGTTTGGACTTGGCCGTTAGACGCTCGGACGGTGCTCTTGGCGCGGAGTTGGCTCTTGTATCGTATTGGGTGGCCTTTGAAGCTCCCTTCGACACTGTGACCCGCTCGCCCTGGCTGTGGCCGATCGTGTCGCTTACCGGGCCGGCGAGATAGGAAGACGATGTGCCTGGTCCGTGAGCCGAATCCGGCCCGATGTCCAGCTGCTCGATGACGTCTTCATCGCCAACCTCGGTCAGCACCGTCTCGACCTCCTCGTCGTCGACGCCGAGATAGGCGGCGATGACGCGCGGGTCGGTACGCACCGATTGCGGGCTGCCGTCGGAAATCTTGCGGCCATATTCAAGCACCACGACATGGTCGGAAATCTGCATGACCACCGACATGTCATGTTCGATCAGCAGGATCGAGGTACTGCTCTTGATGTCCATCAGCAGCGAATTCAGCGCAGCCGACTCCTTCGGATTGAGACCGGCCGCAGGCTCGTCGAGGCACAGAAGTTCGGGCCCTGTGCACATGGCGCGCGCAATCTCGAGGCGCCGCTGCGCGCCATAGGGCAGGTCGCCGGCCGGATCGTCGGCGCGATCGACAAGATCGGCCTTCTCCAGCCAGTGCTTGGCAAGCTCCACCGATTCAGCCGAGGCTCTGCGGTAGCCGCCGATCCCGAACAGGCCCAGGATCGTATAGCCGGATGCCTTCATCAGCTTGTTGTGCTGGGCAACCAGCAGATTCTCCAGCAGCGTCATGCCCGAGAACAGGCGGATGTTCTGGAAGGTGCGCGCCACCTTGGCGCGCGCCGGGATCTCATGATTGGGCAGCCGTTCGAGCAGGAAGCTCGAGCCGTCGGCCCGGTTGAGCGTAATCATGCCTTCCGACGGCTTGTAGAAGCCGGTGATGCAATTGAAGACGGTGGTCTTGCCGGCGCCATTGGGTCCGATCAGAGCGGTGATCTCGCCGCGCTTGGCCTGGAACGACAGATCGCCGATGGCGATCAGGCCGCCGAACTTCATCGAAAGATGCTCGACCTGGAGGATGGCGTCTTTCATACCCGGATTGGTCTTCTGAATGGAGGTCGCGCTCATCAGCCGTGCCCTTCCTTGGTGAAGGAGGAGGAGACCGCTTTTCGTTCACTGAGGAATGCCGTCGGTTCACGGCTGCCGACAAAGCCGCGCGGCTTCCACAGCATGACGATGACCATCGCCATGCCGAACAAAAGCATGCGGTAAAGCTCCGGGGTGAAATCTTTTCCGAAGACACTTTTCAGGAAATCGAGTTCGCGCAGCGCCTCGGTGCCGCCGATCATCACCAGCGCGGCGACCGCGATGCCGACCAGCGAGCCCATGCCGCCGAGCACCACGATGGCCAGGATGATCGCCGATTCGAGGAAGACGAAGGATTCAGGGCTGACGAAGCCTTGCCGTGCGGCGAAGAAGGCGCCGGCAAAACCGCCGAACATGGCGCCGGTGGCAAAGGCGGTGAGCTTGGTGGTGGTGGTGTTGATGCCAAGCGAGCGGCAGGCAATCTCGTCCTCGCGCAGCGCCTCCCAGGCGCGGCCGACAGGCATGCGCCTGAGCCTGATGGTGACGAAGGCGGTCAGCAGCGCCAGCCCGAGAATGAGATAGTAGAGGAAGATCTTGTAGTAGGCGCTTGACTGGGCGATGTGCAGCACCTTGCCGATATAGTTCGGGTCGGTCGAATTAAACGTCATCAGGCCGAAGAAGGTGACCTTCGGGATGCCGGAGATGCCGGCCGAGCCGTTGGTGACTTCACGCCAGTTGATCAGCACCAGGCGGATGATCTCGCCGAAGGCCAGCGTCACGATCGCCAGGTAATCGCCACGAAGCCTGAGCACCGGAAAGCCGAGCATAACGCCCCAGAAGGCGGCCATGGCGCCGGCGGCGGGCAGCAGGATCCAGAACGACAGGCCGTATTGCGAACCGAGCAACGCATAGGCATAGGCGCCGACCGCGTAAAAGGCGACGTAGCCGAGATCGAGCAGGCCGGCGAGGCCGACGACGATGTTCAGCCCCCAGGCCAGCATCACATAGATCAGGATCTGGATGCCGAAATTGTCGACCCACTTCAACGAGCCCTGCAGGCCGCCGGTTATCGACCACGCGTAGATCGACAGCACCACGACGACGAGGATCGGGTATAGCACCAGCGCCGCAATCCCGAGCTTGGTGAAATTGGCGTGGATGAAGGAGCGGAAATAGAAGATCACGCAAGCGAGCGCGTAAATGACGGCCAATGCGCGCAGGAACTGAAGGTAGCCGGCCAGATCGGGTCCCACCAACACCGGCAGGGCGCTGCCGAACGCAACCAGGACAACCGCCAGCACGACGGCGACGATGAAGGCCGGAAGCAGGAAGAAGCGCGACGCGACGCTCGCCGGCAACAGGCCGGTGGCGACATTGGTGATCTTCTGATTGGCCATGAACGGCTGGCCATATGCAATGTAGAAGAAGCGGCCAAGCATGGTCAGCACGACCACGGTGATGAGCAGCAACCAGCGCTGCACCAGGATCAGCTGGTTGCTTATGTTCTGGTCGGTCTTCAGGCCGATGAAGAGAATGAACAACCCCAGCGAGATGGCGCCGGCATAGAACGCTTCGCGCAATGCACGCTGCACGGGGGAGGCGACGGTGTCGCGCTCCGAGGATACGGAAACCGCCATTGTCTCAGACCTTTTCGACTTCTGGCCGGCCCAAAATGCCGGAAGGCAGGAAGATCAGCACGATCGCCAGGATCGAGAACGCCGCGACGTCCTTGTAGTCGATCGAGAAATACGCCGACCACATGCTCTCGATGAAGCCGATCAAAAGCCCGCCAAGCACCGCGCCCGGCAGAGACCCGATGCCGCCGAGAACGGCCGCGGTGAAGGCCTTGACCCCCGGCACAAAGCCGTCGGAAAAGGCGATGACGCCGTAATACATCAGGAACAACGTGCCCGCGACGGCCGCAAGCGCTGCACCCATGATAAAGGTGATCGAGATCGTACGGTCGACATCGACACCGAGCAGCGCCGCCATCTTGCGGTCCTGCTCGCACGCCCTTTGCGCCCGGCCGAGGGAAGTCCTGTTGACCAGGTACCAGAACAGCGCCAGCAGCAGGGCGGTGACGACGACGATGATGATCTGCTTCAGCGACACGCTGATGCCGTTGATGTTGTAGACCTGGCTGACCATCGGCGGGATCGGCTTGTTGCGCGGGCCCTGCGTCACCTGGATGAAGTTCGACAGCGCGATCGACATGCCTATGGCGGTGATCAGCGGCGCCAGCCGGAACGAACCGCGCAGCGGCCGGTACGCCACCTTCTCGATCGTCCAGTTGTAGAGGCTGGTGAGCAGCATCGCCACGATCATCATGATCAGCAGCGCCAGGACGACCGGCACCGAATAGAACAAGGAGCCGAGGATGAGGAAGACGACGAGGGCGGCGAATGCCCCGACCATGAAAATGTCGCCGTGGGCGAAGTTGATCATGCCGATGATGCCGTAGACCATCGTGTAGCCGATTGCGATCAGCCCATAGATCGATCCCAGCGTCAGCCCATTGATAAGCTGCTGGACAAAGTACTGCATGTGTACATGGCTCCCCTGGAATGTCGCCCATGCAGACGCATTCCTTTTCGTATTTCCCCTAGTCGTAAAGTTTCGAGCCCGGATTGCAACGTGATTTTTCAAACGTCGAGCGTGTTTTGCCGGCACGCCTTCCGATTGCCCGTTTTTTTGCTCCCGACCCCTGGACTATCGCGGACCCTATCATTGGCATAACGCAATGTCTTTGACGATTCAGCTGGACCAGCGACCTCATTTCGAAGAAATCCCGGTCAAAATTAGGTGATGAGACGAATCTTTGCGTTGTTGGCGGGCTTCGTTTTTTAGCCACATTCCGTACTGACCAGCTGCAACATGGGTTACTTCCCGACTATGGCGGTGGATGCCTCGCCCAACGCGCTAACCTTTCGCTGACTGGTTTCGCCAAGAGGTCCCGCTCTGGGTCCAAGTCTTGGGTCTCGGTGGATGATCGGCAGCCTACCGTATCACTTAACCACCAAACCGTGCGCGAACGGATCGCGGTCGTCGATGAAGATGGTGTTCAGGCCGGTCATCCGCGCCCAGCCGCCGATCGAGGGAATGATGGCCGGCTTGCCGGCGACGGTGACGTCCTTTTCGACCTTGCCCTCGAACAGCGAACCGATGATCGATTCATGGACGAAGCTGTCGCCTGCCTTGAGCTTTCCCTTGGCATGAAGCTGCGCCATGCGCGCCGAGGTGCCGGTGCCGCAAGGTGAACGGTCGATGGCCTTGTCGCCATAGAAGACGGCGTTGCGCGCATCCGCGCCCGCTACCGTCGGCTTGCCCGTCCACAGCATGTGGGACAGCCGGTTGATGCCGGGGTTTTCCGGATGCACGAACGAGTACTTCTCGTTGAGCCGCTGCCGCACCACGGGGCTCCAGGCGATGAAATCGCTGGCGGAATAATCAGCGATGTCGCGAAAATTCGCCTGCGGCTCGACGATTGCGTAGAAATTGCCGCCATAGGCGACATCGACAGTGATCTCGCCAAGCTGCGGGCAGTCGACCGTCAGTCCCTCGGCATAAAGGAAGGACGGCACATTCGTGATGCGCACCTCCTCGACATAGTCGCCGACTTGTTTGTATTCGGCGATAACCAGCCCGGCCGGTGTGTCGAGCCGGAGCACGCCGGGTGTCTTCGGCTTGATCAGCCCATGTTCGATGGCCATCGTCACCGTGCCGATCGTGCCGTGGCCGCACATCGGCAGGCAGCCCGACGTCTCGATGAACAGGATGGCTATGTCGCAATCCTCGCGCGTCGGCGGATAGAGGATCGAGCCCGACATGACATCGTGGCCGCGCGGCTCGAACATCAGCCCGGTGCGGATCCAGTCATACTCCGCCAGGAAATGCGCCCGCCGCTCCATCATCGTCGACCCCTGAAGCAAAGGGCCGCCGCCGGCGACCAGCCGCACCGGATTGCCGCAGGTATGGCCGTCGATGCAAAAGAAGGATTTTTTGGCCATGATTTCCTCGAACTCAAAACCGTTGCGGGCTGAAGGGAGCAAGATCGATCGGCGAAGTTTGCCCGAGAACAAGATTGCGGATCAAGCGGCCGGTGGCCGCCGCCTGGGTCAGGCCGAGATGGCCATGGCCGAAGGCGTAGACAACGTTGGGCGCGGTTCGCGCCGTGCCGATCACCGGCAGCGAATCCGGCAGCGACGGGCGATAGCCCATCCACTCGCGGCCGCCTGACGCGTCCAGCCCCGGAAGGAACTGTCTGGCTTTTTCCAGCATGGCCTTCGAGCGCGCAAAATTCGGCGGCCGGTCGAGACCGCCCAACTCGACGGCGCCGCCGACGCGCAAGCCCGTCTCGAGTGGCGTGATGACGAAGCCATGGCCGGAAAAGATCAGCATCCGCTGCACGTCGAAAGCGGTCTTCGGCAGTGTCGTGTTGTAGCCGCGCTCGGTTTCGAGCGGGATGGTGTCGCCAAGCGCCTTCGTCAGCAGATGCGACCATGCCCCGGCGGCCACGACAAGATGTCTTGCCTGCCTGGTCGTGCCGTCCGTCAGCGTCAGCGTCGCGCCATCAGGATTGGCGGCGACGCGCTCTATGCGCGCCTTTTCGAAACGCGCGCCCAGCCTTTCGGCATAGGCCCACACCCCCTTGCCGAGCAGTTTCGGATCGGCGACGGTCTTCCAGCCCGGCACGAAGGTGCCCTTGATGAAGCGCGGCGACAGTCCCGGCTGCAGCCGCGCCAGTTCGTCGCCTTCGACATGGCGAAAGCCGATGCCGAAGCGCTCGCGCGCCGCCCAGCCCGGCAGCCCGGCCTGAAATTCGGCCTCGCTTTCATAAAGCTCCAGCGAGCCGTCCTCGCGCAGCATCAGCCGCGTGCCGGAACGGTCGAGCAGGCCCATCCATTCAGCCTCGGCGAGCTTCATCATGCCTGCCTGAGCAGCAAGGCTCGCCTCATATTTTTCTGGTGCGCCAGCGCGCCAGAAGCGCAACAGCCAAGGCAACAGCTTCGGCAAGTAGGCCGGCGGGATGCTGAGTGGCCCGAGCGGATCGGCAAGCCATTTCGGCAAGTGCCGCATCATGCCCTTATGCGCCAGCGGCAGCACGTCGGAGAAGGCGAAGGCGGCGGCATTGCCGGAGCTCGTCTCCTTGCAGATGCCGGTGCGGTCGAAGACCGTGACGCTGCGCCCGGCCTCGGCCAGCATGGCCGCCGCGCAGATGCCGACAATGCCGCCACCGACAATGGCGATATCTACCCTCTCTCCCCGTTCACGGGGAGAAGGGGCCCTAAGGGCGGATGAGGGGCGGCGGCCCTCCTCTGTGTCCCTGGAATTTCCTTGCACGTCGGCGCTGCCCCTCATCTGGCTGCCGCCATCTTCTCCCCGTGCACGTGCACGGGGAGAAGAAAGCCTTCAGAACTGCGGCAGCTTCGGCCGTACCGCCAGCGCGTCCTTGACGATCTTCTCGATCGCTTTGCGGCGCTCGCCCGACAGCGGCTGGCGCGGCATGCGCACGCGGTCATTTGTGTCGATCGCGAGCACTTCGGCAAGCTTGATGTTTTGGACCAGATAGGTCGAGACATCGAGATCGAGCAGCGGCCGGAACCAGCGATAGATCGAAAGCGCCTCCTCGCGGCGGCCCTGCTTCATCAGCTGGTAGATGGCGACGGTCTCGCGCGGGAAGGCGACGACCAGACCCGCCACCCAGCCGATGGCGCCCACCGACAGCGCCTCGAAGGCGAGATTGTCGACGCCGGTGAACAAATCGTAGCGGTCGCCGAAGCGGTTGATGATCTCTGTCGAGCGGCGGATGTCGTCGGAGGACTCCTTGATGGCGACGAAGCGCTTGTCGGCGGCCAGTTCCTCCATCTGGTCGACGGTGACGTCGACGCGGTAGGCGAGGCGGTTGGAGTAGATCATCACCGGCAGGTCGCCGGCCTGAGCGACGGCGCGCAAGGCGGCGACCGTCTCTTCCGGGTTGGTGTGATAGATCGGGCTCGGTACCACCATCAGCCCGTTGGCGCCTTCCCGGCTCGCGCGCTTTGCGATGCTCGCCGCCTCGCGGGTGCCCGCCTCGTTGACCGTCAGCAGCACCGGCTTGTTGCCTGCAACTTTCTGGGCAGTCTTCAGCACCTCGATCTTCTCGTCATGCGACAGCATCGGCCCTTCGCCGAGCGAACCGCAGACGATGATACCGTCGCAGCCTGCCTCCATCTGCAAAGCAAGGCAGCGCTCCATCTCGGCATGATCGAGGCGGTCGTCATCAGTAAACTTGGTCGTGACGGCGGGGAAAACTCCGGTCCACATGATCGTCTCTCCATCTGATATATCAGCCGTATATCTATTTGAAAACCGGCTGTCAACGCGGAATTCGTTATGATATATGTGAGATATATCAGGAGCCCACCTTTGATATCCAGTGAGACAGCATACCCCGAGCCGGCCGCCGCCAAGGCCTACCATGTACTCGAGCATATGATCGTGACGTTGGAACTGGCGCCGGCGAGCTTTGTCACCGAAGGCGCCCTCATCGAGAAGCTGGCGCTAGGACGCACGCCGGTGCGCGAAGCGATCCAGCGCCTCGCCTGGGAAGGACTGCTGGATGTCAGGCCACGCGCCGGCATCGCCATTGCCCCGCTTCATCCCGGCGACTGGCTGCGCGTGCTGGATGCCAGGCGCGGCGTCGAGGTGGTGCTGGCGCGCTCGGCCGCCCGCTTCGTCACCCGTGAGGCCGCCGACCTGTTTCATGAGGCAGCCCTTGCCATGCAGAAGGCCGTCATCTCGGGCAATGTGCTGGCCTTCATCCAGGCCGACAAGGCGCTCGACGAGGCCTTGGCGATGGCCGCCGACAACCCGTTTGCGGCCCGTCTGGCCGCGCCCCTGCAGACCCACAGCCGCCGCTTCTGGTTCCGCTACATGGCCGACACAGGACTGGCCGAATCGGCTGAGCACCACGTCGCGCTAATCCGCTCGATCCTGGCTGGTGACGAAGAGGCTGCCGCCAAGGACGCCAAACGCCTTATGGCACTGCTGCGCGGCCATGCCGAAGTGGCCGCCACACGCTGAACTCCGTCTCTGCTCCAGACTTCCGACCGGTCTTTATCAGGTGCCCGGCAAGACTGCGGCCATGGTCGCCCCGTCCCAGCCTTCGCCAGCCGTGATGATGCAGCTTTGGCCGTGTGTGTCGGTAGCCAGGATGGTCCAGGTGCCCTGGTCGGAGACGAATATCTCAAGCACCACATTCGGGTTCACCAGGCCACGAGCGGCTTGGTTTTCGTGGAACTTCTCGCCGAGCGCCTTGACCAAGTCGGTCCGCGCCGCGCATTGATCGGCTTTGGCCTCGGCGATGCCGGACATCGCGAACACCGCAAAGAATATCGCCGCCACAAGACGTCGTGTCATCTGACACCTCCTTGCGCCAGACGAGAACCCCGGCTGCAACCGGCGCTATTTTGATGGCCTGCACACGGCAGGAATGCAATTTAAGGCAGATGACAGGCTCTTGGTTCCATCGCTTGAACGTGATCGCCAATGTCGGTTTCGTACAAAGAAAGGCCCGGGACGTTGAACCCGGGCCTTCTTGCCGATCTTCGAAATCGTCCGGTCAGTTCATCGTCGGGATGACGAACTCGGCACCGTCCTTGACGCCGGAGGGCCAGCGCGAGGTCACCGTCTTGGTCTTGGTGTAGAAGCGGAACGCGTCCGGACCATGCTGGTTGAGGTCGCCGAAGGACGACGCCTTCCAGCCGCCGAACGTGTAGTAAGCGATCGGAACTGGGATCGGCACGTTGATGCCGACCATGCCGACCTGGACGCGCGAAGCAAAATCACGAGCAGCATCCCCGTCACGGGTGAAGATGGCCACGCCATTGCCCATCTCATGATCGTTGGCGAGCTTGATGGCGCTCTCATAGGTCGGCGCACGCACCACCGACAGCACCGGACCAAAGATCTCTTCCTTGTAGATGCGCATGTCAGCGGTCACATTGTCGAACAGGCAGCCGCCCATATAGTAGCCATCCTCGTAGCCCTGCATGGAGAAGCCGCGGCCATCGACGACCAGCTTGGCGCCTTCCTTGACGCCGGTGTCGACATAACCCTTGACGCGTTCCAATGCCTGCGCCGTCACCAGCGGGCCGAAATCGGCGGACGAATCCGTCGACGGGCCGACCTTGAGGCTTTCGACACGCGGGATCAGCTTTTCCATCAGCCGGTTGGCGGTGTCGTTGCCGACGGGAACGGCAACCGAGATCGCCATGCAGCGCTCGCCGGCCGAGCCGTAGCCCGCGCCGATCAGCGCGTCGACGGTCTGGTCCATGTCGGCATCGGGCATGATGATCATGTGGTTCTTGGCGCCGCCGAAGCACTGCACGCGTTTTCCCGCGGCCGTGCCGCGCGAGTAGATGTAATGCGCGATCGGCGTCGAGCCGACAAAGCCGATAGCCTTGATATCAGGATCGTCGAGGATGGCGTCGACGACATCCTTGTCGCCATTGACGACGTTGAGAACGCCAGCCGGCAGGCCAGCCTCGAGGAACAGTTCGGCGATGCGCATCGGCACGCCAGGGTCACGCTCGGAAGGCTTCAGGATAAAGGCGTTGCCGCAGGCCAGCGCCGGGGCAATCTTCCACAGCGGGATCATCGCCGGGAAATTGAACGGGGTGATGCCGGCAACGACGCCAAGCGGCTGGCGCATCGAATAGACATCAATGCCGGGGCCGGCGCCGTCCGTGAACTCGCCCTTCATCATGTGCGGCGCACCGATGCAGACTTCGACCACTTCGAGGCCGCGCTGGATGTCGCCCTTGGCGTCGGCAATGGTCTTGCCGTGCTCGCGCGCCAGGAGATCGGCCAGTTCGTCATAGTCGCGAGCAACCAGTTCAAGAAACTTCATCAGCACGCGCACACGCCGCTGCGGGTTGGTCGCAGCCCATTTGATCTGTGCTTCCTTGGCGTTCAGCACAGCCGCACGCAGTTCCGCCGGCGAAGCCAGCGCCACCGTGCCGCGCACCGAGCCGTCCATCGGCTGCATGACGTCCTGCTTGCGCCCGCTGGTCCCGGCGACATGCTTGCCGCCAATGAAATGACCGTATTCGATCATGGTTTCTCTCCCTGAGTTTGTGATGGCGCATTCAACCCCTTTGCAGGCGCGAAGGCAACGCGAGGGGAAACGCAACCGTTGTGCGGGAAATAGACAACCAAGGACGAGTGTGCATTAATTGCCGCAAATTACAGATTGCTGAAAGGCCCGAAGGTTGCGCTCCGTCACACCCCCCTCTGTCCTGCCGGACATCTCCCCCGCAAGGGGGGAGATCAGATGTGGCTGCCGCCTTCGCAAATCTTCAACGCACCAAAAGAGACGCAGGCGGCGGAGCTGCCAATCTCCCTCCTTGCGGGGGAGATGGCCGGCAGGCCAGAGGGGGGTGGGCGGGAACGCCGCGTTCGCCGCTAGCCCGGATCACCCGCATGAACTGGGATGATGTCCGCATCTTCCTCGCCGTGGCCCGCGCCGGGCAGATCCTTGGCGCCGCCAAGCGGCTGGAACTCAATCACGCCACCGTCTCGCGCCGCATCGCAGCGCTTGAGGATGCGTTACGGACAAAACTGTTTCGCCGGCTTACCACCGGCAGCGAGCTGACGCCGGCCGGCCAGCGCTTTCTCGACATTGCCGAGCGCATGGAAGCCGACATGATCGCCGCACGCTCCACCGTGTCGGGCGAAGGCGACGATATCTCAGGCACTGTGCGCATCGGCGCCCCCGACGGGTTTGGCGTTGCATTCCTCGCCACGCGTCTTGGCGCGCTGACCGCGCTGCACCGCGAACTCACCATCCAACTGGTGCCGGTGCCGCGTTCCTTCTCGCTGTCGCGGCGCGAGGCCGACATCGCCATCACCGTCGAGCGGCCGAGCGAAGGCAGGCTGGTGGCGGGAAAGCTGGTCGACTACACGCTCGGCCTGTTTGCCTCGCGCGACTATGCACAGGCGCACGGCTTACCCGAGACCGCTGCCGAACTCGGCCACCATACACTAATCGGCTACGTCCCAGACCTGATCGTCAGCCCTTCGCTCGACTATGCGGCGGAGTTCAGCCCGGACTGGCGCACCAGCTTCGCCATCTCCTCAGCACTGGGCCAGGCCGAAGCGGTGCGGTCGGGCGCCGGCATCGGCATCTTGCACACCTTTGTCGCCCGCTCGATGCCGGAGCTGATCCCCGTCAACATCGTGACGCCGATCCGCCGCGCCTACTGGCTGGTCTATCATGAATCGGTCCGGCCTCTGCGCCGCGTGCAGATCGTCGCCAACTTCATCACCAAGGCAGTCGAGAGAGAGCGCGGGCTGTTTGTCTGATGGCCGCGCCGCCTTGCCCTCGCCACAAAATCGGCCAGTGTGGCAACAAGCGCGATGTCGCCTATTATCAAGGATTGGCTGCGCCGGGTGGGACACTTTTTTGCAAAGCTGGTGCGGATCAAAATGCGAGCGGTGCTCGCCATCTTGCCGCTTGTCGCGCTTTCCGCCTGCGCCAATCCATGGACCGAAGTTCCGGAAGCCGAACTGCCCAAGCCGGTCCGTATCGCAATGGCCCGCCCGTCGCCTTTCGTCTTCGGCAATTACTGCGGTCCCGGCACCCGCACCGGCGACCTCTCGGCTCGCCCTGTCAATCGCCTCGACAGCGCCTGCCAAATCCATGACGCCTGCTACATCGCGCGCCATAATCATTGCGACTGCGACGGCGCGCTCGTCGCCTCGGCAAAGGCGATCCGTGATGACAAGACAGCGCCGAAAAAGGTGCGCGGCGAGGCCGAGCTTTTGATCGCCACTTTCGCACTTCCCGTCTGCAAGGTCTTTCCGCAAGGCTTTATGCCGCCGCGCGACCCGGCTGAGCTGAAGACGATGAACGGGGCCACGGGATGAACCGCGCCATCTGCCTGGCTCTGGCCGGGCTGGGGCTGGCGGCCCTTGTCGGTTGCGCCGCCCCGATCCGGCACAGCTGCGATTTCTTCCCCGATGCGAAGGATTGCGGCCGGCCGTCGGTATCGGCCGGCACGCCCGGACCGCAGACTGCAGCAGCAGCGTTTTTCGGCGATGCCGGTGCCAGCGACTATGAAAGGCAGTTCCTGGCGCTGCTCGCCCACAACCAGATCGGCGCCATCGACAGGGCGAACGGCACCGGTCCGTTCGGCCATGACCGCCACGCCATCGCCAACCGCGATTTCCAGGCCACCTACCGGACGCTGGAACAGCTGGCGAAGCCGGTTAGCGCCGAACAGATGCCGGCAGGTAGGGGCACCGGCGAAGGCCATTTCAACGGCCGTTGGCGCGTGTCGCGGCAGACGCTCTATGTCAACGCCGCCGCGCGGCCCTCCGCGCCAAAGACGTTCAGCTTTTCCGGCCTGCAGGCGCGCTCGATCGAGATCGTGATGCGCCAGGCGGGAAAGCAGCCGGTTGAGATATCTGGCGCCTGCGACGGGGCGCTGGCGATTCGCGCCGGCGGTGGCTCGCGCAGCGTGGCGAGCGGTGCCGCCTTCCGCCTCCGCCTGTCGGCCGGGCAAACCGCCAGCCTGTTCCCCAGCGATGGTTTGAACCGTTGCAGCCTCAAGCTCAGCTCCAGTCTGGCGCCGGCAGGCGCCCCGCTCACCATCCTGCGCGAAGAGGTTGCCTATCCGGCGATAGCCGCGCTCGACAGCCGCTACGAGCGTTGTCCAGTGCCCGATCCATCCCGCCTGGATAAGCTTGCCAGCGTCTTTTACGCCGGCCGCTGGCTGTCGCAGAGCTGTTCGCTGCCGCTCGGGTCACCGCGCCTGTTACGCAAGTCGCGCGACGGCTTTAACGCCAAGGTCGAAGCGCTGCTCGGCGCGCCTTTACCCGACAGCGCCTTCGACAAGGCCGACCCCGAACTGCCGCTCGATTTCTCGCGCGCGCCGAAACTCAAGCTGGTCTATCTGTCGTCGCTGGAGTTCAAGGCCGATTTTTCCGGCCGCGTCATCGAGCGGCTGATCCGCCATCACGCAGGCCTCGGCACCAAAGTGCGCATCATGGTCACAGACGTGCTGGAGCGCGACAAGGACGACGCGCTGCTGCACCGGCTGGCGGCCGATTATCCCAATGTCGAGTTGCAGGAATATCGCTGGCGGGCCGACCACGGCGCGCCGGTCGACGAGCAACTGTCACAGCTGCACAAGACCCATCACGTCAAGATGCTGGCGACACTTGCCGAGGATCCCGCCCGCTCGCGCGTCATCATCGGCGGCCGCAACATTCATGACGGCTTCCTGTTCCACAAGCCGATCGACCTGTCGCGCTATCCGAACCTCGAGCAATACGGCAAGACCGACGGCCTCTCGCTCAACTACTATTCGAACTGGAGCGATTTCGACATCGAGTTTGCCGACCCGGCCACGGTCGAGACGCTGGCCGCGCATCTCTCGACATTGTGGCTGCGCGACGCCGACACCAACATCGCAAGGCCCTTCTCCATTCCGGTGCGCTCCGACAGCCGGCGCCCGCCGGGCACGGTGCGCCATTTCATTTCCGTGCCCTACGAGGACAACCATGCGCTCGAGACCTATTTCGTCGAGCTGATCGACACTGCCCGGCACCATATCGAGATCGTCAATCCCTACCTTAATCTGACGCCGAAGCTCAGCCTGGCCATCGAGCGGGCGCTGGCGCGCGGCGTCAGGATCGACATTGTCGGCCGCATCGACCTCAAGGGCGATATTGGCGGCAAGCTGCTGACCGCGCTCAACAAGCTGTTCGTCGAGAAATATGGCGACCGCATCAACATCCGCGAATTCAAGGCGCCCGATGTCGTGCTGCACTCCAAGATCATGATGATCGACGAAAGGCTGGTGACGATCTCGTCGGTCAATCTCAACAACCGCAGTTTCTTCCACGATCTGGAGAACGGCATGACGGTGCTCGACCCTGCCTTCTACGCCAGGATGCAGCCGGTCTACGACGACTATGTCGCCCATTCGAATCCGGTATCGACCAAGGTAATGATCCCCTGGGCCTACCGGTGGCTGTTCTCGAAGGGCTGGGTGAAGGAGGCGTTTTGAGAGGCTGGCGAGGCTGAAGGAATGCCGTTCTGTAGCGATCCTTTACACCCCCTCTGTCCGGTAGGACAGAGGGGGTGCTGGCCCGCGAGCTTTAGAAAGCACCCCTACCTCAAATACCGCTCCGGCCCCAGCTCCCGCACATCGATATCAGGCACCTTGCTGGAGATGATGTCGGACAGCACCTTGGCCGAGCCGCAGGCCATGGTCCAGCCAAGCGTGCCGTGCCCGGTGTTGAGATAGAGGTTGGAGAACTCGGTGCGGCCGACCAGCGGCGGCCCGTCCGGCGTCATCGGCCGCAGCCCGCACCAGAAGGACGCCGCCTTGAGGTCGCCGCCATCCGGAAACAGATCGCCGACCGAATGTTCGAGGGTGCGCCGGCGCGATTCATGCAGCCTGAGATCGAAGCCGGAAATCTCCGCCGTGCCGCCGACGCGGATGCGGTCGCCGAGCCTGGTGATCGCCACCTTGTAGGTTTCGTCCATTACCGTCGACACCGGGGCGGCGACCGCGTCCTTGATCGGAACGGTGATCGAATAGCCCTTGACCGGATAGACCGGGATCGGGCGCCTGAGCAGGCGCATGAAGCGCGCCGAATAGCTGCCCAGCGCCAGCACATAAGCGTCGGCCGCGCGCGAGCGCTGGTCGGTGCCGACGCTGACGATGCGATTGCGGTTCTTGGAGAAGCGCCGGATCTGCGTACCGTACTCGAACGTGACGCCGCGCGCCACGCAGAGCTCGGCCAGCCGATCGGTGAACATCTTGCAGTCGCCAGTTTCGTCGCCGGGCAATCTCAGCCCGCCGACAAACTTTTCCCGCACGCCGGCCAGCGCCGGCTCGGCCCCAATGCAGCCTTCGGGATCGAGCAACTCGTAGGGAACGCCATATTTCTTCAGCACCTCGACATCGCCGCCGGTGCCGTCGAGCTGCTTTTGCGTGCGAAACAGCTGCAGCGTGCCCTTGGTCCGCTCATCATAAGCGATGCCGGTCGCCTCGCGCAGCGCCTTCAGCGTGTCGCGGCTGTATTCGGCGAGCGGCACCATGCGCGCCTTGTTGATGGCGTAGCGATCCGCGGTGCAATTGCGCAGCATCTTGATGAGCCATGTCCACATATACGGATCGAAGGCCGGCCGCACCACCAGCGGGCCGTGCTTCATCAACAGCCACTTGATTGCCTTCAGCGGAATGCCGGGGCCGGCCCAGGGCGAAGCATAGCCCGGCGAGATCTCGCCGGCATTGGCGAAGCTGGTTTCCAGCGCCGGCCCTTTCTGGCGGTCGAACACCGTCACCTCGTGGCCGGCCTCAGCGAGATAATAGGCAGTGGTGACCCCGATAACGCCGCCGCCCAACACGAAGATCTTCATCGCATCACTCTCCACGACGACTTCCGTCAGAGGGCCGCCGCCTCCTGTCTGCCGGATTCTGCGGCGTCCGCCAAGGGGCGGCGTGTCGCGGCTCTATGAGTTGACATAGCGGCGGTGGAAGCGGGGGCCGAGACTGGTCAGGATTTCATAGCCGATCGTGCCGGCATGACCGGCGGCGTCATCGACGCTCTGCGAGGGGCCTAGGAGTTCGACAAGGTCGCCCTCGCGCAGCCGGCCGGCCGGCAGGGCCGAGATGTCGAGTATGATCGAATCCATCGACACCCGCCCGACAAAGGGCAGTCGCACGCCGTCGAGCCAGGCAGCCGAAGCCGCGCGCCGGTGCCAGCCATCGGCATAGCCGAGCGAGATCGTGGCCGCGCGCAAGGGACCGCTGGCCAGAAACGCATGTCCGTAGCCGACGCCCGCGCCCTTATCGATGCCGCGTGTCTGGATGATCTTTGCCTCGAGCCGCACGACCGGCAGCATCGGGTTCGCCTCATCAGGCGTCGGATTGATGCCGTAGAGCGCAGCGCCAGGACGCGCGAGGTCGTACTGATAGCGCGGCCCAAGAAAGATGCCGGAGGAATTGTCGAGCGACGCCGGCGCCCTGGGCAGCATTTTGCGCAGCCGTTCGAATTCCCGAAGTTGCGCGTCATTGGCCGCATTGGTCGGTTCGTCGGCGCGGGCCAGATGGCTCATGACGAGGACGACATCGACGCCGGCGAAAGCATCGGCCGTAAGCGCCTCGACCTCTGCCGGCGCCATGCCCAGCCGCGACATGCCGCTGTCGACCTGGATGGCGGCCTTGAGCTTGCGGCCGGCCTTTTGGCCTGCCTCGCTCCACGCCTTCAGTTGCCCGGTGCTGTTGATGACGGGAACAAGGTCGGCGGCCACCGCTTCAGGTTCCGAGCCCGGCGGCAGGCCGTTCAGCACATGGATTTCCAGCTTCGGTCCGAGTGCGTCGCGCAGCGCGACACCCTCGGTGAGATGCGCGACAAAGAAGCTGTCGCAGCCTTCGGCAACCAGTGCCGCCGCCACTTGCCGCGCGCCGAGCCCGTAACCGTCGGCCTTGACGACGCCGGCGCAGCGCACGCCGCCGAGCTTTGCCTTCAGCCGCCGGTAATTCTCTCGGATAGCGCCGAGATCGATGGTGAGAACGGCGCCGGCCGCCGCTTCGCTGATCGGCTGCAAGCCGGCTTCCGGTGCAGAATGCAATGACTTCCCTGAGGCGCTGCTCATCCCCGCTCCTGACCAGAGCACGAAACAAACCCTATCAGTAAGGACAGATCATGGACGTCGCAACAGCGAGCCGCCTAAGCCAAATGCCGGAACGCCGTCACCACGTCCTCATAGACCTTGCGTTTGAACGGCACTATCAGATCGGGCAGGTCCTGCATTGGCCGCCATGCCCATTCATCGAATTCGGCGGTGTGGCCGCCCGGCGGCGGATTGATCTGGATCTCTCTGGTCTCGCCGTGAAAGCGGTAGGCGAACCATTTCTGCGTCTGGCCGCGATAGCGGCCCTTGAGGGCGATGCCGACCAGATCGCGCGGCAGGTCGTAGTTGATCCAGTGCGGCGCCTCGTCGAGCAGCGTGACCGAGCGCATGCCGGTCTCTTCATAGAGCTCGCGCCCGGCCGCCTGCAGCGGCTCCTCGCCCTCGTCGATGCCGCCTTGCGGCATCTGCCAGAGCTGCGTGGTCCCGGCAAATTCGCTGTCCGGTTCGGCGATGCGGTGCCCGACCCAGACCAGCCCGTCGCCATTGAGGATCATCAGTCCTACGCAAGGGCGGTAAGGCAGCGTCTCGGGGTCGACAGGTTTCTTCGTCATGATCAGCCTTTTTCCGGGTCGATGGCCACCGCCGAGATCGGCACGATCTCGATGCCGCGCTTTTTTGCTTCGACCACCCAGGACGCCACGGTATCGACGGTGAGGTCGAAGGCCGAGCCGATGCCGACGGCGGAGCCTTTGGCACGCGCGGTCGCTTCCAGCGCGTCGAGCTTTTTCAGGATGGCGCCGCGGTCCTGCACGGCGTCGATTGCCGTATCGCCGGCGACGAATGGCACACCGTCCTTCAAGGCGAGATCGGACGCCAGGCTCCGCGCGGACGAGCCGTCATCGACATAGGCAAGGCCGCGCTTGCCAAGCTCGGCCATGAACGGCCCCATCGCCGTCGCGTCGGCCGAAAAGCGCGCCCCCATATAGTTCATGACGCCGGTATAGTTGGTGGTCCGCGACAGCGCCCAGCGCAGATTCTTCAGATTGTCGTCCGGGCTTGCCGCCACCGTCAGCGTGTTGCGGCCGGGATTGACGTTGGGATAGTCGAACGGTTCGAGCGGCACCTGCATGACCACCTCATGCCCGCTCTGCCGTGCCGCCTGCATCCAGCGGCCGATGCTGTTGCCTTGCGGCGCAAAAGCCAGCGTCACTTCGGCCGGCAGCTTGGCGATCGCGGCCTGCGTGCCGGTCTGCGACACGGCAAGCCCGCCGATGACGATTGCCACTCGAGCGCCACGCGAACCCGACCACGGCCGCGCATAGACATCGAACGGCCGCCGGCCGTCAGCGGCGCGAACCGGCAACGGGCCGGTGTCGCTGGCCTCGATCAGCGCCCTGTCGGGGATATGCGCGATCTTCAGGTTCTGGCCGATCGTCGACGGGTCGTGGATGACGATGGCTGCATTGGGCGGGCCATCACCCTCCTGGGACTGCACATGGATGATCTGCGGACCGCTGGCCTTGGGCGTTTCCGCCTTCGGCGCTGCCGCCGTCGCTTGAGCAGTGGGCGCTGCGGCCGCGGGCTCGGCCGCCGCCGTCACCTTCGGCGTCGAGAGCGCGATTGCTTCCGGTTTGCGGAACGGCTTCTCGCGCAGCGCGATCGCACCGGAGATGCCGACCGCGGCCAGCACGACCAGCGTCGCCGCGACGGCGCCAGCGCTGATCCCGCGCGACGCGGCACGCGGTCGGACGGTCTGTCCGAGCGGGCGTTCGATGTCCTTGCCGACGTCAGCCAAGCCGCATCCCCCGGGCGCGTGATCAGCGAAATCTTTTCGCCATGCGCAGATCCAAAACTGACGGCGCGTCCCCTGCGCCTTTTGAGGCGCAGCGCCCAGCGGTCCCCGAATCAAACTGCCGGAACCTCACGGTCCCGGCAGCATTGCATCGCTTCGATTGGGCAGCCAGAGCTACCTGTCGATTTTACTGGTTGAGCACTGCCTTCTCCGGATTCGGCGGGAATGCCGGATCGGTCTTCTGGCCGCGCAGCAGCTGTTCGGCATAGATCAGCTGCAGATCGTCCTTCGGATCCGGCGGCACATAGGCAGCCGAGCCCGAGCCGGTATCGCTCTCGTCGGCGCCCTTGATATGGCCCTTGAGGTCCGATTCGCCGCGCGTCAGGTCCCTGCCCTGCAGTTCGGGCGGCAGCGGCTGGTCGACCTTGATGTCGGGCGTGATGCCCTTGCCCTGGATCGACTTGCCGGACGGCGTGTAATAGAGCGCCGTCGTCAGGCGCAGCGCGCCGTTCTCGCCAAGCGGGATGATGGTCTGCACCGAGCCCTTGCCGAACGACTGCGTGCCGACCACTGTGGCGCGGCGCAGGTCCTGAAGCGCGCCGGCGACGATCTCGGAGGCGCTGGCCGAACCGCCATTGACGAGCACGATCAGCGGCTTGGCGCCGATGTCGTCGCCTGCCTTGGCGTCGAAGCGTGTGACGTCCTTCGGGTCGCGGCCGCGGGTCGAGACGATCTCGCCACGGTCGAGGAAGGCGTCGGACACGCTCACCGCCTGGTCGAGCAGGCCGCCCGGGTTGAGCCTGAGATCGAGCACATAGCCCTTGAGCTTGTCGTTCGGCACCTGCTTCTTGATGGTGTCGATGGCATTCTCGAGGTCGTCATAGGTCTTTTCGGTGAAGGAGGTGATCTTCATGTAGCCGATGTCGTTCTCGACCCGGAACTTGACCGCCTTGACCTTGATGATATCGCGCACCACCGTCAGCTCGATCGGCTTGTCGGCGCCTTGGCGCAGGATGGTCAGCTTGATCGGCGTGTTGACCAGGCCGCGCATCTTTTCGACTGCATCGTTGAGCGTCAGGCCGCGAACCTCTTGGCCGTCGATCTTGGCGATATAGTCGCCGGCCAGCACGCCTGCCTTGGCAGCCGGGGTGTCGTCGATCGGCGTGATCACCTTGACCAGGTCGTTCTCCATGGTGACCTCGATGCCGAGGCCGCCGAACTCACCCTTGGTCTGCACGCGCATGTCCTGCGCCTGCTCGGCATTCATGTAGGAGGAGTGCGGGTCGAGCGAGGTGAGCATGCCGTTGATGGCGTTTTCGACCAGCGACTTGTCGTCCGGCGGCGTCACATACTGCGCCCGCACGCGCTCGAAGATGTCGCCGAAGATCGCCAGTTGCTTGTAGGTCTCGGAGCCTGCAGCGTTCGCCGTCGAGCCGGGGGCGCCATAGACCAGGCTCATCGCTGACGCGCCCATCAGCGCACCGGCAATAAGAAGCGACAGTTTCCGCATCATTTCACGTCCTTCCAGAGAAGCGGTCCGCCCACCATGGGGTCGGATCGACGGGTTTTCCATCCTTGCGGAACTCGACATAGAGTTCCGGCGTGGCATTTCCATTCTTCGAGGCCGAGGTGCTTGCCACCCGGGCCTCTCCCATCGCGCCGACCGGCTCTCCTGCGAGCACCGACTGGCCAGACGCGACGCTGATTCTGCTCATCCCCGCCAGGACGACATGATAGCCGTCTCCCGCATTGAGGATCAAGAGTTGACCATAGGAGCGAAAAGGCCCCGCATAAAGCACATTTCCGTCCGCCGGTGCCGTGACGATGGCTCCCGATTGTGTCGCAACCATGTCGCCAAGCATCACCGCGCCGTTACCGTCATCGGCCCCGAAACGCAGCTTGATCTTGCCGGTGACCGGCAGCGAGACTTGTCCCTGAAGTGCCGAAAACGGCGCGGCGGCGGTGAGGCGGTTGCCTTCCGGCACGGGCAGCGAAGCCAGCTCCGTCGACGCGGTTGTGCCTGCATCGGCGTTATCGGCGTCCGGCTTATCGCTGTCGGCCGCTTTCTGTTCGCCTGCCTTGACGGCATCCGCCGCCTTGCGGCTCTTGTCGGCTTCAAGCGAAGCGATCAGCTCTTTCAGGCTGCCGGCCTTGGCCGCAAGCGCCTGGGACCGCTGCTTTTCAGCGGCCATCGCCGTCCAGGTGTCCGCCTCGAGCTTCTGCTTGGCTTCGAGCAGCATGGAGAGGCGTTTCTTTTCCGCCGTCTGCTCGCCGACCGCCGCTGTCAGCCGCGTCCGCTCGGCCTCGATCGAGGCCGTCACCCGGGTCTGTTCCCTGAGGTCGGCCAGCAATTTGTCGGTCTGCTGGCGCAGTTCCGGCACCACTGCGCCGAGCAGGATGGCGCTGCGCACCGACGACAGTGCGTCTTCCGGCTTGACCAGGATCGCCGGCGGCGGATTGAGCCCCATGCGCTGCAGCGCCCCCAGCACCTCGGCCAGCACGTCGCGCCGCGCCGCCAGCGAGACACGGATCTTCTGTTCCTCGCCCTTCAGTCCTTCGAGCCTGGCGCCGATATCCTCGATGTCCTGGCCGAGCTTCTGCTCGGTCATCGCCGACTGGATAAGCGCCGCGGTGATCGAGGCATGGTCCTTCTTGACCGAAGCAATGTCGGCGGCGAGCTTGGCCAGCCGTTCGGACGACAGCGTGATCTCGGCCGACACCTTCTCATATTCGGCACGGCTCAGATCGGGGTCGGGCGCCACGTCCAGCGTATTTTCGGCCCGCGCAAGCCCGAGCGACAGCAAAACCACTGCTGCAGCGATGCCGCAGCGCGCGTGCCGGAAGCCCGTTCGTGATTTCCCGTTGTCAGCCATTGAAGCCCGACTCTATGCGTGGCTTCGTTAACGAACCATCAACCATGATCGAACCGAAGCCTAGCACAAAACAGCCGCGCATTGGGGCGGAAATCCGGACGATTGATCCTCGACCCACTGATTTACGAACGGTGGTAGGGATGTCCCGAAAGAATCGTTGCCGCCCGATAGAGCTGCTCGCCCAGCATGACGCGCACCAGTTGGTGCGGCCAGGTCGCCGCGCCGAACGAGACTATCAGCTCAGCCTGATCGCGAATCGACTGGTCGTGCCCGTCGGCGCCGCCAATGGCGATGACCAACGCCTTGCGTCCGCCATCGCGCAGCTGGCCGATACGGCTGGCGAAATCGTCTGAGGACAGGTTTTTGCCGCGTTCGTCGAGCAGGAACAGCGCCGTGCCCGGCTGCAGCTGTGCCTGCAGCTTCTGGCCTTCCTCGCGGCGGCGCTCATTGGCGTTCTGGGCTCGTCCCTCGGCGATCTCGGCGACACCAGAGAATTCGAACCCGATCGCCGGGCCGCTCTTGGCGAAACGCTCGAAATAGCGGTCGGCGAGTTCTCTCTCGGGGCCGGCCTTCATCCGGCCCACGGCATGAACTGCTATCTTCATCCCTGCCTCGGCGAGCTTTCAATCCATGTCGCACCCCGGATGGTTACGACATGAGACGGAGCTCAGTGCAAGGTCTCTTCCTCAAGGTCCGGCGCCTGCCACATCTTTTCAAGATTGTAGAATTCGCGGACTTCTGGGCGGAAGACATGGACGATGATGTCGCCTGAATCGATCAGGACCCAGTCGGCGCCGGACAGCCCCTCGACGCGCGCCGTGCCGAGACCGGCATCCTTGAGCGCCTTGAGCAGGTGGTCGGCGACAGCCGAGACATGACGGTGCGACCGGCCCGACGCGATGACCATATAGTCGCCGAGGCTCGATTTCCGCTGAATGTCGATTGAGACAATATTTTCGGCCTTGGAGTCTTCCAGACTGGCAAGGACTGTCTTGATGGCACGGGACACGGCGTCATCTACGCTGATCCTGGCCGGCGAAGGCATGACGTCAGCCTTCTTCCGCAATGCTGTTCTCAGTGTATTTCCTTTCGCAGCAAGAACAACCAAATCACCCACGAAATCAGGTGACACCCTATAGATAGGCAGAGTTCCCTTGCAGTTTCAAGACGGGAGGCCCTGCCACCGCGAACGCAGTGCACGACTTCCGGTTCCGGAGCCTTGAGAAAAATCGGAACCCATGGCCGCGGCAGGGGTTATCGACACACCCCCCAAACGGATTTTCCTGATGCCAATCGACCCCCAGAACACGCTGCTCACCGTGCAGGCTGGCCTTGCGCAACTCAGCACACTGATCGTTTCCTATTCCTTCTCCGCCATCGGCGCCATCATCCTGCTGGTCGTCGGCTATCTCGTCGCCGGGCTCGCAGAACGATCGATCTCAGCCGGCCTCGGCCATATCCATGGTTTCGACGCGACGCTGCGCCATTTCTTCTCGAAGATCGTGCGCTACGCCATCCTGATCCTGGTGGTCATCATGGTGCTCGGCCAGTTCGGCGTTCAGACGGCCTCGATCATCGCCGCCATCGGCGCCATCGGGCTGGCAATCGGCCTGGCGCTGCAAGGCACGCTGCAGAACATCGCCGCAGGCATCATGCTTCTGGCGCTCAGGCCATTCCGCATCGGCGAATATGTCGAGGTCGGCGCCATTTCCGGCACCGTCGAGGAAATCGGCCTGTTCGCCACCAAGCTCCGCACGACAGACGGCGTCTATGTGCTGGCGCCCAATTCGACGCTGTGGAACCAGCCGGTGCGCAATTTTACTCGCAACGGTGTGCGCCGCGGAGACATCACGCTGAGCATCGGCTCCTGGAACGACATCGACCTGGCGCAGAAAACCATGCTGGGCGTTGCCGGCGGCGAGCGCCGCGTCAAGCGAGAGCCGGCGCCGATCGCCTTCGTCGCCACGGTGGGCGATGCCAGCGTCGCCATCACCTTGCGCTACTGGACCACGGCGGCGGATTTCTTCGCCACCCAGATCGATCTCACCAAACGCGTCAAGCAGGCGTTCGACGCCGAAGCCATTTCGGTTCCCGCACCTCCGCCGGAGGCTCGACAGGAAACTGCCGCTACCAGGCAGTAGGAGCTGTGAAACCGTTCAGCGCTTATCTTCCGGGGCGTAGGCGAGCTCCACCGGCAGCGGCGCCTGCGCCGACATCGGCGCGAAACTGCTGGTCTCCGTAGCGGGGACGGCGCGCGTGGTGGCCACTCGCCACAGCACGAACAGGCAGAAGACAGTGGCGATGACGATGGCCACATAAATGAAGGCCTGCGTGCCATAGACAGCCGACAGGGCCGTCACGATACCCGGCACGATGAACCCCGACAGCGACCAGGCAAACAGCAACGAACTCGACAGCGCCACCATGTCGTCCTTGCCGGCGCGGTCGGCGGCATGCGCGCTGGCCAGCGAATAGATCGATTCCGAGGCGCCGTCCCAGACGATGTAGATCACCACGAGCACCATCAGCGCGCCGCCGTCGAAGCCGATGGCCAGAATACCGGCGACGATGGCCAGTGCCGCAGCGCCGGCCAGCACGTAACGGCGATCGGTACGGTCGGAAATCCAGCCGAGCGGTATCTGCAGGATCAGCGTGCCGACGGGCATCGCCGACAAAAGCAGCGCCACATCGGCCTGGCTGTAGCCCTTGGCCGTGGCATGGATCGGTGCGAACCCGGCGATCGCCATCGACAGGCCGCCGACGGCCAGCATGCCGGCCACGCCGACCGGCGAGATCCGCCAGGCGCGGCCAAGCGCCACGGAGGCTGCGCGAGGTGGCGGCGGTTGAGCCAACCGCGTCATGCCGACCGGCAGGATCGACACCGCGGTGAAGGCAATGCCGATCAGCGGCGCCTGCGCCGTCGCGATGTCGACCGCCGCCAGCAGGGCATAGCCGACGCCAAGTCCGGCGACATAGGCGACGTAAAACACCGCCATCACCCGGCCGCGAATGGCGTTTGCGACGGCATCGTTGAGCCAGCTCTGGGCGACGATGAACAGGCCGCATATTGCAAAACCGTAAAGCGCGCGCGCCGCGATCCACAGCAGCGGGTAGGTGCCGGCGCCAATGGCAGCATTCGACAGCGCTATCAGCGCCGACAGCACCATGAAGGCGCGGGCGTGCCCGACGCGGCGCACCAGCGGCCCGGTCAGGATACAGCCGGCAAGTCCGCCGGCAGACAGGCCGGTGATGATCAGCCCGGCCCAGGTCGGATCGAAGCGCTCGACGCCAAGCCGGACCGGGATATAGGCGAACATCAACCCATTCCCGACCGCAATCAGCGCCATCGACACGATTACGCTGGCAATGGCGATCACGGGCGCCGGCGGGGTGCCATGATCGGGGCCGATGTCGGTCTGGTTCACTGAAGTGGCCATATCCAGCGCAGCATCGCCCAGCCAATCGCGAAAGGCCGCCGTAAAAGCGACATCGGCGATCTGGTCTTACGGAGTTACCTTGGCTTGCTGGCGAATAGCACTCGATGACAGCGACGAGCGTGGGCCGTGGATGAAGGTCCAGGCCGGCGCCTTCATGCGGGCGAGCCGGGGCGCGTCACCCTCGTCGACGCGGGCATAGTCGAAGGTCTTGGCCACGACCGAGGACAGGAAGGACAGCGTCGCGCCCGGGCGGTCGATGACGGCGATCGGGAAGGTCATGACGATCTGGCGCCAGCGCTGCCAGCGATGGAAATCGCGAAGTGAGTCGGCGCCCATGATCCAGACGAAGTCGACGCCGGGATTGCGCGCCTTGACCAGAGCCAGCGTGTCGGCGGTGAAGCGAATATGATGCGCCGCCTCGAAGGCGGTGACCTTGATCTTCGGGTTCTTGGCGACCTGCTCCGACTGGAGCAGCCGGTCGCTCAGCGGCGCCAATTCCCTGGTGCTCTTCAGCGGATTGCCTGGCGTCACCATCCACCATAGCTGGTCGAGCGCCAGCCGCCTGAGCGCGATTTCCGCCACCAGCGCATGACCGGCATGCGGCGGGTTGAACGAGCCGCCGAACAGGCCGACGGCAAGGCCCTTTTCGGCATGCGGCATGCGGAGGTAGTGCGAGGAAAGAGGCGCCCCACCCTCCCCCTTGTGGGGAGGGTCGATCCGCGAAGCGGAGCGGGGTGGGGGGATTGCAGAATTCAGCGTCGTACCCCCACCCGGCTCGCTGCGCTCGCCACCCTCCCCACAAGGGGGAGGGTAAGGCCAGCGCTCAAGGCCTCACCTGTCCCGACCCGCGCACGCGGTATTTGAACGAGGTCAGCTGCTCGACACCAACCGGTCCGCGCGCGTGCATCTTGCCGGTGGCGATGCCGATCTCGGCGCCCATGCCGAACTCGCCGCCATCGGCGAACTGGGTGGAGGCATTGTGCAGGAGAATCGCCGAGTCGATCTCGCTGAAGAAGCGCTGCACAGCCTTTGCATCCTCGGCGATGATCGCCTCTGTGTGGTGTGAGGAGAACGTCTCGATATGGTCGATGGCGCCGGCAATCCCGTCGACCAGTTTTACCGCGATGATGGCGTCGAGATATTCGGTCACCCAGTCGGCATCGGTCGCCGGCTTGGCGTCGAAGAACAGCTTCATCACTTCCTGATCGGCATGGATCTCGCAGCCGGCGGCGCGTAGCGCGTCGAGGATCGGCACCAGATGCGTGGAGGCCACCATGCGGTCGACCAGCAAAGTCTCTGCAGCGCCACAGACACCGGTGCGCCGCATCTTGGCGTTGACGGCGATCCTGACCGCCATGTCAAGATCGGCCGAGCGGTCGATGTAGAGATGGCAGATGCCTTCAAGATGGGCAAAGACCGGCACCCGCGCCTCGCTCTGGACGCGCCCGACCAGGCTCTTGCCGCCCCGCGGAATGATGACGTCGAGATTGCCGGAAAGCCCTTTCAGCATCTCACCGACGGCGGCGCGATCGGTGGTCGGCACCAGCTGGATGGCATCCTCAGGCAAACCAGCGGCCTTCAGGCCCTCGACCAGGCAGGCATGGATGGCGGCGGATGAATTGAGCGAGTCCGAGCCGCCGCGCAGGATCACCGGATTGCCGGCCTTGAGGCAGAGTGCGCCGGCATCCGCCGTCACATTCGGCCGGCTTTCATAAATGACGCCGACAACGCCGAGCGGCGTGCGCACGCGCTCGATCTGCAGGCCGTTGGGGCGATCCCAGGCCGCGATCACATCGCCGACCGGGTCCCTGAGCTCGGCGATTTCACGGATGCCATCCGCCATGGCACGGGTGCGCGCCGGATCGAGCTTCAGCCGGTCCATGAACGAGCCGGACAATCCCGATTCGTGGCCATTCGAGACATCGATGGCGTTGGCGTCGAGAATGTCCTGCTCACGCGAAATGATCGCGTCGGCCATGGCGACGAGTGCGGCATTCTTGGCGTTGGTCGTGGCGATAGCCAGCGGTCGGGCGGCGGCGCGCGCATTGCGGCCTATCCGTGCCATCAAACTGGCTACATCTTCGCCTTGGTGTTTGTTCAACATCTGACCGCTCCGGTGAAGCCTGGTGGATTTACACGCGGCCGGCCTTCGCGGCAATGGCCGCAAATTCGGGAGAGCAGAATGAAGAGCGCCGCAGTCTTGTTTGCTTTGGCCACGATGCTGGCGCCCACCGGCCTTCGCGCAGCCGATTACTGCGATGACAAGATCGAACTCGGCGAGAGCCCCGATGGCCTGGCCATGACCATGGTAGGTTCGATGATGTCCCTCGTACTCGCTGAGCGCTATTGCGGCGCGCTACCGACGCCGTTTTCCCAAATCTACGTCGTAGTTGAGGAGGGACATGGATGTGGGCCGCGTGTGAGGCTTGAAGCAGAATTCAAGAAAAAGATGGAGGAGGAAAAAGCGACAGACGCAATGATGGCCGACTCAGTCATGCACGACCTCATCGCAGACGGGACGGACCTCCCCCAAGCCGAAATGGATAAACGTGCCAAGGCTATCATTGAAGGACAGTTGGGAGGTTGCAGCAAGCTTCTGAAAATTCAACGGGACGTTCAGGAGAGGTACCGCAACCCGCCCAAATGGCCGCGTGAACCTGACAAGTAGCGCGCCGTCAATCGCAGGGCCGCGCCTCACTCGGCCGCGCCGCTCACTACCAGATCGTCCCTGTGGATCATCGCCGAGCGCGCCTCGTAGCCGAGCACGGTTTCGATCTCGGCGGTCTTCAGGCCTGCGATCCTTACGGCATCGGCGGCATCATAGGCAACCAGCCCGCGCGCGATCTCGCGGCCCTCGGGCGACAGGATCGCCACCGTGTCGCCACGCGAGAAATTGCCGCTGACCAGCCTGACGCCGGCCGGCAGCAAAGATTTGCCGGACAGCAGCGCACCGATGGCGCCGGCGTCGACGGTGAGCCGCCCCGCCGGTTCGAGCTGGCCGGCGATCCAGCTCTTGTAGCCTTTCACCGGATTGGCGCTCGGCCTGAAGAAGGTGGCGCGCTCGCCACGCTCGATCGCCATCAGCGGCGACAGCCTGGTGCCCGAGGTGATGATCATGGCGGTGCCGGCGGCGGTGGCGATCTTGCCGGCGTCGAGTTTGGTGCGCATGCCGCCGCGCGACAGTTCGGATGCGGCCGCCCCCGCCATCGCCTCGATATCGGGCGTGATGCGGTCGACCACCGGAATGAATTTTGCATCGGGATCGCGCGCCGGCGGCGCCGTATAGAGCCCGTCAATGTCGGAGAGCAGCACCAGCAGGTCGGCGCCCATCATGGTCGCCACGCGTGCCGCCAGCCGGTCATTGTCGCCATAGCGGATTTCGGAGGTCGCCACCGTGTCGTTCTCATTGATGACCGGCACCGCCTTCATCTTGAGCAGCGTCGAGATCGTTGCGCGGGCATTCAGATAGCGTCGGCGCTCCTCGGTGTCGCCGAGCGTCAGCAGGATCTGGCCCGATTTCAGCGCACCCTTGCCCAGCGCATCCGACCATGCGCCGGCGAGCGCAATTTGCCCGACGGCGGCCGCCGCCTGGCTCTCCTCGAGCTTCAGCGCCCGTTTTCCGAGACCGAGAATGGTGCGGCCGAGCGCAATGGCGCCGGACGACACGACCAGGATCTCGGCGCCGCCATTGGCCAGCACCGCAATATCCTCGGCAAGCGAAGCCAGCCAGTCGCGCTTCAGGCCGCTGGTGCGGTCGACCAGCAAGGCCGAACCGATCTTGACCGTGATGCGCCGGTATTTTGTCAGCGACTGCGCCGTCATCGCTATCGGTCCCAGCGGGTCTCGACGGGAGCGGCAGCCCTGTCGCGCGCTTCGCCGACAACCGCCATCAGCGCGCGCAGCACCGCTTCGACGCCCTCGCCGGTGGCCGCCGACAGCAGCATCGGCGCGCGGCCGGCAGCGCGTTTGAGGGACGCAACCTTCTTCTTGCGCTCATCGGCGTCAAGGATATCCACCTGGCTGAGCGCGACGATTTCGACCTTCTCGATCAGCCCATTGCCATAGGCGTCGAGCTCGGCGCGCACGGTCTTGTAGGCTTTGCCCGGGTTTTCCTCCTGCGCCGAGACCAGGTGTAGAAGTACACGCGTGCGCTCGACATGGCCGAGGAAGCGGTCGCCGATGCCGACACCCTCATGCGCGCCCTCGATGAGGCCCGGAATGTCGGCGATGACGAATTCGCGCGCATCGATGCGGGCAACGCCGAGGCCGGGATGCAGCGTGGTGAAGGGGTAGTCTGCGATCTTCGGCTTGGCCGCGGTGACGGTTGCCAGAAAAGTCGACTTGCCTGCATTGGGCAGCCCGACCAGGCCGGCGTCGGCAATCAGCTTCAGCCGCAGCCAGACATTCATCTCTTCGCCGGGCTGGCCGGGATTGGCGCGGCGAGGCGCCTGGTTGGTCGAGGTCTTGAAATGCTGGTTGCCGAAACCGCCATTGCCGCCCTTGGCCAGCAAGAAGCGCTGGCCGACCACGGTCAGGTCGCAGATCAGCGTCTCATTGTCCTCGGCAAACACCTGGGTTCCGGCCGGCACCTTGAGCGTCACATCGGCGCCCTTGGCGCCGGTCATGTTGCGGCCCATACCGTGGACACCGGTCTTGGCCTTGAAGTGCTGCTGGTAGCGATAGTCGATCAGCGTGTTCAGCCCATTGACCGCTTCCAGCCAGACATCGCCGCCGCGGCCACCGTCGCCGCCATCCGGGCCGCCGAACTCGATGAATTTTTCGCGCCGGAACGACACAGAGCCGGCGCCACCGTCGCCGGAGCGGATATAAACCTTGGCTTGATCGAGAAATTTCATTGGACTACGCAGTTTCTGTTGGCCTTGCGGCTTTGCTTTAGATCTTGCGCCTTGCTCTAAACCAAGGCGCGGCCAAGGGCGAGGCCGTTTTGCGACTAAAGCGCCGGATGCCCTTTTGCCGGGGACGCGGTAGCAGTGTTCGCGGACGGAGCTTGAGGGGCGCGGGAATGAAGGTTGTAAGCTACAACATCCAGTACGGTATCGGTCTGGATGGCCGCTACGATCTCGGCCGCATCACCGCGGCGGTTCGCGGCGCCGACGTGATCGCGCTGCAGGAAGTGACCCGCAACAATCCGAGGAACGGCAACCGCGACATGGTCGCCGAGATCGGCGAGGCGCTGCCCGAATATTTTGCCGCCTACGGCAGCAATTTCGAGGTCAATGTCGGCTCGCGCCTAGAGGCCGGCCGCGCCATCACCACCACTTTCCAGCTCGGCAACATGGTGCTGTCGAAGACGCCGATCCATCTGTCGCGCAATCTGCTTTTGCCGCGCAGCCGCAGCCTTGAGGCGATGAACTTCCAGCGCGGCGCACTCGAGGCGCTGGTCGAGACCCCGCTCGGCTTCATCCGCTTCTATTCCACGCATCTTGACCATCGCAGTCCGGTTGAGCGCGCCAGCCAGATCCGGTTCCTGCGCCAGCGCCTGTTGAACTATGCCTTCGAGGGCGGCGGTCTCTCCGGCATTCCCGAGATCGGCCTGCCGGACCTGCCCTATCCCGAAGCCTTCATAGTCATGGGCGACTTCAACATGCTGCCCGGCTCGCCCGAATATGTCGAACTCGTCGGCCGCCCGGACCATGAATTCGGCATGCCGCTGACCGCCGATCTCGCCGTCGACGTCGCCCAGCGCCTGAACACACCAGACGTCGTCACCTGGGTCGATCCCACGCGACCCGAAGACACAAGCCGCCACAAACGCATCGACTACATCTTCACCTCGGCCTCGCTCGCCGGATCGCTGAAGCGCCTGTGGGTCGACCGTGAAGCGGTCGGCTCGGACCATCTCCCGATTTGGGTCGAGATGGGCTGACCGGCGATTGTTCATCTGCCGGCGTTTTTGCGGTCGACGATCGCCATCATGATCGCATCGACGTATCGGCCGTCGATCTTGACCGCGTCACGCTGCACACCCTCGGTGACAAACCCGACCTTGTAGTAGAGGGAGATGGCGCGGGCATTGTCGGAATGCACGGAAAGCTCGATGCGGACGAAGCCGATGTTGCGTGCTTCCGTCAAGGCGGCATTGATAAGCCGCAGTCCCAGACCACGTCCTCGATAGTCCGGCACAATTCCCATTCCAAGGGTGCCGCGATGAGCATGTATCTGCCGGTCATGCCGTGAGATATCGCACCAACCGACAACCTCGCCACGAACAACCGCCACGAACCCTGGGTCGCCTCTCCCGATGCGGTCCACTATGAATGTTCGGGTTTGATCGAGCGGCGGCGCTTCCAGGAAAGACAGGTACTTCCGCTCACGCGCAACGATGTCGAGCGCCTGGTGAAAACTCTCGACATCGCGCGGCGTCATCGGCGCAATCGTGACTGCTTCGATATGGTTGCTATAATCGGCCATCGGCTTGATCGGAACAAACCATCAGAAGTGGACCCAGTTGCGCAGGCTGATCCAGGTCTTTCTGTCCAGCCGGTACCGCTCGACCGGCACCTGGCCGGCGACGATCGAGTTCAGCATGCCCTGGCCGGCATACTGGAAGCCGCATTTGTGGATGACCCGGCGCGAGGCCGGATTGATCACCCGCGTCGAAGCCTGCAGCACCTGGATCGACGTCCGTTGGAAGGCGAGGTCGACCAACGCGTGCGCGGCCTCCGTCGCATAGCCGCGCTTCCAATAGGGCTCGCCGATCCAGTAGCCGAGTTCCAGCCCGCGATCGGTCATGTTGAGGCCGGCGCAGCCGACGAAAATGTCGGTGCCGGCGAGCGTCAGGGCGTAGGCGATGCCGGCCCGGCGCGACCGGGTCATGGCCAGGAAGGCGCGTGCCTCGGCCTCGCCATAGGGGTGCGGCATGCGGGCCAGCATCTCGGCGACATGACGGTTGTCGGCAAGCTCGACCAGTTGCGCGATGTCGGCTTCACACGGGGCGCGCATCACCAGCCGCTCCGTGGCCAGCACCGGGCAATCTATCGCGTAACTTTCGTCTTCGGTGTCTTCCGCTTCGGCAACCATTCGACGTCCTCCAGGCAAGAAAAAGGGGAGATGGAAAACCCATCTCCCCTGATCCTTTTCCTGGCTCCATTCACTGGTTTGGCCAGACACCGGTTCCCGAGATGGGCGCCGGTTTTATAGTGCGGAACCGGCTACTCCGCGGCTTTGGTAATCGGGTTGACCGATACGTAGGTTCGGCCGTTGGCTTTTTTGTTGAAGGTGACTGCGCCGGTCTCGAGCGCAAAAAGGGTGTGGTCCGTGCCCATGCCGACATTGACGCCGGGATGCCAGCTGGTGCCGCGTTGACGGATGATGATGTTGCCCGGGATGACGGCTTCGCCGCCGAACTTCTTCACGCCCAGACGCTTGGAATGCGAGTCGCGACCGTTGCGCGACGAGCCGCCAGCTTTCTTGTGTGCCATCTAACTAACTCCGATGCGCCCTGGGGCGCTTGAATGGTCTTATGAACGCGTTCGCGTTCCGTTTCAAGTCCGATCCGGCGACCTTGTCGCCGGTTCGTTTTACTTCTTCGCCAGTTCCTTGGCCTGCTCGCGCCAGTCGTTGATCTGGTCGGTGCTGAAGGGCATGTGCGCGTCGATCTTGGCCACGTCCTTGTCCGACAGCTTGGCAAGCTGGGCGAAGGTGGTGATGCCCTGCTCGTGCAGCTGGCCGGCGGCAACCGGGCCGATGCCCTTGATCACGGCCAAATCGTCCGGCTCGCCCTTCGGCGCCTTGAACAGCGGCGCGGCGACGGCGGTCTCCGTCTTGGCTTCATCCTTCGGAGCAGCCTCGGCTTTGGCTTCCTTCTTCGCCTTGGCTTCCTTCGGCGCGGCCTCGGCCTTCGCCTCGGGCGCTACGTCAGCCTTGACTTCCTTGGCTTCCACCTTGGCTGCGGCCTTCTTGGAAGGCTTGGCGCCACCCAGCAGGATCTCGGCGATCCGCACGGTGGTCAGAAGCTGGCGGTGGCCGATCTTGCGGCGCGAATTCTGCCGGCGGCGCTTCTTGAAAGCGATGACGGTGCGGTTCTTGCCCTGCTCGACGACTTCCGCCGTGACCAGAGCGCCATCGACGAACGGGGCGCCGAAGGTGACATTTTCGCCTTCGCCATGGGCGAGGACGCTGCCGATTTCGACGATATCGCCGACATTGGCTTCGAGCTTCTCGATCTTCAGGAGATCGTTGGCGGCAACGCGATACTGCTTACCGCCCGTTTTAATGACTGCGAACATTTTTTGCCTTTCGCTGTTCGGTCGGCCTCGATGAGCCGCGTCACGCGGTTCGGCCGTCTTTTTGTCAGTCTGCGGGTTCGAAAAACAAGCGGCGTGGAAGAACCCTCCACGCCGATTGCGCGCTTCCCCTAACCGAAGGTTCGGTACGAGTCAAGGCAAACGGGCGGAATCCTTGGCCACGCCGCCTCCTTGCCGCCCCCGATCTCTCCGGTCGAGACCGGTTGGCCTATCTGCCGACGTGGCCGCGGCGCAGCCCTCCAGACAGAGCCCGCACAGGAAGCTGAATTCCCCCGCGGATTTGGCCTTGTAACCTGCCCGCCCAGCCGTTATCTAGTGCGCCGCGCCGGCAACGGCCGACCATGACCGCGGAGAGGTGGCAGAGTGGTCGAATGCACCGCACTCGAAATGCGGCATGGGTGCAAGCCCATCGGGGGTTCGAATCCCTCCCTCTCCGCCACCCTACGCCCTGCGGGCTTCGGGTGGCAGGCCACCCGGAACCGCATCTGGGCGTAGGAGTGTCGCCCGAAGCTACGAAGTAGCGTAGGGGGACCGGAACGAAGCAGGATGCCCTCCGAAGCTTCAGCGAAGGGGCTGCCGCTAGGCAACAAGGCCTTGCCTCATTTGGTTTACCTCTTCGATCGGGACTGGATGCCCGGTGAGGAAGCCCTGCATCAAATTTACCCCCAGGCGCTGCAGCAATATGTACTGCTCTTCGGTTTCGACGCCCTCGGCGAGCACGACATGGCCGAGATTGCGAAGCAGCCCGACCATGTCCCGCAACAGGCTCAAGCCACGAGACGTCTGGCAATCGTGGAGGAAGCTGCGATCGATCTTGACCACGTCGAATTTGAAGCGGCGGAGCCATGTCAGGCCGGCAAATCCCGTTCCGAAGTCGTCCAGCCAGATCTGAACGCCGAGTTTTCGCAACCGCTCCACGTTTCTTACCGCTTGCGCCTCCAGAAAGATGTCACTGCCTTCGGTGATTTCGATGGCCAGTTTCTGGGGCGCAAGGCCGTGCCTGCCAAGGATTTCGGTGATCCGGAGCGAAAAGTTGGGAGCCTTGAGCTGAAGAACGGAGACGTTCACCGTCACGACCGAGCCCAATCCGTATTCCGTCATGTCACCGCAGGCTCGATCGATCAGCCACGTACCCAGTTCCACGATCGCTCCGGTCTGCTCGGCAACGGGTATGAATACGGACGGACTGATCATGGTGCCGTCGAAGTCGCATACCCGCATCAGACTCTCGTGGCCCAGCACGCGTCCCGACGCCAGCTCGCGAATTGGCTGGTAGGCGACAGAAACGAGCTGGTTGGAAACTGCCACCTTCAGCAGTTCTGAAAGATTTTCGCCCGAGCGATCCTGGCTGGTGGCGTGTGGGTCGTAAATCGTGAACGTAGCCCGACCGGCAAACTTGGACGCGTAGAGTGCGCGGTCAGCTTCCTGCAGCAGGATTCTAAGCTCTATGCTCTGATCGGCGCGCGTCAACGACGCTCCGGCACTGATCGTGACGATGTTGAGCTTGTCGCCCCGGTCAGGGTGATAGATATCCAAATCCTCTACAGCGCGACAGAATTTCTTCGTTATCTCATGAAGGTGAGCCCGCCCGGTGACCTTGCAGAGAATGACGAATTCTTCTCCGCCATAGCGGGCCGCGATGGCGTTGTTGGCAGCCGCCATCTCGGAGAGGACATGGGCGAGTTTGATCAGGCAATCGTCGCCGGCCTGATGACCAAGTCCGTCATTGAACCTTTTGAAGTAGTCGACGTCGATCAGAATGAGCCCTATCTCGTCGTCGTCCGCGGCCCAGTCTTCGCGCAGCTCCGAGAATTCTCGAATGATCGCCCTGCGGTTCTTCATTCCCGTGAGCGGATCGGTGTCGGCGATTTCGGTTAGCTTTTGCCCCTTCTTGATAGCAGCCTGCTCCTGGAACTGCGCCCGAAGCGCGTGCAGGAAAGTCTGGTACCGCTCCAGGCTCAGCCGCCACGAAAGATAAAGCGACAAGACGAGGCAGTTCACGAAATAGGCCGACAGCACGATGCGGCCGGCGATGTCGGCCTGAAGGGAGAACATCGCGGCGTACACAAAGCTTGCGGCGACCGTCGCGGAGGCAAGGGCTGAAAGCCAAAAACGGAAGTTGAAGAACAGATTCGCACCCAGGATGAACACTGTGCCAAAAACCATGAAATGGGAGAGGGCATCCTGATGCTCTGTTCCAACAGCGGAGACGAGCCACCCAAGGGCACCGGAGACAATCGCCAGCGCTGCTACAAGGTGCAAGGTGGCAAGGGCAAAGCCCCGTCGGGCGACAAATTCGACAAGCGCCAGGGAAGTGATCCCTAGCGTAACGCGCGTCAAAACAAGCCGGCCGGCGACATCCGGAAAGAGAAACCAATCGAAAAGGCCATAGGCCACATAGCTGAATACAGCAGCCGCAATACCCCATCGCACAAGGCTGCGATTCTCATCGGCATCCTTCTGCAGGAACAGTGTCAGGAGTTCCGGATCGGCGGAATGCCACCGCGGACGTCCAATCGCTGCCGCCACCTTCTGGGCAACGTCCTCGCTCAGTTGCATCGCAACGCTCCTCCGCGATCTGCAGTAGCGAATGCAACAGCCGACGTCGCCTGCGGTTGGGGAATGAAGACGTCCCTGTCCGCAAGAAAAGTCAGATGTCGCTAACCGAGGGTAAACGGGCGGTTCGGATTTAGCCAGTTTGCAGGATTGATGGCCGTTCCGTTGATTAAAATTTTATTAAAATTGTTAGCATTGGTTGGCGGCGCACCTATGCTGCTGGCCGGGGACCGGGGCGGTAAACCGGAGAGTAAACGGCATGCCTATCAAGCCAAAACTGCAGCTCGACCAATACAGCCTGGTCACCACCAGGCTGATGAAGAAACATGTTGCGACCTCCGAAGAGGCGGCTGACTCCGACGAGTTGAGGGACAGCACGGCCCAGCTCGCCCTGATACTGGACCTTGCTCATCAAGCCTTTGCGCGAAACAAACCGGCCGCCCCCGTCGTCCATCGTTTGGCGGGGCGACTCCACAAGCTCCGCCGGCAGGTTGCTCCCGCGGTCTGGCAGAAACTCGTTCCTTTGGCTCAGCAGCATCGGGTCGCGGAATATTTGCTCCAAGACCCGTTCACGCGGTGGTCGGTCGAAAAACCGCGCGGGTATTCAGGCGATGCAGGCCTGCTGGATATTTACTACAAGCATCCGATCGCCGACGAGATCGTGGCCTCGTCGACCTTACTTGGTCGGCAAATTTATGCGTACACCAGTGAAGCTGCCAGTTCGGTGGCGGGGCGCGAGCGGCGGGATATTCTGGCCAGGACCGTGGACGAGACGGCCAGCAGTGTGGAAAAGGCTGAGGTGCTGGCGATTGCCTGCGGCCACCTCAGGGAAGCCGAACGCTCCGATGCGTTGGCCAGGCATAAACTGCAACGTTGGATCGGCCTGGATCAGGACCCCGTCAGCGTAGCCACGGTGAACCACGACTTTGCCGGCACGGCAGTCGAGGCAGTCCAGGGTTCCGTACGCGGCATCCTGCGCCGCGCCTACGCCCTTGGCACATTCGATCTCGTCTACGCATCGGGGCTTTACGATTACCTGCCGCGTGCCATCGGCGTCCGCCTGCTTCAAAGAGCCATGGAACTCGTCAAGCCCGGTGGCGAATTCCTGTTTGCCAATTTCAGCGACGAGATAACGACGGATGGTTACATGGAGACTTTCATGGATTGGCCGCTCATCCTACGTTCGGCCGACGATATGTGGGACATCATCAATGCCGCCCTCGGCGGGAGTCCTTTCGACGCGAAAGTCTACTATGGCTCGAACCGGAATATCGTTTACGGCAAGGTGAGGAAGGGCGATCTCTAACTAGGCGCGGGAATCGCGCGCGCATCCCCGTAACAAGGTAGGTCTGCCATGACGAGGCCATGCCTTCGCCGGCTTTCCGGCGACGGGCGAGCAGGTCGTCCGGGCTGCGGGCGGCCTACGCCGTGTTCGTTCTGCTTGCCGCCATACAGATGTGGCGGCGGTTCCAGCAGCACGACGGTGCTGCCCGCTCGGCGGGCTGCGTCTGGCCGTGTTGCTGGCACTGCCGCTGATCGCCAGGCTGTCGGTCGTGCAATGCAACGCGACTGGCCGGCCTGATCAGGCCTCGAAATAGCCGGGACGGTCGAGATCGGCGATGAGCCCAAGCCCGGTCGGCTGCCATCCCAGCGCAGTGCGGGTCTGCTCACTTGACGCCGACAAGTCCCTGCCGATGAAATGCCCGAGAAAGCCGAAATGCGCAGCCGCCTCCTCGGGGCCTATGGAAACGACCGGCAGGCCGAGCCGGCGGCCGATGATCTCGGCGATCTCTTTGCTCGCCACGCCCTGTTCGGCAACCGCATGATAGCTGACGCCGCCCGCCCCCTTCTCCAGCGCCAGCCTGTACAGGGTGGCGGCGTCGAACCGGTGCACCGCCGCCCAGCGATTTGCGCCGTCGCCGACATAGGCCGAGACGCCCTTTTCACGCGCAATGGCAATCAGCATCGGCACGAAACCGTGATCGCCCTCGCCATGGACGGTCGGCGCCAGCCGCACCGTCGATGCGCGCACCCCGCGCGCTGCGAGCGCCACGGCCGTTGCTTCCGAAGCGCGCGGCATGGAGACCGATGGAGGCGCAGGTTTGTCGTCTTCGGTTGCCGGCCTTCCCTGAGCAAAACCGGCGAGTCCGGAGGTGACAAGCAGCGGCCGCTCGGAACCCTCGAGCGCCGCGCCGAGCGTTTCGATGGCGCGCTGGTCAACTGCGCAACTGGCGGCGAATCTCGAAAAGTCGTGGTTGAAGGCCGTGTGGATGACGCCATCCGATTGGGCAGCGCCGCTGCGCAGGCTCTCGAAATCCTCGATATCGCCGCGATGCGCCTCGGCGCCCGCGGCCACGATCGACTCCGCACCTGCTTCCGACCGCGCGAGGCCAAGCACCTGATGGCCCGCCCCGAGCAATTCCCGCACAACAGCCGAACCGACAAAACCGGTAGCCCCGGTAACGAACACACGCATGATCATTTCTCCTTGGTTTTCGGCGAAGGCCGTACAGGCAGCCCGTTGCCGAAGGAGATAGAAGGTTGCGATCATACGATCTATACTGTAAAATCCGAGATATCTTCGCAATCGTCCGAGAACGCTCATGGATCCGCTGTCAGACGTGCTGTCGCTGCTGAAGCCGCGCAATTACCTGTCGGCCGGGCTGGAAACCGGTGGCGACTGGGCGATCCAGTTCCCTGACCAGCAGGCCGCCATCAAATGCGGCGCCGTGGTGTCCGGCCGATGCTGGCTGTCGGTCGAGAGCGTCGCTGAGGCGGTGCGCCTTGACGCCGGCGACTGCTTTCTGCTGCCGCGCGGCCGGCCTTTCCGTCTTGCCAGCGATCTTGGCCTGCCGACGGTCGATGCGCGAACGATCTTTTCACCGGCGCGGACCGGCGGCATCACCGTCCATAATGGCGGCGGCGATTTCCTCCTGGTCAGCAGTCGCTTCACGCTGTCCGGCGACCATGCCGGCATCCTCTTGCGGATGCTGCCGCCCATCGTCCACATCCGCGGCGAGAGCGACCATTCGGCGCTTCGCTGGCCGGTGGAGCGGATGATGCAGGAATTGCGCCAGCGGCGTCCCGGCGGCTTTCTCATCGTCGAGCACCTCGCCCACATGATCCTGATCGAGGCCTTGCGCCTGCATATGACCGCGCAAGGCAATGTCGGCTGGCTGTTCGCACTTACCGACAGGCAGATCGGCGCGGCGATCGGCGCCATGCACGAGGACCCGGCGCATGGCTGGACATTGCAGCAACTGGCGGAGCGCGCGGGCATGTCGCGATCGACTTTTGCGCTCAGATTCAAGCAGACGGTCGGGGCCTCACCCCTGGATTATCTGACGCGCTGGCGCATGATGCTGGCCGGCGACCGACTGATGCATTCCGGCGATCCGGTCTCCGTCATCGCGCTGGCGCTCGGCTACGAATCCGAAAGCGCCTTCAGCACGGCATTCAAGCGCGTCATGGGCTGTTCGCCGCGGCAGTACAGCCGCCGGGAGCCGGACCTGACTGCGCAGGCCGAACGCGAAGCCGCCTGAGGCGGCGATCCGATCGCCTTGATCACCTTGCCCTTAAAGGCTGAAGCGCGAACGAAACTCGGTGAACGACATCGCCAGATGGTTCTCGTCCACATGGCCGGTGATTCCGTCCACACTGCGCGAGTCGAGTTGTAGCGGGCGAGCCAGAGCGGACAATTGCCGAAGCCGCTCGGATTTCCCAGCGCGCTTCGACCGCTGCGGCCCTTCTGCTCAGATCGATCCCTTGCTTGCTCCATGGCATGCGCTTGACAATCGACTGATTCGCAACCCTTCGGGAATATAAGTATTCCAGTTAACGTAGGGATAATCGGCAGCAGGAACTAGATTTCAGACGCACAATGGCACGAGCAAAATCGCTGTTTCCATGCTTCCAGAATGACTTGCTCGCGTGCTGGCGGTAACCGGCACAAACTTCTCCGATTTCCATGCCCCTACGGCTGGGTAGCGCAATACGGTTAATTGCGCGGCTGCTAATATGCCTATATCTTAAGCAGCGCAGGGGGCCTCATATCTCCCCGCAGTGGCCGGTGCGGTGAAGCCCCACAAGCATGCCCAACCTGCACCGGCCATTCCCTATGGCTGGGTATGGTCTTCGCGCTCGGCAATCTTTTCCAAGAGCTTCCGTGAAGCCTCTAGGACGCGTCGCGTTTCGGCGATGGTCGATTGCAGGGAGTCCAGTTGGCTCTCCGCTCGGAGCTGGCTACGGCGGGCGCTTTCAATGAACTGGTGGTCAGGTTCCCACCGGTCTTTCGTCGGGCTTAGCCTCTCTACAGACGAACGAACTTGTCGAGATGCAGGCGTATCCGCTGGCCCTCAGCATAGGACAGCGCAAACGGTTCAATCACGAATGATTCGGGTAATTTCCTGGTCTTCCTTGGCCACAGGAACGGACCATTCGCCGCCGGCTTCGACCACTTCCACGCAAGGCAATGCTTTGCGGATTGGACCCACGTTTCCACCACAGCCTCTATACGAAAAGCAATGGTAACCTCGAGTTTTATACTCCCGTCGAAAGCGGGTTTTCAACAACAAAGATGGTCTGAATCATACCATTCGGGTTAGCGGATAGCGGCTGCCGACGTAGCGTCTCCAAGGCCAAGAAAACCGCCATCCGCGCGCAACAGCGGGTTCCATAGTCACGGCTACATCCGAAGAATCGACCGCATAGATTCAGGAATGTGTGTTGTCGTCACGGTTCCATACAATTTGGAAGGCCATTCCCCTACGGCAGGGTAGCGCCAAAATGAAAGGATAAGCGGGCGGGCAGTTTGAAGGCGTACTGATGCCGGATCGGGCTTTGGTCCAGCAAAAGCCTCTCAGCCTGACGCCTCGGAAAAGTGCGCGGCAATGGCGCTCAGAAAAACCTTGCCGAACTCCTTGAGCTTGGCCGCACCGACGCCATTCACTTCGGCGAAATCGTGGAGGTCTTGCGGACGACGCTCGGCCATGTCGATCAGTGTACGATCCGAAAACACCACATAGGCCGGCACCTGGCGTTCCTTGGCCAGACGCAGCCGCAGCGTCTTGAGCGCCGCGAGCAGCGACGCATCTACATTTTCGCTCTGGGGGCTCTGCCCGGCGCGAGCCGCGCGGCGCGCGGCGCGCGTGCGCATCTCGACCCGATACTGGAACGGCACCTCGCCCCGGCCGAGTGCGTGGCCCTTGTCCGCGATGGCCAACCCGCCATGGCCGGCCGGGTCCGGCATCAGGAAACCGTTCGCGACCAGCTGGCGAATCATAGATTGCCAAAAATCCTTCTTGTGCGCGGTGCCATTGCCAAAGGCTGCCAGCCTGTGATGCCCCCTTGCCGCGATCTTTTCAGTCTCGTGGCCGATGAGGATGTCGATGACATGGCCGGCGCCGAAGCGCTCGCCGCTCTGCGCCACCGCCGCCAGGATGAGGCTCGCCTCGGCGGTGCCGTCGGTGCGCGGCGCCTGTTCCAGGCAATTGTCGCAATTGCCGCAAGGGACCGCCTCTTCACCGAAATAACCGAGCAGCACCTGGCGGCGGCACTCGGCCGTCTCGCAATAGCCGATCAGCGTATCGAGCCGGCCATGCGAGCGGCGCTTGTGCTCAACGGCTGCGTCCTCGTCGTCGATGAACATGCGGCGCATGCGGATATCGCCGAGGCCGTAAAGCATATGCGCCTCAGCCGCCCGCCCGTCACGACCGGCACGGCCGATCTCCTGGTAATAGGCTTCCAGGCTGCCGGGCAGATCGGTGTGGAAGACATAGGCGACATCAGGCTTGTCGATCCCCATGCCGAAGGCGATGGTCGCCACCATGACGACGCCCGACAGGGTCATGAAGGCGTTTTGATTCGCATCGCGCGCCTCCTTGCTCATCCCGGCGTGATAGGCGAGCGCGGTCACGCCGTTCTTTTCGAGAAACGCCGCCATCTCTTCGGTCTTCTTGCGCGACAGGCAATAAACGATGCCGCTGCGTCCCTGATGGCGCCCGATGAAATTGAGCAACTGCCGCTTGCTGTCCTGTTTGGGCTCGATGGCAAGCTTGATGTTGGGTCGGTCGAAGCCAAGCACCTGCGTTTCGACACGCCCGCCAAACAGCCGTCTCTCGATGTCTGCCCGCGTCGTCTCGTCCGCCGTCGCCGTCACCGCAATGATCGGTACGTCGGGAAAGATGCCACGCAGTTGCGAAAGGTCTTCATATTCGCGCCGGAACGCCGGCCCCCACTGCGAAATGCAATGCGCCTCGTCGATGGCGATCAGGCTGACATCGAGCCTGGCAAGCGCATCCAGCATCCGCTCGGTCATCAGCCGTTCCGGCGCGAGGTAGAGCAGCCGCGTCTGGCCCGACGCGACGCGGCGCCATGCCGCGACATTGGCATCACGGTCGATCGAGGAATTGATCGTATCGGCGGCGACGCCGGCGAGGCGCAGTGCCGCGACCTGATCCTGCATCAGCGCCACTAGCGGCGAAACGACAATGGTCAGCCCACCCTTGACCAGCGCCGGAACCTGGTAGCACAGCGATTTGCCGGCACCCGTTGGCATGACGGCCAGCACATGGCGGCCGCCAAGCAGCGCCTCCATCACCGCGGCCTGTCCGGGACGGAAATCGTCGAAGCCGAACACGTCCTTGAGGACGCGCCGTTTGGGATCGTGCGTCGGCACGCTTGTCGTCGATATCTGCATCACTGATGTTTTTGCGATCGGCCGCCCGAAGCAGCGGCGTGGACAGAACGATTAGCGCAGCCCCTGCGTGACCACAACAAGCAGCAGCAACACCCTACCGGCGATCTACCTGATTGGCATCGTTAAACCTATCTTCACCATGTTGCGGCACCGTCCAACCCTGCGGCGATGTTTCGAGTACCGCTGCGCCACGAGCGCACAGGCAACAGCCCGCGCCTCCCCAGGAGGCGCGGGTTTCCTGTTTCTGGAATTGCCGAAAAAGGTTCAGGCCAGGAAATCGGCGCGGTGCGGGGTAAAGCTGTCGACCAGGCGCCCGGCCTCCAGCGCCTTGACGCCGTGCACCAGATTGGACGGCACGATGAAGCTGCCGCCGGTCTCGATGGTCGCGGTGCGGCCGTCGATGGTCACCTCGAAGCGACCTTCGGCGACATAGCTGGCCTGGACATGCGGGTGCGAATGCAGTGCGCCGACGCCGCCCTTGTCGAAGCCGAACTCGACCATCATCAGCTCATCGGTGGAGACGAGAACGCGGCGTCTGTTGCCGTCCGGCGTCGGCGTCCAGGCGCTCTCGCCGGGCTGTGCGAAAATCTTGGCTTCAATCATGACCATCTCCTCATCGCGCCAGCCAGCCGCCATCCACCGGGATCACGGCGCCGTGCATATAGTCGGATGCGGGGGCCAGCAGGAAGACAGCGGCGTCGCCTATGTCTTCCGGTCCGCCCCAGCGCCCGGCCGGGATGCGCGCCAATATAGCGGCGCTGCGGTCGGGATCGGCGCGCAACGCCTCGGTGTTGTTGGTTTCAATATAGCCGGGCGCAATGGCGTTGACGTTGATGCCTTTTGCCGCCCATTCGCAGGCCAGCAGCCGGGTTATGCCGAGCGCGCCATGTTTCGACGCGGTGTAGGACACGACACGAATACCGCCCTGGAAACTCAGCACCGAGGCGATGTTGACGATCTTGCCGCGCTGCCCGGAATCGGCCAGCACGCGCCTGGCAAAACCCTGGCTGAGGAAGAACAGCGTCTTCAGATTGACGTCGATGACGTCGTCCCAATCGGCCTCGGAGAAATCGACCGCATCGGCGCGGCGGATGATGCCGGCATTGTTGACCAGGCCGTCGATCGGGCCGGTCTTCTCCCACACCTGGTCGAGCATGGCCTTGGCGGCAACATGATCGGCGAGATCGCACCGCACAGTCTCGAACTGGCCGCCGGCTTCCGCGACTTGCCTTTCCGTGTCGTCCATCACAGAGCGGCCGACACCGATGACGATGCCGCCGGCGCGCGCGATCGAGACGGCGATGCCTTGGCCGATGCCGGTGTTCGCGCCGGTGACCAGGATACGCTTGCCGGCCAGGCTGAAGGAGGAAGGGCCGCTCAACGCAATTCACCCAGCGGCACCGGGTCGACATCGGTGTAGTCGACATTGTCGCCGGCCATCGCCCAGATGAAGGCATAGTTCGAGGTGCCGGCCCCGGAATGGATCGACCAACCCGGCGACAGCACTGCCTCCTCATTGGCCATGACGATGTGGCGGGTTTCGTCCGGCTCGCCCATGAAATGGAAGACGCGCGCCGTCTCCGGCAGGTCGAAATAGAGATAGACCTCCATGCGCCGGTCATGCACATGGCAAGGGATGGTGTTCCACACCGAGCCCGGCGCCAGCTGCGTCATGCCGACCACCAGTTGGCAGGTCTTGACGCCATCGGCATGGATGAACTGGAAGATGGAGCGTTCGTTGCAGGTTTCCTTGCTGCCGAGATCGAGGCGCTTGGCGTCGCCAATGCGGATCAGCCGGTTGGGATGGGTGTGATGCGCAGGCGCGCTGAGCAGATAGAATTTGGCCAGTGCGCCCTCATCGGCCGATGCGAACGAAACGTCGGTGCTGCCCATGCCGAGATAGAGCATGTCGCGCGCCTGCAACTGGTGGGTCTCGCCATTTGCCGTCACCGAGCCGGCGCCGCCGATATTGACGATGATCAGCTCGCGGCGGTCGAGAAAATTCTTGGTGCCCGTCGGCTTGATCGCTTCCAGCGGCAGCGGCGCTGCCGCCGGCACGGCGCCGCCGACGATCATGCGGTCATAGTGGGTGTAGGTCAGGCTGACGCGTCCCGGCTGGAACAGGTCGTCAATATGGAAGTTGTGACGCAGTTCGTCGGTGCCCATGGAAGCAGCGGCGACCGGGTCGATGGCGAAACGCGAGGTGAAATCGGTATGCGGGTGACTTTGAGTCATTGCTGCTCCAGCTGAATGAATGGCTATTTGGTTGCCGACGCCTTGACCGAGTCGGCGTAGTAGACCTGGCGGGCGTGCAGCCGCTCGCGGTAGCGCTCTTGGCTGGCGGTGAGATGAGCGCGCATCGCCTCGCGCGCGGCTTCGGCGTCGCCTGAGGTGATCGCATTCAGGATCACCAGATGCTCGCGTTGCAGCCCTCGCTGATAGCTGTCGGATTGCACCAGTTCGGTCGACCAGGGCGAGGTCACGTCGCAAGGAATGGCGCGGCGTCCGAGCACATCGAGCATCTCGACATAGAACGGGTTGTTGGTGGCGCTGGCGATTGCCCGGTGGAAGGCGAGATCGGCCGGACCGGTCGGCTCGCTGTTAAGAAGCAGCCGTTCGAATTCGAAGAACGCTTCCTGGATCGCTGCTTCCTGCGCGGCGTTGCGGCGAATGGCGGCGAGCCCGGCCGATTCGATTTCGACGGCCAGGCGCACTTCGAGCACATTGAGCGCGATGGAATCCTTGCTGCCCATATCGGCGGCGAGCGCGCCGAACATCGTTGAGATGTGCTCGGTGACGAACACGCCTGCGCCCTGGCGCGCCTCGACCAGCCCGTCGGCGGCGAGCTTGGCCAGCGCTTCGCGGATGACGGTGCGGCTGACGCCGAAGGTCCCGGTCAGTTGTCCTTCGGTCGGCAATTTGTAGCCGGGCAGGATCTCGCCCGCCTGCAGCTGCTTGCGGATCGCAGCGACGACGGTCTCCGACAGTTTGGGTTTTCTCTCGACCCTGAGATCAACAGCGCTATCCGATGCCATATCGCACCCCTGTTTGAAGACGCCCTATTTGAACACGCTCGGCAACCAGAGCGAAATCGCCGGAATATAGGTCACCAGCCCCAGGACCACGATGCCCGCGCCATAGAACGGCCAGATCGAGCGCATCGCTTCCCAGACCGTAATCTTGCCGACGGCACAGGCGACGAACTGCACCGTGCCGACCGGCGGTGTGTTGAGGCCAATGCCGAGATTGAGGATGGTGATGACGCCGAAATGCACGGGATCGACGCCGTAATGGGTGACCAGCGGCAGGAAGATCGGCGTACAGATGATGATCATCGGCCCCATGTCCATGAAGGTGCCGAGCAGCAGCATCAGGACGTTGAGCAGAAGCAGCACCACCAGCGGGTCGGTGGAGATGGCATTCATGCCCGCGATCAGCAGCACCGGCACTTTGAGATAGGCCATCAGCCAGCTGAACGAGGCCGCCGTGCCGATGATCAGCAGCACCATCGAGGTCGTACGCACCGCGCCCTTTGTGGCATGGACGAAATCGCCCCAGGCCATCGACCGGTAGACGAAGACGGTGACCAGCAAGGCGTAGATGATGGCGATGCAGGAGCTTTCCGTCGCCGTGAAAACGCCCGAGCGAACGCCGCCGAAGATGATACCGATAAGCAGAAGTCCGGGGATGGCGATGACCGCCAGCTCGCCGACACGCGAGAAGCCGGGAAAGGCCTCGACCGGGTAGCCTCGGCTGCGGGCGACGAAATAGGCGGTGACCATCAGCGAAGCGGCGAACAGCAGACCGGGCAGGATGCCGGCGGTGAACAGGTCGGCGATCGAAATCTTGCCGCCGCCGGCGATCGAATAGATGATCATGTTCTGCGACGGCGGCAGAAGCAGCGCGATCAGCGCCGCCATCGAGGTCACGTTGACGGCGTAGTCGGCGCCGTAGCCGCGCGCTTTCATCTGCGGGATCATCAGCCCGCCGACGGCAGCGGCTTCCGCCACAGCCGAGCCGGAAATGCCGCCGAACAACGTCGCGGCGATGATGTTGACCTGACCGAGCCCACCGCGGACATGACCGACCAGCGAGCCGGCAAAGGAAACGATGCGCTGCGCGATGCCGCCGCGCACCATCAGATCACCCGCAAAGATGAAGAACGGGATCGCCATCAGTGAGAACGCCGACATGCCCGACTTCAATTGCTGGAACACCACCAGGGGCGGCAGGCCGAGATAAAGCACGGTGGCGAAGGACGCCGCACCCAGGCAAAAGGCGATCGGCGTGCCGGCAAACATCAAAAGCGTGAAGACGCCAAACAGGATCCAGAGTTCCATCTAGGCCTCCTGCACGGCCGGCATTTCCGGCACTTCCTCGAGATTGATATCCTTGTCGATGTCGGCGCCGGACCAGCGCAGCACGATGCGTTCGGCCGAGAACAGGCAGATCAGAAAGCCGCCGGCGACCAGCGGCAGATAGTCGAAACCGCCGGGAAGCTCGAGCGCCGGGATGATGGTCCGCCAGGTCAGCCCGACCAGCTTGCAGCCGTACCAGACCATGCCGAAGCCGAAGCCGAACGCGATCAGGTCGGACAGGGTGCGCAGCGCCCATTTGCTGCCCTTGGGCAGGATATAGAGCAGCACGTCGAAGCCCATATGGTAATTCTCGCGCACGCCGACGGCAGCGCCCAGGAAAATGAACCAGTTCATCAGCATGATGGCGGTGACTTCGGTCCAGCTCGGTGACGCGTTGAGCACGAAGCGGGAAAACACCTGGTAGGCAACAAGCGCGGTCATGGCGACCATCCCGATGCCCGCGAGATAGAGCGCACCGTCGCAAATCTTCGAAAGCACCGCGCTGAAGCGCGGTGGCGCTCCGCTCCTGGCCGTTCCCGCAGTCATCCGATCCTCCCGGTCTTTCCGTCCCCTAAAAGCGATTGGCGGGGCGGCGCCATGCCGCGCCGCCAGAAAATCACTTGGTCGCCTGGATGCGCGTCGCGAGGTCCTTGAGCTCCGGCGTCTTCAGATACTTGTCGTAGACCGGCTTCATCGCATCGATCAGCGGCTGCTTGTCGATCTCGCTGACCTTGACGCCGGCCTTCTCGACGATCTCTCGCGACTTCTTCTCCTGCGCGTCCCACAATTCGCGCATCTTGACGACGCTGTCCTTGGCCGCCTGCTTGACGATCGCCTGGTCTTCCGGCGTCAGTCTGTCCCAGCTCGACTTCGACATTACCAGCACTTCCGGCACGATCTGGTGCTGGTCGACGGTGTAGTGCTTGGCGACTTCGTAGTGCTTGGCGGATTCGAAGCTGGGCCAGTTGTTCTCGGCGCCGTCGATGACGCCGGTTTCGAGCGCCGAATAGACCTCGCCATAGGCCATCGGCGTGGCATTTGCGCCAAGCGCGTTGACCATGTCGACGAACACGTCGGACTGGATGACGCGGAACTTCATGCCTTTCAGATCGGTGATCGAGGTGATGTCCTTCTTGGTGTTGTAGAAGGAACGGGCGCCGGAATCGTAAAAGGCAAGGCCGACCAGATCATGCGTCTCGAAGGCCTTGAGGATCTCGTCGCCGATCGGCCCGTCCATGACATGGCGCATGTGCTCGACCGAACGGAACATGTAGGGCAGCGACGGCACCGCGGTTTCCGGCACGATGCCGTTGAACGGACCCATCGAGACGCGGTTCAGATCGATGACGCCGGTCTGCGTCTGTTCGATCGTGTCCTTTTCCTCGCCGAGCTGCGCCGAATGATAGACCTCGACCGAATAGCGGCCGGCGGTGCGCTCCTTGATGAGCTCGCCGAGATATTTGACCGCCTCGACGGTCGGATACCCGTCCGGATGGGTGTCGGCCGAGCGCAGTACGGTCTGGGCGCCGGCAACGCCGATCATCAGCGAGCCGAAGGCGAATGTGGCTGCCATCAGTTTTGAAAAATGAAACATGACTGTCTTCCTCCCTTTTAAAATTCCACGCGCCCGGCTCACAGCCGGTACGCCTTCTTGGCAAGCGTGTAGGCAAGCTCCCGCGCCAGCTCATGCGCCTCGTCCTCACGCAGCCGGTGCTCGGCGACGAGACGGGCGAGAAAGGCGCAGTCAACCCGGCGCGCCACATCGTGGCGGGCGGGTATGGATGGAAAGGCGCGGGTGTCGTCGTTGAAACCGACAGTGTTGTAGAAGCCGGCGGTCTCGGTGGTCATCTCGCGGAACCGGCGCATGCCTTCCGGACTGTCATGGAACCACCAGGCAGGCCCGAGCTTCAGCGCCGGATAGACGCCGGCCAGCGGCGCCAGTTCGCGCGCGTAGCTGGTCTCGTCGAGCGTGAACAGAATGATGGAGAGGTCGCGCTCCAACCCGACGCAGTCGAGCAAGGGTTTGAGCGCCGCGGCATAGTCGGTGCGGGTCGGAATATCGAAGCCTTTGTCGCGGCCGAATCTCTGAAAAATTCCGGGGGAATGGTTGCGCCATGAGCCGGGATGGATCTGCATGACCAGCCCGTCGTCGCGGCTCATCTTGGCCATCTCGGTCAGCATCTGGGCGCGAAACAGCTTGCGCTCGCGCTCGTCGTCCGAGCCGCGGCGGATGGGGTTGAACAGCTCTTCCGCCGCCGCATCGGAAAGATTGGCGGTCTCGGCCGTCGGATGGCCGTGGTCCGATGAGGTTGCGCCGAAGCTTTTGAAGAAAGCGCGGCGATTGCGATGCGCGTCGAGATAGCCGGCCCATGTGCCGGTGTCGCAGCCGGTGATCTCGCCCAGACGATCGAGATTGGCCGAAAATCCTTCGAAGTCGGGATCGACGACGGCATCCGGCCTGTAGGCAGTGATGACGCGGCCCTGCCAGCCGCTGTCGCGGATCGTCTTGTGCCATTGGAGATCGTCGAGTGCGCCCTCGGTCGTCGCGATGACCTCGATGTTGAAGCGCTCGAACAGCGCGCGTGGGCGATAATCGTCGCGCTGCAAAAGCGCCGCGATGGTGTCGTAATGGCGGCTAGCGGTGCTGGCGTTGAGCGGCTCTTCGATGCCGAACAGATGCTCGAGCACATGGTCGAGCCACAACCGCGTCGGCGTGCCGCGGAAGAGGTAATAGTGCTCGGCGAAGCGCCGCCAGATCGCCCTGGGATCGGTCTCGACCGGCGAGCCGTCGAGGGTCGGGACGCCGAGATCTTCCAGCCGCACGCCCTGGCTGAACAGCATACGGAAAATGTAGTGGTCGGGCACCACCAGCAATTGCGCGGGATCGGGGAATGGCTCGTTGAGCGCATACCAACGCGGATCGGTGTGGCCGTGCGGGCTGATGATCGGCAGGTCCTTGATGCCGGCATGGAGATCGCGCGCGATCGACAGCGCGCGCCCTTCGGCGGCAAAAAGCAGATCCGGATCGGTCAGTCCCGCCACGTCGTTCCTCCCAGGGGCGATATCGGTAGGATTGGAAAGAAATAATGTCAACATACAAAAACTGGATTGTTGTATGATGACTTTTAACCGGCGTCAGGTCATTGTGCGGCGGAAGAGCGGATGTTAGGCCGCTAGCAGATCCCGCCCCGCTCACCATCCAGCGACAAGCCGCGCCATGACCAGCAGACGCCTTTCCAACGCAACAGTGCAATCCTTGCCGGCCTCGGTCGCGGTCCCCCCCTATGATCGCGCCAGTGTCGCCCCAGGCATCGTCCATCTCGGCGTTGGAGCCTTCCACCGTGCCCATCAGGCCGCCTATGTCGATGACTGCCTAGCGGCCGGCGAGACCGGCTGGGGCATTGTCGGCGTCTCGCTGCGCAGCCCCGACACGCGCCATGCGCTGACGCCACAGGACGGGCTCTACACGCTGGCGGTGCGCGGCAGCGATGGCGAAGCGCTGCACATTATCGGCTCGATCCAGTCGATGCTGGTCGCGCCGGAAGACCCCGGCGCGGTGCTGGCCGCGCTGACCGACCCGCGCACCCGCATCGTCACCCTGACCATCACCGAAAAGGCCTATCTCAGGGCCGCCGACGGCAGCCTCGACGAAAACCATCCCGATATCGTCCACGATCTGGGCAATCCCGGATCTCCCAGGACAGCGCATGGATTCCTGGCGGAAGCGCTGGTGCGACGCCGGGCCGCCGGCACGCCGCCCTTCACCGTGCTGTGCTGCGACAACCTTCCGGCCAATGGCGCCACGCTGCACCGGCTGCTGGTCGGGTTTGCAAAACTGCGCGATGCCGGCGCTGCTGCTTCAGGCGACGCTGCCCTCGCCGGTCATATAGCCGATGACGTTGCATTCCCATCGAGCATGGTCGACCGCATCGTGCCGGCAACCACCGATGCCGACCGGGCGCGCATCGCGGTCGAACTCGGCCTCGAGGACGCCTGGCCGGTGATGACCGAACCGTTCCGGCAATGGGTGATCGAAAACAGGTTTCCAGCCGGCCGCCCGGCCTGGGAGAAATTCGGCGTCACCATGGTCGAGGATGTCCGGCCGTTCGAGGACATGAAGCTTCGGCTGCTCAACGGCGCCCATTCGGGCATCGCCTATATCGGCCTGCTCAGCGGCCACGTCACCGTCGACCGCGCCTTCGCGGATCCCGCGATCCGCGCGTTCGTCGACCGGCTCTGGGCCGAGGCCATCCCGACATTGCCTGGGGATGCCGGGCTCGACACGTCAGCCTATACGGCCGAACTTGCCGAACGTTTCTCCAACACCGCGCTGGCCCACCGCACCGCGCAGATCGCCAATGACGGCAGCCAGAAATTGCCGCAGCGCATTGTCGCTACCGCCATCGAGTGCATCCAGGCCGGCCTGGTCCCGGAGCATCTGACGCTGGTGATCGCCGCCTGGATCGCCGCCTGCGAGGCGCGCGGCAAGGACCTGCCGGAAGCCCACTTTACCGATCCGCTCGACGCGGCGCTGGCGGCGCTCGACGAACGACGGATGCTGGAACGAGTAGCGGCGGTGTTCGACTGGGCCGGCTTCGCCAGTGGCAAGCCCGAGCGGCAGACGCTGATCGAACTGGTCGCCGCTCATCGCGAGCATATCCTGCAAGGCGGGATCGTGCTTGCGCTCTCAGCGCTCGGCATACCGGAGCCGACAAACGTAGGCTGAAGCTGGTCCGGAACCGCCCATTTCAAGCCTATTGTCCCGCCGGAGCGTCCAGCCTCTGCCGCGACGAATACTCCGTGCCTTGCGAATTCCAGAACAGTCGCACTGCCTTGCCGACCAGGTTTTCGGCAGGAACGAAGCCGACACTGAGCCGGCTATCGGAGGAATTATCCCTGTTGTCGCCAAGCGCGAAATAGTGGCCTTCGGGCACGTCGAACACCCGTGTGTTGTCGGTTGTTGAATTGTCCGTAAGACTGATGACGGAATAGGAAACGCCGTTGGGGAGGGTTTCACGTTGCAGTCTGGCGCTTTGGGGAGAGTCCTCGGAGCTGTACGGACCAACATCCTCGAGTTTGACCGCCACACCATTGATGCGAAGGATTCCGTCGACCATCTGGATTTTGTCGCCCGGCAGTCCAACGACCCGCTTGACGTAGTCGATGCTCGGATCCGCTGGAAATTTGAACACCACAATATCTCCGCGCTTCGGCTCGGCGGCAAAGATCCGGCCTTCGAAGGGCAGCAGCCCAAGAGGAACACTGTAGCGGCTGTAACCATAGGCAAACTTCGAGACGAAGAAATAGTCGCCGAGTTCCAGCGTTGGTGTCATGCTGCCTGCCGGGGTCGAAAACGGCTGGAAGAGGAATGTGCGGATCGCTAACGCGGCTCCGTAGGAGGTCAGCACGGCCAACAGCAGCACCGAAAGGCCGTGTGAATACCACCGGTTCGGTCTGTATCGTGACGCGAAAGGCACGACGAGCGCTACCCACAGGACCATGAGACCTAAACTGGAGAGATCCACCAGCCAGGCGAGATCGACCCCCGGCAGAACCGGGAATCCCTCATATGTCAGCGCAATGCTTATGGCGCTGATCACCACCAGGCTGGCAACCGCCGGCCGGCCGGCGCCGATCCAAAGGAACCCGCCGAACGGACCGCCAAAGGCCGCGATCAGCGCCGTCGTCCACCGGGATCGCGAGGCCGCTTCCGGTTGCGTTGTCTGTTCCGTCATCGGCCACCCCAAATCGATAGACAGCCGGACTGTCGAACAACCAGAAAGCAGGGGCAAGCCCCGATCCGACTGTACCGCCGCAGCCAAATCGCGGTTCCGCCGGCGCCATCGCCTAATACAAGCTCATCTCGCCCTGACTGGCAGCCGGCATGCCGCCACCCGATCTGATCATGCTGGCTGCCCGCCCTGAAATCCCGCCAAGGCCCTGCGCCTATGCGAGACGATCCAGGATGGCGGCCGCAACAAAAAAGCCGGGCTGAGCCCGGCCTTTTCTTCAAGTCATTCTGCGGCTTACGCCGGCAGCAGCGCGCCTTCGAGCGTGGTAAGCTGGCTAAGGAACTGCTCCGCCTTGCTGCGGGACTGATCGTCCTTGGCGTCGGCGGCGTCTTCCTTGGCTTCCTGGATGCGGCGGGCGAGATCGGCGCGGTCGATATCGCCGACAGCAACCGCCGATTCGGCCAGCAGCGTGCAACCGGCCGGAACGATGTCGGCAAAGCCGCCGAACACCACATAGCGCTCTTCCTTGCCGCCGGCGGTCTTCAGCGTGACGACGCCCGGCTTGATCGTGGTCATGACCGGCGCATGGTGCGCCATGACTGTCATTTCACCTTCGGCGCCTGGAATGACGACGGACTCGACCTGCTCGGAAACCAGGAGGCGCTCCGGCGAGACCAGTTCGAACTTGAAAGCTTCAGCCATGTCAATTTAGTGAGTAGGGAATAGTGAGTAGGGAGTAGGGAGAGGACAGCTGTCCTGATCACCCGGCCGCTATTCACTACTGACTACTGACTACTCCCTATTGCCTTGATTACGCTGCTTCAGCCGCCAGGCGCTGAGCCTTCTCGACCGCTTCGTCGATGCCGCCGACCATGTAGAAGGCGGCTTCCGGCAGGTGATCGTAGTCGCCGTTACAGAGGCCCTTGAAGCCCTTGATTGTGTCGGCGAGGTCGACCAGCTTGCCCGGCGCACCCGTAAACACTTCGGCGACGAAGAACGGCTGCGACAGGAAGCGCTCGATCTTGCGGGCGCGGGCCACCGTCTGCTTGTCCTCTTCCGACAGCTCATCCATGCCAAGGATGGCGATAATGTCCTGCAGCGACTTATAGCGCTGGAGGATCGACTGCACCTGGCGGGCGACGGCATAGTGCTCCTCGCCGACGACCAGCGGATCGAGCATGCGCGAGGTCGAGTCGAGCGGATCGACGGCGGGGTAGATGCCCTTTTCCGAGATCGCGCGGTTGAGCACGGTCGTCGCGTCCAGGTGGGCGAACGAGGTCGCAGGCGCCGGGTCGGTCAAATCGTCGGCCGGCACGTAGATCGCCTGCACCGAAGTGATCGAACCCTTGGTCGTTGTGGTGATGCGTTCCTGCAGCGCACCCATGTCGGTGGCCAGCGTTGGCTGGTAACCCACGGCCGAAGGAATACGGCCGAGCAGCGCCGACACTTCAGAACCGGCCTGCGTGAAGCGGAAGATGTTGTCGACGAAGAACAGTACGTCCTGGCCCTGGTCGCGGAAATATTCGGCGACCGTCAGGCCGGTCAGGCCGACGCGGGCACGCGCGCCCGGCGGCTCGTTCATCTGGCCATAGACCAGTGCCGCCTTGGAGCCTTCGCCGCCGCCCTTCTTGTTGACGCCGGACTCGATGAACTCGTGATAAAGATCGTTGCCCTCGCGGGTGCGCTCGCCGACGCCGGCGAAGACCGAGAAGCCGCCATGCGCCTTGGCGACGTTGTTGATCAGCTCCTGGATCAGAACCGTCTTGCCGACGCCGGCGCCGCCGAACAGGCCGATCTTGCCTCCGCGGGCGTAGGGCGCCAGAAGGTCGAGCACCTTGATGCCGGTGATCAGGATCTGCGCTTCCGTCGACTGTTCGACATAGGTAGGCGCCGGCTGGTGGATGGCGCGCATCTCGATGCCGTCGACCGGGCCTTCTTCGTCGACCGGCTCGCCGATGACGTTGATGATGCGGCCGAGCATGCCCGGGCCGACCGGAACGGTGATCGGCGCGCCGGTGTCATAGACGTCCTGGCCGCGAACCAGGCCTTCGGTGGAATCCATGGCGATACAGCGCACGGTGTTTTCGCCCAGATGCTGGGCAACTTCGAGCACCAGGCGGTTGCCGACATTGGAGGTTTCGATGGCGTTCAAAATGGCCGGCAGATGATCGCCGAACTGCACGTCGACGACGGCGCCGATGACCTGGCGAACCTTGCCGATGGCGCCGGTCTTCTTGACGGCAACGCTCGTCGTCTTCACTGCCGGGGCCGCGGCCTTGGCGGGCGCGGCCGCCTTCTTGGCCGGAGCGGCCTTCGCCGCTGCTGCCGGAGCCTTTGCGGCCGCCTTGGGGGCCGTCTTCGCGGGGGTCGCTGCTTTCGCCATCGTCTTTACCCTTCTCGTCCTTTGTTTCTCACGCTCCATCAGAAGGTCGATGACCTCCTGGCGGTCGCGCCTAGAGCGCTTCGGCGCCCGAAATGATTTCGATCAGTTCCTTGGTGATCTGCGCCTGCCGCTGGCGGTTATAGGTGATCGACAGTTTGTTGATCATGTCGCCGGCATTGCGCGTTGCATTGTCCATGGCGCTCATTTTGGCGCCCATCTCGCCGGCTGCGTTTTCGAGCAGCGCGCGGAAGACCTGGACCGAGATGTTGCGCGGAATGAGGTCGGTGAGGATCTCGCCCGGCTCCGGCTCGTATTCGTAGACGGCATTGCCACCGGCGGTCGCTTCGGCGGGAGCGGAAGCCACGCCGGCAGGAATGATCTGCTGCGCGGTCGGAATCTGGCTGATCACCGACTTGAACTGCGAATAAAACAGCGTGCAGATATCGAAGCCGCCTTCGCCGAACAGATGGATGATCTTACGGGCGATCGCATCGGCATTGACGAAGCCGAGCTTCTTGACATCGCGCAGGTCGACGCGGTCGATAATCAGCGAGGCATAGTCTCGGCGCAGAATGTCGAAACCCTTCTTGCCGACGCAGATGATCTTGACCTGCTTGCCGTCGGCCAGAAGCCGGCGGATATGGTCGCGGGCCAGACGTGCGATCTGCGAGTTGAAGCCGCCGCACAGGCCGCGCTCGGCGGTGCAGACGACGAGCAGATGCACATCGTCCTTGCCGGTGCCGGTCATCAGCGCCGGGGCATCGCCGCCGCCGCCGATCGCCTGCGTGATATTGGCCAGCACCGCACCCATCCGCTCGGAATAGGGACGCGCCGCCTCCGCTGCTTCCTGCGCGCGGCGCAGCTTCGCCGCGGCGACCATCTGCATCGCCTTGGTGATCTTCTGCGTCGCCTTGACCGAGGCGATACGGTTACGAAGGTCTTTTAATGAAGGCATGCTTCAAACCTGATCCCGAGCGTCCGGCTTCTTCTCAAGCGAAGGTCTTGGCGAAGGCGTCGATCTCGGCCTTCAGCTTGGCGCGCAGATCGTCCGACAGCGCCTTTTCCTTGCGGATGCCGTCCAGCACGTCCTTGCCGGCCGAGCGCATATGGCTGAGCAGGCCGTGCTCGAACTTGCCGACCTGGTTCAGCGCCAGCTTGTCGAGATAGCCGTTGACGCCGGCGAAGATCACCGTGACCTGCTCCTCGACCTTGAGGGGCGAGAACTGCGGCTGCTTCAACAGTTCGGTCAGGCGCGAGCCGCGGTTGAGCAGGCGCTGCGTGGCGGCGTCGAGATCGGAGCCGAACTGCGCGAACGCAGCCATTTCGCGGTACTGCGCGAGCTCGCCCTTGATCGAGCCGGCGACCTGCTTCATCGCCTTGATTTGCGCCGACGAACCGACGCGCGACACCGACAGGCCGACGTTGACCGCCGGACGGATGCCCTGGAAGAACAGGTTGGTTTCGAGGAAGATCTGGCCGTCGGTGATCGAGATCACGTTGGTCGGGATGTAGGCCGACACGTCGTTGGCCTGCGTCTCGATGATCGGCAGCGCGGTCAGCGAACCGCCACCCAGATCGTCGTTGAGCTTGGCGGCGCGCTCGAGCAGGCGCGAATGCAGGTAGAACACGTCGCCCGGATAGGCTTCGCGACCCGGCGGGCGGCGCAGCAAGAGCGACATCTGGCGATAGGCGACGGCCTGCTTCGACAGATCGTCATAGCTGATCAGCGCATGCATGCCGTTGTCGCGGAAATATTCGCCCATGGTGGCGCCGGTGAACGGCGCCAGGAACTGCATCGGCGCCGGATCGGAAGCGGTGGCGGCGACGATGATCGAATATTCAAGCGCGCCGCGCTCTTCGAGAACCTTCACGAACTGCGCGACCGTCGAGCGCTTCTGCCCGATGGCGACGTAGACGCAGTAGAGCTTTTCCTTTTCTGGCCCGTTGTCGTGCACGGCCTTCTGGTTGAGCATCGTGTCGAGGATGATCGCGGTCTTGCCGGTCTGGCGATCGCCGATGACCAGCTCGCGCTGGCCGCGGCCAACCGGGATCAGCGCATCGATGGCCTTGAGGCCGGTCGACATCGGCTCGTTGACCGACTTGCGCGGGATGATGCCTGGCGCCTTGACGTCGACGCGTTTGCGTTCGGTCGCCTTGATCGGGCCCTTGCCGTCGATCGGATTCCCGAGCGCGTCGACGACGCGGCCGAGCAGGCCCATGCCGACAGGCGTATCGACGATGGCGCCGGTGCGTTTGACGATGTCGCCTTCCTTGATGTCGCGGTCGGCGCCGAAGATGACGACGCCGACATTGTCGGCTTCGAGGTTGAGCGCCATGCCGCGGATGCCGCCGGGGAATTCGACCATTTCGCCGGCCTGGACATTGTCGAGGCCGTAGACGCGAGCGATACCGTCACCGACGGACAGCACCTGGCCGACTTCGGAGACCTCGGCCTCCTTGCCGAAATTCTTGATCTGGTCTTTGAGAATTGCGGAAATTTCCGCGGCGCGGATGTCCATCAGCCGACCTCTTTCAGTGCAAGCTTGAGCGAATTGAGTTTGGTTTTGAGCGACGTATCGATCTGGCGCGAGCCCATCTTGACCACCAGCCCGCCGAGCAGCGACGGATCGACGGTAACAGTGATGGCCACGTCCTTGCCGGCGACGCCTTTCAGCGCGGCCTTGAGTTCGGTCTGCTGGGCAGCCGTCAGTTCATGCGCCGAAGTGACCTCGGCTGATGTCTCACCGCGCTGTTCGGCGGCGATCTTGCGAAAAGCCTTGATCATGCCGGGCACCGCGAAGAGCCGGCGGTTGCGGGCGACGACGCGCAGAAAATTGCCGGTCAGGCCGGTGATGCCGGCTTTGTCGGCGATCGACGCGATTGCCTTGGCCTGGTCCTCGCTGGAGAACACCGGGCTGTTGATGAGGCGCGTCAGGTCGGCGCTGTCATCCAGCATCTTGGCGAAACTGTTGAGGTCGGCCTCGACCTTGGCCACCGAATTCGACTGCCGCGCAAGTTCGAACAGCGAACCCGCGTAGCGTTCTGCGACACCTGAGATTGGCGATGACGATTGAGCCACGGACCGTCTTTTCTCTTGTCTGAGGGGCCGCAGATTGTTGGCGCGAGCAAAAACTCTGGCTAAATCTTTGACCTTACTAAGTTTTTCCAAGCACGGAGGCGCGGCTTCCGCTATCCCCGGCCGAAAGTCGATTGCCGTCTAGCACAGGCATTTTAAGACCGCAATGCGTCGTCCCGCATGCTTTTCGGGCACTATTGTCGCATCCGGCCGCAGAGTTCAACTGAAGCCTTTGGATTGGCTGCCGATTCAGGGCAGAAAGCCGAAGACGAAGGCAAGCGGCAACGCGGCCAGGACGAGTTCGACGACGATCGACGCCCAGTTGAAAGGCGTGTTGGCGCCGTCCGACATCATCGACAGCAAACGGCCAAAAGCGGTGAACAGCCAGGAAAAGCCGAGTGCCATATAGAGCCACGGCTGCGCCAACAGAATGCAGCACAGGCTGACGCCGAGATAGAAGCCCGACATGCGGCCGCGCCCTTCCGCGATTGCCGCTGCCCTTTCGGGCCGGACCTGCAGCCGCAGAATCCGAAATGCCAGCCCTGGCGCGAGGAAAAACAGCAGACCGAGCGCCAAGGTGACGACGGCGCTAGACCAAGCCAGCCATTCGCCCTGGCTGGTCGGCCACGGAAACGCAAATTCCATCTTGCTTTCATCCCCTCACAGCAATGCCGGATGTATTGAATGTCGCTGCAAAAAGAAGTCAAGCGCGCGGCAGTTTTGGCACGCAATTCGTGAAGGAGCGGAAGGCTGTTTAGGCCGCGCGCGCGTCCGGCCAGCATCGTGGCCAACCTGTATTATCAGGCGACGCCTCCCTCCTATCTGCAGGACCGGTTTTGCACAGCCAAAGGCCCCGACACCGATCGCCTTTATTTCCTGACCAAGCACCTCAATCTGGCCGGCACGGAAGCAGATCGATGGAAGCTGAAAGTGGCCGGCAGCGGCAATGTCGCCGTGGCTGCCCAGCCCTGATGCTTTTTTTGACCCTTCAGGGCAGCATGAATGCGACCGCCGCCTCGGCATGGATGCGCGTGGTGTCGAACACCGGAATGTCGAAATCGCGCTCGCCAATCAACATGGTGATCTCGGTGCAGCCCATGATGACGCCATCGATCTTCTCATCGCGCCGCAGACGGGCGACCTCGTCGATATAGGCCGCCTTCGATGCCGCGTTGACGATGCCCCGGCAGAGCTCGTCGTAGATTACCTGGTGCACCATGTCGCGCCCGGCCTGGTCCGGCACCACGGGCTGCAGCCCGTATTTCTCCGTCAGCCGGCCCTTGTAGAAATCCTGCTCCATGGTGAAGCGGGTCGCCAGCAGCGCCGGCCGCTTGACGCCGGCGCCCTTGACCGCGACGGCCGTGGCGTCGGCAATGTGGATAAGCGGGATCGACACCGCCGCCTGCACCCGGTCGGCGAGCTTGTGCATGGTGTTGGTGCAGATCAAAAGCCCCTCTGCGCCGCCCGCCTCCAGCTTGCGCGCCGCATCCGCCAGCAGCACGCCCGCACTGTCCCAGTCGCCATGATGCTGCCGGTCGGCGATTTCGGCGAAGTCGAAGGAATAGAGCAACAGCTTTGCCGAATGCAGCCCGCTCAGCCGCTCGCGCACGATCTCGTTGAGCAGGCGATAATAGATCGCCGTCGATTCCCAGCTCATGCCGCCGATAAGGCCAAGGGTTTTCATGCGCTGAGCCTCCAGCAGGACCGAACGATCTCTCTCACAGAAAAGCTTTACGGGTCGATGTCAATCTTAACGCGCGCCGTACCACGCTCTTCGGCCCGCCTCCACAAACATCACCGCGCGCCCGATTCGGTCATCCTCGCATTGGCGCCGAGATGATGCAGGCTTTGTGTCGTGTGCCTTGAACTCCAGGCAACCGGCGGATCGGGCAGATCGAGATCGAACTGTGCCCGCCCGAGCAGCGAATTGACGATCTTGGCGCTGCGCCAAGCCATCAGGCTGAGCTGCGGCTCGGCTATGCCATGGCTGAGCCGGCCGGCATTGAGTGCGTAGATCCGGCGGTCGTCGGGCCCGTCCCATTCGACCTCGAAGCTGGCGTTGAGCCTGTAATGACCGCGCTCGTCCAGCGCGATCCTGTTCATGAGCGGTGCCATGCAATCAGGAATGGCAAAGGCATAGCCGGTGGCCAGAACCACCGCATCGACGGTGCGCGTCTCGATGGCGCCGTCGAAGCCGTTGCGCATGATCAGCCGGTATTCGCTGCCTTCCCGCGTCACGTTCAGCACTTCGCGGTGCGGCGTCATGTTGACCGCCGTCGTTTCCTCCGAGAGGTGCCGCAGCGTGTAAAGCTGGCGATAGATCGCCTTCAGCGTGCTCGTCGATGCGCCGTCACCGGCAAGCAGTTGCTGTTCCAGGATCGTCTCGCGCCGCCCTTGCGGCAACCGATGGAAGTTTTCGACATAGCCCGGCGTGAAGAGTTCGTCGGTGAAAGGCGAGTCGTCCAGTGGCAGGAAATTCGGCCGCATCGAGATCCACTCGATTTCGCGGCCGGCGAAGCGGTCGGAGGAGATCAGATGCAGAAGCACTTCGGCGCCGCTCTGGCCACCGCCGATCACGGCGACACGCTGTCCGCTCAGGCGATCGAGGCGGTTGGCGGCCTGGGCGTTGTGGAAGCATTGATCGGAGGCCGCCGCCCGCGCCCAGGCGGGGATGTTGGGCACCAGCCCGACGGCAATGGCGAGATTGCGCGCGTTCACCTGCTCGCGGCCGATACGCAGCCTGAAATTCGTTCCGTCGAAGTCGATCCGGTCGACGGCGCTGGCGAAGCGCAGCGAAGACAAGTTCTCGCCGACCCATCCAAGATAGCGGGCGAATTCCGGCCGCGGGATGGCTGAGAAATCCGCGTTGAGGAATTCATAGAACCGCTTCTGCGCGACCAGATAGGACATGAACGACCATGGGCTGGTCGGATGCGTCGCGGTGACGAGATCCTTGAGGAAGGATGTCTGCAGTTCGACGCCCGGCAGCATCATACCCGGGTGCCATTCGAGCCGCGTCGCCCGATCGAAGAAGCGCGCTTCGACGCCGTCCACCGCATCGAGATGGGCGGCGAGGCTGAGATTGAACGGCCCGATGCCGATGCCTGCGAGGTCAAGCGTATGGGTCATGGCGAACTCCTTATGGAGCTGGCTGGGCTGATGGGAGATCGCCGGGCTGACTCGGGGTTAAGCGGATTGTCGAGCGGTGTGCCGAGGTCGGGCAGAGGGCGTTCGCCGCTGTCACCGTAGCCGATGGCGAAGCGCACCTTGTTGATGGCGATGCGTGGGATCTTCGGAGCAAACAGATCGAAGAGCGCGAACCGTTCCGACAGATCCGGGTTCTGCGCCTGGTAGCGCCGGATGGCGCCGGCCAGGATGGCGTAGAAAGTCCTCTCGTCGAAGCGGTCATAGGCGGCCAGCGCCTCGGACAGGAAACGCAGAACGCTGACGATGTGTCCCGTTTGCAGATGCTGGAGAAGATGTGCCGGGGGCCGGCGCTTCAGCGTCGACAGGATTTTGGGGTCGAGGCCGGCCAGTTCGGGAAACGGCTGGTCGACGAGATCGAGGTCGCCCTGGAAATCCTTGACCGCCACGCCGAGAGGCGTCGCTCCGTCGAGGATGATGGTGACGTTCTGGCCATGGGCGATGAAGCCGACGCCGTAACGGCACATGAAGTGGTAGAGCGGCACGAAGGCCGTGGAGAACAGGCGATCGAGCCATGCCTCCGGACCAAGGCCGGACTGCTCCATCAGGGCGCTGGCGATCGGCCTGCCGTGGGCGTCGCGCTGCGGCAGGGCGCCCATCATCATCGGCCGCTGGCCCGCTGTCAGATCCTTTTCGGGGCTTTCGCGCCATATGGCGCCCAGCATCTCGCAAAACTGATAGGGCGCGCCTTCAACGCCGGTATAGTGCGGATGCGGATAGAAGGCGCCGGCGACTTCCTTCAGCACCTTGACGTCCTTGAGCACCGGGTCCGCGGCCGCCACCGTGGCCAGCCAGCGCGACAGATCGGCGCCGATCGCCATGTATTTGCCCGGCACGCCGCGCCACGCTGAGGTGTTGAGGACGGTCAGCGGCAGCTTGACGTGCAGCGCCTCGGGCCGTGCCACATTGGCAAGCGTGCGCAGCGACTGCAAGGGCAGGAACGGATCGCCGAACTGGCCAAGCGGCACCAGCCGGCCGGCGGCGATCTCGCTACCATATTGCGAGGCGATCATCGCCTGCCACTGCCAGGGGTGGACCGGCAGCAGCCTATGCGTCGATCGCGAGATCCCGGCGGCGCTGAAAGCCGCTTCGAGCCTTGCGCGCTCGTAGTCGCCGAGTGCGGCCTGCAGCAGCGCCTCTTCGTCGAGCCCGCAGTCAAGCGCCAGCAGGCAGCGATCGCTGGCGGCGGCAAGCCAGAAGAGCTGGAATGCGGTGGCCGATTCTGGCGCGTAGCGCTCGAAGTCGTCCCGTCCCCAGCCAAGCCGTCCCTTGTTGGCAGGGGCCTTCGGATGGCCGTCGAGCAATGCCTGCAACTCGGTATCCGGCAGCGCGGCTAGATCGGCGGCCGGTCGATTGCCGCGTGCCTTGGCGATCCGCATGTCGGCCATCAGCGTGTTGTAAAGCTCCTTCGCATAGGTGCAGAATGTTGCCGGCGACATGCCGAGCGTCTCGCGCGCGTCGGCGAAGAAGGCGACCGCATCGTCGACCGGCAGCTCGATGCCGGCGTCGCGAGTCAGCGTCTCCGGACGGACGGCGATCTGGCCCCACAGGCGCCGCGTCGCGGCAAAGCGATAGGTCACGCCGGGGCCGGGCGTCAGCTCCCATCGGCCGGGCGAAAGCTCGCGCGGCGACAGGCACTCCTCGAAGGTCAGTTCGGAAATGGCCTTGGCGACGGCGTCGCGGTTGATCGCGGCCCAGCGTGTCGCCTCCCCCGCTTTGGCAATCGGTTGCTGCACCGTCACAGCGGCACCTCGCGGAAGAAGCGCTCGCGTTCGCAGCAGACCAGCGCCGCGCGCTTGTGCGGGAAGTCGAACTCCTTGACCTTGTCGTAGGCGGCGCCGGCGCAATAGCTCAGCATCTTCTGGTGCGCGGCGCGTGGCTCGCCGACGACGCGCTGCGTGCGCGGCTCGTCGAGGAACAGATAGTGGGTGACGGAGCGGAACAGTGACAGCGTCTTCGGCCGGCCGAGATGGCGCATATTGCCGATCAGCCCATGCCAGCCGCGGTCCCAGTCGAGCGGCTCATAATAGGGCCCGAGCCGGTCCTCCTTGGCCCAGTAGAACTCGAAATAGCCGGTCGGCTCGCCGTCGAAGCTGGCGATGACGCCGAAAATATGCGGATCGCTTTCCTGCTCGGCGAGATATTTGTCGAGATCCTCATGGCTCTGGGCAAGTTCCCAGAAGAAGGCGACGCGGCCATCGTTCATCCAGCGATGGAAGAGGTCGAGATCGGTCCGGCGGTCGATCGGCCGCAGCGACACGGTGAGGCCGATTTCCGGAATCCAGCGTTCGTACATCGGGCCGCAGGGGCGCGGTTGGCGCAATGGCGGCAGCCGGTCTTCCGGGCCGATAGCGGTCGTCAATGCCGGATAGGTGACATGCGAGGCCTGGCTGCGCCACAGCAGCGGCAGCTGGCGCAGGACCGACCGATGGATGACGGCGCATTCCGGTTCACCCGGAACCGTTTCGGTGGCCAGCGCCGAAACCGGCCACAGCGTCTTGGCCGCCGGCAGGAAGGCGCAGTCGAAGGAAGGATGCAGGCGCAGCGCGGCGTCGACGAGACCTGCCAGGATTTGCGGTTGGTCGAGGCGGCCGCCAATGAACGCGACATCGTCGATGAGCAGGCGGCCATCCGCGTCGGAGATGCGGGCCTGTCCCACCGCTGTTCCCTCAGCGTTGACCAGGCTGACATGGCCATCGCCGGCACGGATGGCGAGCGGCTCCGCGGCCGAGGCCAGATGCTGCCATCCTTCGTTGCCGGCGACGGTGGCGGGTGACCAGTTTTTCGCAGCCTCGATGTTCATGCGTATTCTCTCACATGCAGGGGGTTCGGAAGCTCGACGTAACCTGCCAGCGGGTCGGTCACTTCGGTGTTCTCATTGATGTCGCGCAGCGCGATCAGGAAATTGCCCTTGGCGGCGAGCGTCGGCGCGTTGAGCAAATAGTCGACGCAGGACCGGTCAGCCATCGGCGTGGCGGCCAGCCGCTCGAGCGAGCGGCGGAATATCGCCAGCAGATCGTTTTCGTTGGTGAGGCCAGCGGCCGCAAGGGCTGCGACGGCGGCGAAAGCGCCATTGACGACCAGATAGTAGCCGAACAGCTTCGCGGCCGCTTCCGCTGGGAAGACATGATCGCCCGCCTGACCAGCCTCGGGCACGAATTCGCGCAGCCTGGGCAGGAATTCCTCGACATAACCGGTGCCCTGGCAGTCGCGAAAATAGAGCGCATTCGGCCAGCCGCCGGCGAGGCCGACGACGAGGTTTTGCTGATGGGCGCCGAACAACAGGCCGAATTCCGAGAAGGCCACAATAAACGGCACGATGGCAGTTTCGAGGAAACGCTCGAACCAGAAACGCGCCGTTTCCTCGACAGGTCGCTTCTCGTCGCGGGCGATACGGTGGACCAGGTCGGACAGATGGCTTTCGGTACGGCCGGGATGGCGCTCGCAAAGCGCGCCGAGAACGGCAGCCGGCGGACTGCCCGTGCCGCGAAACGGGTTTTCGCGGAACGAGACGATGGTGTCCGTCATCAGCCGGCCGTCTTCGTCGCGCAAGCCGAACCAGGCCGGCTCACCCAGCACCGTCATGGTCGGGCAGCGCCGCTGCAAGGCATCGCCAAGCTTGCCCTTGACCAGCCGGTGGACCGAAAGGCCGCGCCGGCACTCATGCTCCTCGACGATGCGCCTGGAATTGGTCAGGCGCAGGCTGAGCGAGAATTTCAGCATCCACTCGGCTTCAGCTGAATGAACCGTGCGCAGCGAGGTCGTGGCCTGCCACGCTGGTCCGCCGAGCCCAACATCGACGATACGGCCGGCGCAAAACAGGCGCTCGACGCGGTCTTCCAGCATGAGCCGTACGGCCTGCCACGGATGCATCGGAACGAGAACCTTGCCCTGTTGCTTGCCAGCCCGAGCAAGCAGCTGCGGATCGCTGGCGGCAAGCCCGCGGACCATCTCGGTGACATCTAGTGGCTCGACGCTGCCCCCAGTGAGGATGGTCGGGTCGACGGCCCACCAGCGCAGTTTGAACGCATTGCAGTATTCATGCCCGAAGCGCGCGGAATCCGTGTGCGTGAACTCTTCGCGACTCATCGGCGCCGGATGCACGGCATGGCCGAAGCGCAGGGCGCTTTCGGCGTCGATGAAATCAGGATCGCCTTCGGAGAAGGGCCGCGACGATCCACGCGCCGCAGTCGCGTCAGCGATTGCGGCGATGCTGGCCAGGCTGCGGCGCAGGAAGGTCAGTCGGCTTTTCGCTGTCGCCCGGCCGGCAATGTCGGGATCCGCCAGGGCGCCAAAAGGCTGAAAAGGTCGATCTCGGTCGCTTCGCAATCGGCCCCCTCGTTACTAATATCGAGGCGCCAGAGCGGCATCGCTAAATCGTGGTAACCAACCTTCGAGCGATGCCGCGCCTCGACGAGCACCGCCGCGCGCGAGGCAGGGAAATTCAGACGCAGCACGGCTGCCTGCGGCCGAAACAGCCCGGTTTGCCTGGCGTTGACGAATTCCCAGCCATCCCATTCACGCAGCAACGCGTTGAGTAACGGGCTTAATGCTGAGGAAGATTCAGGTTTTACTTGTTCCATGTGCATCCCCATAAATCCTAATAATACTGAATGCATTTACGTTTATACATTGTCGTCTTTAAACATTTGTGTTGATTAACTGTTCTAAACAAGAAATAAGCTTGGTCTTATGACGACCGGTATGAAAAATCGATCTTCGCTTCTGCGCCGCCTGGCGATCGCGGTCTCGGCAATCGGCTTCGGCCAGTCGGCCTTCGTATCGCTCGTTCCCCTGGTGATGGAGCGGCTGAGGCTCGACACGTTTGCTATCGGCGCGGCAACTGCTGTCGGCGCGGCGGCCTTTCTGGTCGGCTCGCCGCTGTGGGGTCGCATGGGCGAGCGGCTTGGCCATGCCAGGCTGCTGCGCTTGCTCGGCCTCGCCATGCTGGCCGGCCAGACGGTGTTCGCCATTCTGCTGATAGCCGGCATGGGAGCCGCGCTCGGCATCGCTTTGCTGATGCTTTCGCGAACCGTGTACGGTTTTGCCGCGTCCGGCGTCATGCCGACGGCGCAGGTCTGGGCCAGCCGCTCGGTTGCCGATGACAGGCGACAGGCGGCGCTGGGACTGCTTGGAGCCGGCGTCAGCATGGGGCGGCTGGCCGGTGCGCTGGCGGCAACGGCTGCCGTCCTGTCGCCGCTGCTGCCGCCCATCCTGTTCCTGTTCAGCCCGCTGTTGCTGTGGCTCGCGCCGGGCAAAGGGGAAGCCGGCGGACGGAGCGACGGCAAGGCAGCCGACGTCGGCCGTGGAATATCGCCCTTCGATCGCCGCGCTCTGCCTTGCCTGGCGATGGGCTTGTGCCTGACGCTCGGCTTCGGACAGGTGCAGATGATGCTCGGCCCGATGGCCCAGCAGCGTTTTGGCCTTGGTGCGACGCAGGCCACGACGGTGACCGGCCTGGCCCTGATGCTGGTCGCCATCGTCATGGTTTTGGTCCAGGGACTGCTCATGGCGCGCCTGCGGCTGGCGGAGCGCAACAGCGTCGTCGTCGGCTGTCTCATGGTTTGCGTCGGCATGACGGCGCTGGCCGTCACGGCCAGCCATGTTGCCTCGGCAGTGTCTCTGGTGGTGGCGGCGGCCGGCATTGCCCTGGCGACACCCGGCTACACCGCCTGGCTGATGAAGCGCCTGGAGCCCGGCGAGCAGGGCGCGGCGGCCGGCTGGCTCACCAGCACCCATGTGCTCGGCCAGAGCATCGGCGCATTGGCCGGCGGCTTCGCCTTCACGCTCTGGCCTTTTGCGCCACTGGCTGGCTGCGCGGCGTTGGCGCTGGCCGCCGCCTGTCTCGCTGCCATGGTTCGTGAGACCGGGCGTTAGGAAGACCGCGCTCATTCGGCGACCTCCGGCAATGGCGGCATCGGAGTACCCGGTTGGGCTTTTGCGGTATCGGAGAAATGGGCATTCAACATGCGATAGGTCGCCACCACGGCTATGCCCGACAGCACGGTCGCCAGGGTGAACAGCGCGGAGTAGCCGAGCATGTCGGCGAGGCGCCCGGCAAGCATGGAGCCGACGAGGTAGACGATAAGCTGGGCGCAGGACAGGATGGTGAAGTCGGTGCCCGGCTGGTCCGACGACGTCACGGCCATGAACAGGCTGTAGAGCGCCACGATCTCCATGTAGCGCACCAGCGTCTGCAGGAACGAGGCGCCGAAGATCGGCCAGAAGCCGGCGATAGCGCCGAAAGCATGCAGTGCAAAGATCAGGAAGCAGATGGTGCGCAGCGCGCCGAGCAGGCCGAGCACCGAGGCGGCGCCCCTTTTGTGCAGCAGCCATGCCGCCAGCGCCGAGCCGCCGAGCCCGACGGTGAGCGCGGCGCCGCCCGAGAGATAACCGATGATGTCGAGCGGCACGCCGGCATCGACGAGATAGGAGCCTTCCATCGACTTCACCAGCCCCTCGCTGGCGCGGTAGATGAGCGCGATCCACAGGATCTGGCGTGCCTCGGGCCGGCGCAGGAAACGCAGGATCGAGGGGCGGTCGATGGCCGCCTGCAGCGCGCTGGCGACGGGATCGGTCTCGCGCATGGCGAAGGCAGCAAACAGCGGGATGACGGACAGCGCGGCCACCATGGCCACCATGGTTTGCCAGCCGGCATGATGATAAACCAACAGGCCGAGCGTGCCGCCGAGAACGACGCCGAGCGCGACGGCGCCGCCCTGGATCGCATTGCCGATCGGCCTGTCCTTCGGGTCGAGATATTTGGCCGCGTAGCCGTCGGTGGCGATGTCCTGGGTCGACATCAACAGGCTCACGACAAGGCCGACGGCAAAGATACCGGCGACATCGGTCGGCTCGATCCAAAGCATGGCGGCGATGCCGGCGATGACGCCGATCTGGGTGATGATGACCCAGCCGGCGCGATGGGCGCGGGCCATTGGCCGAAAGCGGTCGACCAGCGGCGCCCATAGGAATTTCAGCACCAGCGGCAGCATCAGCAGCGCCATCAAGCCAATGGCGGTGCGCGACACGCCCTGCTCGCGCAGGATCGGCGGGATCGCCGCGGCAAACAGATAGCTCGGGATGGCCTGCGCCAGATAAAGGCAGGCGAGAACGACGAAAAGCCGCAGGCGCGAAAGCCCGGCGGGCGCCGGCCGGTCTGCGTCGGCGCTCATTTGACATAGTCCTTCGGTGCGTAACCGTTCAGGAAGGCGCCGGCCTCCGCCCGGCTGCGGGTGACGAGCACTGGAAAGCCGAACAGGCTTTGCCAGATGCGCTGCATGTTCTCGTCGACGGCGGTGCGCACCAGCGCACAGGCGCGGCAGGCTTTTTCGAGCTGCTCGCGTTCCGCCTTGTACCAGAGGTTTTGCGCCTTGCGCTGGGCGTCGCTCAGCGCGATCTCGATGCGGATATCGACCAGGAGCACGAACGGCTCCCGTTCCTGCGAAAGGCGGCCGAGCGCCTCGATATAGCGCGCGCCATCCGCCGGATCGGCTGGCGCTTCTGCCAGCAGCGAGACTAATGCACCGTTTCGTTGGAGAGACACCGCCACCGCCGCCCCTCAGAATGTGATCTGATAGGACAACGCAACCGAACGTCCCAGACCCGGAACGTCGGCGCCGCGGGTCGCCGATGCGGAAGGGTTGATGTAGTAGGTGTCGAACACATTGCGCACGGCAAGGTTCAGCACGCTTTCATTGCCGAACGTCGTCGAGACGGCGAGATTGACCAGTGCTGCACCGTCCAGTTCCTGGGTGGCGATGCGGTCGCGTCCGGAAAACAGCTCCAACTCGCTGCGCAGGGTCAGCTCGTTCTCGAAACGGGTGGTGAGATAGACCAGGCCCTTGTAGGTCGAGGGGACACGGTTGTTGGGCAGATATTCGTTAGCTTCGATGTGGCCGTCGTGATCCGCATCGTATTTGCCTTCGATATAGCCGACCGATCCGCCCAGCGTGAACATGCCGCTGAGGTCTGCCTCGAGATTGGCTTCGACGCCCCAGATACGTTCCTTCTGCTGCGATACCCGGTTGTTGAAGATGTCGTAGCTGACGCCGTTGTCCGAGGTCGACAGATAGGTGCTGACGCCGCCGCGATAGTCGCCCCAATCGCCGCGCAGACCGGCTTCCCAGGTGTTCACCAGCTGGGGTTCAGGCGCGATATCGGCATAGCTGATCGCGTAATCCGGCGCGTTGGTGCATGGCAGCAGCGGCCGGATGGCGGTGCCATAGGCGTCGCAGGTTTCGGCGTTGGAGTTCAACCCGGCCCGGCGGGTGAAGCCGCCAATGTCGGTCAGGCTGTAGCCTTGCGAGAAATTGCCGAAAAGCTGCATCCTTTCGGTCAGGTCGTAGACGGCGCCGGCGTTGAAGGTGACGGCGTCGTAGTCGAACGAGCCGCCGGTCACCCGGATCGCCGGCAGGCCGATAATGTTGCGGCCGAGCAGAACGGCAGCGGCAGGCCGGGTGAAGTCTTCAACATTGAGATAAAACTGGTCGTAGCGCGCGCCGCCGCTGATGCGAAAGCGATCCGTCACCGGAATTTCGCCTTGCGCAAACAAGGCAACCGAGTTCTGGGTCGTGGGCGAGATGGCGTCCTGACCGTTGGTCAGCTGCTGATCGGTGGCATCGAAGACGTAGTCGGCGCCCCAGGTCAGCGTGCTGCCCTGAGTGATAAAGTTCATCGGCGTGTTGACGGTCAGGTTGACGCCGCTGCGCCGCGATTGCAGCGCCGTCTGGTTGAAGTCGGCGGTCGGGTCCGTACCCGGCGGCAGGATCACCGGCCGCGTCGGGTTCGTCGGTAAATACACCTGGCTGTTGACGGCCGAGAATTTGGTAAAGGGCGACTGCTTGAAGATGTCGTTGTAGAACGCCTTGACCTCGAGGTTTCCGAGCGCGAAGTCGCTGTCGGTGTATTTGGCGGTCAGATATTTCGAATCTTCCTTCAGCGGCTTGCCTTCATAGGGATCGCCGAAATCCGGGGAGACGGGATTGGTCGTGTAATCGGTGAACCAGTCCGGCTTCTGGTTGGCATAGGTCCAGTCGACGCTGGCCTCGAAGCGCCTGGAATCGAACTGGTAGCCGGCCACGCCGAAGAGATTGCCCGTGCCGGTGCGGTCGCCGCCGCCTTGCCCAAGCATGGCGTCCGAAGCCATCTCGTTGCCGTGGCCGTCATAGGTGCGGCGCGACAGATCACCGGACGCCGAGAAGAAATAGTCGAAATCGCCTTTCTTGCCCTCGACCGAGACACTGGTGCTTGGCTCGGCCGATTTGCCGGGGTTCTCGGTGAAGGCGGTGACGCCGGTGCGCACCGTCACCTTCGGCTTGTCGCTGTCGCCGCGTTTGGTGATGAAGTTGATCGTGCCGCCGGTGGCGCCGGCGCCATAAAGGCTGGAAGCGCCGTTGATGACTTCGATGCGCTCGACCGAATTCAGGTCGATCATCGACAGGATGCGTGACACGTCCCGCAGCGGCGTGTTGCGTGGCACACCGTCGACCATGATCAGCACGCTGCGGCCGCGGAAGGTTTCCGAGGCGCCCGAAATGGTCTGGTTGCGTGGCGCGTAGCCGGGGACGATGCGGCTGATCAGGGTCGCGGCGTCGATGTTTTCCTGCGCGGCTTCCTCGACCTGTTGCCGTTCCACGACCTGAACGGACTGGGCAACGCTGGAAATGGACCTTTCATTGCGGCCGGTGACCAGGATCTGATCGAGCACGGTGGCTCCCTGCTGGTCCGTCGGAGCGGCTTCCTGGGCAAATGCCGCGCCTGCCATAATCGACGAACCCAAAGCCGATGACCAAAGAAGCGTACTGAAAAATCTGCGCATGCTGTCCCCATCCATGCCCTGGTCCCCAGCGCCAGAGCGGAAAGGCCCAGTTATAATTCATGATAAAACGAGTCAACATTTATTTTGTGGCTTTTCAAATCAGGATTAGTCAGCGAACCGATGAGAGCCGGGTACATGAACGGCGCGCATTTTAGCCGGCACTAAGATGCTGAGTTTTCTTGACAAACGGCTTACGGGCGGCCGGCGGCGGCGTCAGCCTTTGTGCTTACAAGAAGCTCTGCGGATCGATGTCGACCTGCACGCGGACCGAGCCGCGCTGCTTCGGCCCTTCGGCCAGCATGGTGCGGATGAAGCCTTGGATGTCGGCGCGCTTTTCACCCTGGATCAGCAAACGGAAACGATGGCGCCCACCGAGCAGCGACAGCGGCGCCTCGGCCGGACCGAGCACGAACAGGTCGCTGGCCTGGGGTGCTGCACGGCGCAGGCCGCGCGCGTGGCCTTCGGCCTCGGCCCGCGTCACCGCACTGACGATGACGCCGGCAAGCCTGCCGAAGGGCGGCAGGGCTGCCCGTTCGCGCTCAGTGATCTCGCGTTCGTAAAAGGCCTCGGCATCGCCCGAGACGATCGCCCGCATCACCGGATGGTCCGGCTGGAAAGTCTGCAGCAGGCCGAGGCTCTTCTTGCCGGTGCGGCCGGCGCGGCCGGTCACCTGGCTGAGCAACTGGAAGGTGCGCTCAGCGGCGCGGGGATCGCCATTGGCGAGGCCGAGATCGGCATCGACGACACCGACCAGCGTCATGTTGGGAAAGTTATGGCCCTTGGCGACCAGCTGCGTGCCGATGACGATGTCGGCCTCGCCATTGGCAATGGCCTCGAGCTCCAGCCGCAGCCGGCGCACTCCACCCATCAAATCGGATGACAGGACGATCGTGCGCGCGTCGGGGAAATGCGCCACGACTTCTTCAGCTATCCGCTCGACGCCAGGCCCGCAGGCGACCAGATGGTCGAGCGTGCCGCATTCCGGGCAAGCCTCCGGCCGCTTCTCATTGTGCCCGCAATGATGGCAGACGAGTTGGCCGCGAAAGCGGTGCTCGACCAGCCAGGCCGAACAAACCGGGCAGCCGAAGCGGTGGCCGCAGACACGGCACAGCGTCAGCGGCGCATAGCCGCGCCGGTTGAGGAACAGCAGCGACTGCTCCTTCTTCTCCAGCGTACGTTGCATCTGGTCGATCAGCAGCGGCGACAGAAAGCCGCCGCGGGCCGGCGGCGCGCGCCGCATGTCGATCGTCTTGAGATCGGGAAGCGCGGCTTCGGCAAAGCGCGCCGACAGCACCGCCCTGCTGTAGCGGCCCTGCTGCGCATTGACCCGGCTTTCGACCGATGGCGTCGCCGACGCCAGCACCACCGGGAAGCCGCTGATATGGCCGCGCACCACCGCCATGTCGCGCGCATTGTAGAAGACGCGATCCTCCTGCTTGTAGGCGGGGTCGTGCTCCTCGTCGACGACGATCAGCCCGAGCTCGCGGAACGGCAGGAACAGCGCCGAACGCGCCCCGGCAACGACGCGCACGCCGCCTTCCGCCACCTGTCGCCAGACCTTTTCGCGCATTCGGGGCGGCAGGTCGGAATGCCATTCCGCCGGCTTGGCGCCGAAACGCTGCTGGAAGCGTTCGAGGAAGGCATGCGTCAGCGCGATCTCCGGCAGCAGGATCAACACCTGCCTGCCCTGGTCGAGGGCTGCCGCCACCGCCTCGAAATAAACTTCCGTCTTGCCCGAGCCGGTGACGCCGTCGAGCAGCGTGACGTTGAAAGCAGCGGCCGCGACATTGGCGCGCAGCATGGCGGCCGCGTCTGCCTGGTCCGGCATCAGCTCCGGCATGGCGTAGGAGGGATCGGGCGCGGCGACCACCGGTCGAGGCGGGATCATCACCGTCTCGAACACGCCTTGCGCCTTGAGCCCCTCGACCACCGTCGACGACACGCCCGCCGCGTGCGCCAGGCCGGATCGCGTCCAGGCAAGCCCCCCTTCCGCCGTCTCCAGCACGCGCGTCCTGGCATCCGTCATCCGGTCGGGCGTGACGAGGGTCCGCTGCAGGCCCTCGATCCATGGTTCGGGATCGAACGCCTCCGGCGCACGCAACAGCATGCGCGCCACCATGCCGGGCGGCGACAGCGTGTACTGCGCCAGCCAGTCGACAAAGCGGCGCATGCCGCGGTCGATCGGCGGGCAGTCGAAGACCTGTTCGATCGGGCGCAGCTTTTTGGCGTCGATATTCTCGACCGCACCATCCCAGACGATGCCGGCAACCTGGCGCGGACCGAGCGGCACGCGCACGATCGAGCCCGGCACCACGCGCACGCCGGCAGGCACAGCGTAGGTGTAGGGCCGTTCGGCGGGCATCGGCACCAGCACCGGCGCGGCTGCGACAAAGGGCGAATCTTCGATCATCGGGCGTGACCTTGCCCCGACTTTGGTCTAGATCAAAGGGCAACCCGAATGTGCATGGCATGCACATGGAAATCTTTCAGGAGACCCCCATGAAATTTTTTGTCGACACCGCTGACATCAAGGACATCAAGGAACTGAACGACCTGGGGCTGCTCGACGGCGTGACCACCAATCCCTCGCTGATCCTGAAATCCGGCGGCAAGATCGCCGAGGTCACCAAGCAGATCTGCGACATCGTCAGGGGCCCGGTTTCGGCCGAGGTTGTTGCGGTCGAATACAAGGACATGATGGCCGAGGCCAACATCCTGGCCAAGATCGCCGACAATGTCTGCATCAAAGTGCCGCTGACGCTCGACGGCCTGCGCGCCTGCAAGACGATCCGCACCGAGATGAACCGCATGGTCAATGTAACGCTGTGCTTCTCGGCCAACCAGGCGCTGCTGGCGGCCAAGGCCGGCGCCTCGTTCATCTCGCCCTTCGTCGGCCGCGTCGACGATACCGGCGCGGACGGCATGGAGCTGATCCAGGAGATCCGGCAGATCTACGACAATTACGATTTCGACACCGAGATCCTCGTCGCATCGGTTCGCACCGTGAACCACGTCAAGCAGGCAGCCCTGATCGGCGCCGATGTCGTTACCGCACCGGCGGCGACGCTGAAGGCGCTGGTCAAGCACCCGTTGACCGACAAGGGCCTGGATCAGTTCGCTGCCGACTGGGCCAAGACCGGCCAGAAGATCGGCTGAGATCGGGTTCGATACAAAAAGGCCGGGAAACCGGCCTTTTTATTGCGGACTGCTAAAGTCGAGTTGGCAAGGCTAGGAAACGCTCAGGCCTTCTTGACGTGCCTGACCAAGTCCTGGGCGACCGACAGGCTCACCATTTCAGCCAGTTCGCGTGCGGCGCGGTTCTCGGCGTCGAGCTGCGCCCGGTAGGAGGCGAACTCCTGCGTCGGCTTGTCGAAAGATGATGGGATCGACCGCTTGCCGGTGGCGATCACCACGCCGGTCCTGGCATCGGTCAGCACATAGTTTGCGGTCAGCGTCACCGTGCCTGCCGTCGGCTCGTCTTCGTCGGTCTGAATCTGCACCACCGCGGCCGATTCGACCAGTTCGGTGACACCGAGATCGAGCATGTAGACCGGTGCCGTCGTCTCGCCGGCACCCTGGCCGAAGGCGAAGATCAGATTGTTGCGGACCTGCTGGGCATAGCGGGTCTTGACCGGCTTGACCGCAATCGAGGCGAGCTCCGCCGACGCGCTGACAGTCGAGCCTGCCGTCAGCGGCGCGCTCGAATAGAGCGGCCTGACCGTGCAGGCCGAAACCAGCGTCATCGAGGCCACCAGCCCGCAGAGCGCGGTGCGGCGCAGCACATGCGTCGTCTTTCCGAAGTCAAGCCCCGTCTTTTTGAAATCAGGCAACGACATTGACGATCCTCTGCGGCACGATGATCACCTTGCGGGGCGCCTTACCTTCCAGCGCTTTCTGCACGAAGTCGAGAGCCAGAACCGCTTTTTCGACCGCACCTTGGTCCGCGTCGCGGGCAATTGTCAAATCGCCGCGCTTCTTGCCGTTGACCTGAACCGGCAGCACGATCTCGTTGTCGACCACCAGCGCCGGGTCGTAGACCGGCCATGGCCGTTCGGCGACCAGATCGGTGCCGCCGAGCGTGTGCCAGCACTCTTCAGCCAGATGCGGCATGACCGGCGCGACGACATGCACCAGGATCTCCACCGCCTCGCGGCAGGCGCCTTTGAGCGCGGCGTCGGCCTTGCCCTCGGCGACGTCGTTGAGCGGCGTGGTCAGCGCATTGGCCAGTTCGTAGATGCGCGCGATCGCGCGGTTGAAGCCGAGCTTCTCGATATCCTCGCCGATGGCCTTCAGGATCTTGTGCGCGGCCTTGGAAACGGCACTCGCCTCGCCCTCCTTCGCCGCCTGCGGCTTGACACCGTCGAGCGTCTCGGCGGCGATCGACACCAGGCGCCAGATGCGCTGGATGAAGCGATGCGCGCCGGCGGCACCGTCGTCGGTCCACTCCACGTCTCGCTCTGGCGGCGAATCCGACAGCATGAACCAGCGCGCTGTATCGGCGCCGTAGCCATCGGTGATGTCTTCCGGGCTCACCGTGTTCTTCTTCGACTTCGACATCTTTTCGAGCGAGCCGATCGCCGCCTCTTCGCCGGTGGCGATCTCGATGGCGCGGCGCTTGCCGCCGACATCCTCGATCCTGACCTCAGCCGGCGACAGCCAGCGGCCATTGTTCGACGCTCCGCCGACGCGGTAGGTCTCATGCACCACCATGCCTTGCGTGAACAGGCCCTTGAACGGCTCGGCCAGGTCGAGATGCCCGGTCGCGCGCATGGCGCGGGTGAAGAAGCGCGAATAGAGCAGATGGAGGATCGCGTGCTCGATGCCGCCAATATACTGGTCGACGGCCAGCCAGTCATCGGCAGCCTTCGGCTCCGTCGGCTCATTGGCCCAGGGCGCGGTGAAGCGCGCGAAATACCAGGACGAATCGACGAACGTGTCCATCGTGTCGGTCTCGCGGCGCGCATCCTTGCCGCATTGCGGGCACTTCACATGCCGCCAGGTCGGGTGGCGGTCGAGCGGATTGCCGGGACGGTCGAACTCGATGTCGTCGGGCAGCTTGACCGGCAGGTCGGCCTTCGGCACCGGCACGACGCCGCAATCCTCGCAATGGATCATCGGGATCGGGCAGCCCCAGTAGCGCTGACGCGAAATGCCCCAGTCGCGCAAGCGGAAGTTCACCTTGCGCTCCGCCATTGGCCGACCGCCGATGGTCTTCTGCTCCAGCAGCTTTGCGACCTCGTCGAACGCCTGCTCCGGCTTCATGCCGTCGAGAAAGCGCGAATTGATCATCACGCCGTCATCGACATAGGCCTCTTCCGTGATATGGAAGGTCTTGGCGTCGGCATCTTCCGGCATCACCACCGGGATCACCGGCAGGCCGTATCTGTTGGCGAAGTCGAGGTCGCGCTGGTCGCCCGACGGGCAGCCGAATATGGCGCCGGTGCCGTATTCCATCAAAACGAAATTCGCGACATAGACCGGCAGGGTCCACGAGTCGTCGAACGGATGCACGACGCGGATGCCGGTGTCGAAACCTTTCTTCTCGGCCGTCTCCAGTGCGGCCACCGACGTGCCCATATGCCTGATTTCGTCGATGAACTTGGCCAGATCGAGATTGGTCTCGGCGGCCTTCCTGGCCAGCGGATGGTCGGCGGCAACCGCCATGAACGACGCGCCGAAAATGGTGTCGGGCCTGGTCGTGTAGACCTCCAGTTCCTTCGCATCGCCAACCGGAGCGGCCAGCGGCCAGCGGATCAGCAGCCCTTCCGAGCGGCCGATCCAGTTCTGCTGCATCAGCTTGACCTTTTCCGGCCACTCGCCGAGACCATTCAGCGAGTCCAGCAGGTCCTGCGCGTAGTCGGTGATCTTGAAGAACCACTGCGTCAGCTCGCGCTGTTCGACCAGCGCGCCCGAGCGCCAGCCACGGCCGTCGATGACCTGCTCGTTGGCGAGCACCGTCATGTCCTCCGGGTCCCAGTTGACCTTGGAGGATTTGCGCGTCACCAGCCCCTTTTCGACGAAATCGAGGAACAGCATCTGCTGGCGGTGGTAATAGTCGACGTCGCAGGTGGCGAACTCACGCGTCCAGTCCAGCGACAGGCCCATCATCTTGAGCTGTTCGCGCATGGCGGCGATGTTGGCGTAGGTCCATTCCTTGGGATGGACCTTGTTCTGCATCGCCGCATTTTCGGCCGGCATGCCGAAAGCGTCCCAGCCCATAGGGTGCAGCACGTTGAAACCCTTGGCCCGCTTGTAGCGCGCCACCACGTCGCCCATCGTGTAGTTGCGGGTGTGGCCGATATGGATCTTCCCCGAGGGATAGGGGAACATCTCCAGCACGTAGTATTTCGGCTTCGGGTCGTCGTTCTGCGCTTCGAACAGCTTCTTTTCGGCCCAGGCCTTCTGCCATTTGGGCTCTGACGCGCGCGGATTGTATCGTTCGGTTGCCATCGGATGATTTTCACTTAAAAGCAGGCGCAGACCGCCGGACAAGGCCCGGTGGCCAAGGTAAATGTCGTGGCGGTGTTCACCATGGATTGCCGGACCCGTCAACTGCGGTGAGCCGGCGAGGGCTAGAAAGACAGGCAGGATATAGGCATGGCGAGCGCCGTCGAACAGTTTTTCGCCGTCAGGACGAGGATCGCTGCCGCCGAGCGCGAGGCCGGCCGCGACGCCGGCTCCGTGACGCTGGTTGCTGTGTCGAAGACTTTTGAGGCCGACGCCATCCGCCCGGTCATCGAGGCCGGCCAGCGCGTCTTTGGCGAAAACCGGGTGCAGGAGGCGCAAGGCAAATGGCCGGCGCTGAAAACTGAATTCCCCGACATCGAGCTGCATCTGATCGGCCCGCTGCAGTCGAACAAGGCGAAGGAAGCCGTCGCGCTCGCCGACGTCATCGAGACCGTCGACCGCGAGAAGATCGCCGCCGAACTCGCCAAGGAGATCGCTAGGCAAGGCCGTGCACCAAAACTCTATGTCCAGGTCAATACCGGCTCGGAGCCGCAAAAGGCCGGCATCGAGCCGCGCGACGCCGTTGCCTTCGTTGCCCGCTGCCGCGATGTCCACGGCCTCGCCATCGAAGGCCTGATGTGCATCCCGCCGGCGGACGAGAATCCCGGCCCGCATTTCGCCCTGCTGGAAAAGCTCGGCAAGGAGGCCGGCGTCGCCAAACTGTCGATGGGCATGTCCGGCGACTACGAGACCGCGATCGCCTTCGGCGCCACCAGCGTCCGGGTCGGCTCGGCGATTTTTGGGAGCCGGTAGTCGTCGGCTTCGCGAGACACCTGTCGATCCCCGATTTTTCGAGCTAATGTATCGAGCACATCCGGCCGAGTTAGCGAGGACTATTCTTCTTGGACTGGCACCTCAGGGACGCACGAAACAATCTTTCGAAGCTTGTGCGACAGGCGCGCGAAGAAGGGCCGCAAACCATCACCTTGCGCGGAAAGCCAGCTGCCGTCGTGTTGTCTCCTGATGACTATGACCAACTGATCGGCGCAAAGCCTTCGCTTGCGGAATATCTCCTCTCCGGTCCCGCATGGGACGACGATTTCGTCGAGGAGGTCAACCGCCGCTCAGAGACGATGATCCGACCCGTGGAATTCTGATAGATTTTCGACACAAACATCGCCTCGCGCATCTCGCCACGGTTGACGAGTTCTATGGGGCCAGATGCATTCGGTCGATTACGCCACCACTGGAAACGAAACGTACCGTTCCTATTTGCTTTGCGTAATCACCAAATCTTCTGGAGCTGCCACCATGCGCTACAATCAACTCGGAAATACGGGGATGTTCGTCTCCGAACTCTGCCTCGGCACAATGACCTTCGGCGCCGCCGGCGAGAATGCCCAATGGGGTCTGATCGCCAGCCTCGACCAGAAGGGCGTCAACGACATCGTTGGCCGTTCGATCGCCGCCGGCGTCAATTTCTTCGACACCGCCGACGTCTACTCCTTCGGCCAGTCCGAGCGCCTGCTCGGCCAGTCGCTCAGGGATCTCGGCGTCAAGCGCTCGGACGTCGTCATTGCCACCAAGGTGCATGGCGCCATGGGCCAGGGCCCGAACGAGCGCGGCTCTTCGCGAGGCCACATCATGGATTCGGTCGAGGGCAGCCTGGAGCGGCTGCAGCTCGACCATATCGACCTCTATCAGTTGCACGGCACCGATACGGTGACGCCGATCGACGAGACGCTACGGGCACTTGATGACCTGGTTGCCAGCGGCAAGGTTCGCTATGTCGGCGTCTCCAACTGGCAGGCATGGCGCATCGCCAAGGCTCTGGGCATTGCCGAGCGCAAGGGGTTCTCCCGCTTCGAGACCATCCAGTCCTATTACTCGATCGCCGGCCGCGATCTCGAGCGTGAGATCGTGCCGCTCATCAACGAGGAAAAGCTCGGCCTGATGGTCTGGTCGCCGATGGCCGGCGGCCTGCTGTCGGGCAAATACGGTCCCGGCGCGCCCGGCAATGGCGAGGGCCGCCGCGCCGCCTTCAACTTCCCGCCGGTCGATGAGGACCGCGCCTGGGCAGCCGTCGCCGTCATGCGCGACATCGCCAAAAAGCACGATGTCAGCGTCGCTACGGTCGCGCTCGGTTATGTCCTGGCCAAACCTTTCGTCATGAGCGTCATCATCGGCGCCAGCCGCATGGAGCAGCTCGAGCAGAACCTAGCCGCGGCCGAGGTGAAGCTCGACGCCGACGATCTCGCCAAACTGGATGAGGTCAGCGCGCTGCCGGCCGAATATCCCGGCTGGATGCTGGAGCGTCAGGGCGCCGGTCGCCGCCCGGCGCCGTTCACCCCGAAGAAATAGTCATCGCTGTCGCCTGATGCTTGGGGGGTCATCTGGCTCCCCAACGTCTTTTCAGCTCATCCGCACGCTCTCGACCAGAAAGTCGAGAAACGCCCGCACCCGTGCGGGCAAATGCCGGCCCTGGCCGACATAGACGGCGTGGGTAGGCTCCTCGTCGCCCGGATTGAAATCCTCCAGCAGCGCCGTCAGCCGCCCCGCCGCGATGTCATCGGCCACATGCCAGTGTGCCAGCCGGGCGATGCCGGCGCCGCCGACCGCCATCAACCGCATCGACTCGCCATCGCCGACCAGCGTGTTTCCGGTGATCGGCACCATGACGGCGTTCCCGGTTGCATCGACAAACGACCAGCCATCGACATGCCGGACAAAGCCGAAAGCCATGCGATTGTGCCGGTCGAGATCTGCTGGAACCAGCGGCGTGCCATGCGTCTTGAGATAGGACGGTGCGGCAACGACTGTCATCCGGCTTTGCCCGAGCTTGCGCGCCACCAGCCGCGACTCGCCGAGCGGCCCGGCGCGGATGGCGACGTCGGCACGCTCAGCCATCAAATCGATGACGCTGTCGGTCAGCACCAGATCGACCGAAATCCCGGGGTAGCGTTCGAGGAAATCAGGCAGCAGCGGGATCAGCCGATGCACCCCGAAGGGCACATAGGAGTTGACGCGCAGCCGTCCGCGCGGCGCGGCACCCACGGCCGCCTCGCGCTCGGCCGCCGCCATATCGGCCAGGATGCGCACCCCGCTGTCATAGAACGCCGTCCCTTCCGGCGTCAGCTGCAGCTTGCGCGTCGAGCGCGTGACCAGCCGCGCGCCGAGCCTTGCCTCCAGTCGCGCGATCAGCTTGCTCACCGCCGACGGTGTCATACGCAGCGAACGAGCCGCAGCCGAGAAACTGCCCGCCTCGACGACGCGGACGAACACTTCGATCTCGCCGGAACGGTTGATATCGGGTCTGGCCATTTGTGAATCTATTTCACAGGAAATATGCCCAAGGCAAGTCTGGTTCACAAGGCATGGCAACACGATCTCTGCGGTCGGGGCGCGGGTCTGGTCGCGTTCATCGAGTTCGAACTGGAAACCGCCATGCCTCTTGCTCTCTACGCCCTCGCTGCCGGCGCCTTCGGCATCGGTGTCACCGAATTCGTCATCATGGGGCTGCTGATCGATGTCAGCAAAGATCTCGGAGTCTCGATCTCGGCCGCCGGCCAGTTGATTTCGGGCTACGCGTTGGGCGTCGTCATCGGCGCGCCGCTTTTGACCATCGCCACCGGCAACTGGCCCCGCAAGACCGTCCTTCTGGCCCTTATGGCGATCTTCACGCTCGGCAACCTCGCCTGTGCGATCGCCCCCGACTACTGGACGCTGATGGGCGCCCGCATCATCACCGCCTTTGCCCATGGCACTTTCTTTGGCGTCGGCTCGGTGGTCGCCACCGGCCTGGTCGCGCCCAACAAGAAAGCCTCGGCGATCGCGCTGATGTTCACCGGCCTGACTATCGCCAACATCCTCGGCGTGCCCTTCGGCACTTGGCTCGGCCAGACCTTCGGCTGGCGCGCCACCTTCTGGGCCGTAACCCTGGTCGGCTTGGCAGCCTTTGCCGTCATCCTGCTTCTGGTGCCGCGCAGCAAGGAAGCGCCCGAGAAGACCAATCTGCGCGCCGACCTCGCAGTGCTGCGCCGCACGCCGGTGCTGCTCGGCCTCGCCACCACCGTGCTCGGCTATGCCGGCGTCTTCGCCGTCTTCACCTACATCGCCCCGCTGCTCACCGAGATCACCGGTTTTGGGGAAGCCGCCGTGTCGCCGATCCTGCTCGTCTTCGGTGGCGGTCTTATCGCCGGCAATCTGCTTGGCGGCAAGGTCGCCGACCGCTGGCTGGTGCCGGCGGTGCTCGGCAGCCTCGTGGTGCTGGCGTTGGTGCTGGCCACAATGACCTTCGCCGTCCACAGCCAAATCCTGGCCGTCATCTATGTCGGCCTGCTTGGTGCCGCCGCCTTCGCCACCGTGGCGCCGCTGCAGATGTGGGTGCTGGAAAAGGCGCAAGGCGCGGGCCAGAGCCTCGCCTCGTCCTTCAACATCGCCGCCTTCAACCTCGGCAATGCCGCCGGCGCTTGGCTTGGCGGCGCGGTGATTGCCCATGACCTCGGCCTCGGCTCACTAACCTGGATCGCCGCTTTGCTGCCGGTCGCGGCTCTTGGCGTCGCTGCCCTGGCGCTGCGCCTCGATCGCGCCCCCACAATCGGGGTGCCGGTCTGCGCCCAGTCATGAGCATCACGCGCAATCCTTCTTCGACATCATCAAGGAGCATAAAATGGATTATCGACGTCTCGGCGCATCGGGCCTGAAAGTGCCCGCACTCTCTTTCGGCGCCGGCACTTTCGGCGGCTCCGGGCCGCTGTTCGGGGCCTGGGGCAACAGCGATGCCAAGGAAGCGCGGCGGCTGATCGACATCTGCCTCGAGGCCGGCGTCAATCTGTTCGACACCGCCGATGTCTATTCGAACGGCGCCTCCGAGGAAGTGCTTGGCGAAGCCATCAAAGGCCGCCGCGACGCGGTGCTGATCTCGACCAAGACTTCGCTGCCGATGGGCGACAGACCGGCCGACTACGGCTCGTCGCGCTCGCGGCTGATCAAAGCCGTCGACGCCGCCCTGAAGCGCATGGGCACCGATTACATCGACCTGTTGCAGCTGCACGCCTTCGATGCCGGCACGCCGATCGAGGAGGTGTTGTCGACGCTGGACGACCTCGTGCGCGCCGGCAAGCTGCGCTATGTCGGCGTCTCCAACTTCTCCGGCTGGCAGGTGATGAAATCGCTGGCGGAAGCTGACAAGCATGCTTATCCGCGCTACGCCGCGCATCAGGTCTACTACTCGCTGGTCGGTCGCGACTATGAATGGGAGCTGATGCCGCTCGGTATCGACCAGGGCATCGGCGCGCTGGTGTGGAGCCCGCTCGGCTGGGGCCGCCTGACCGGCAAGATCCGCCGCGGCCAGCCCCTGCCGGAAAAGAGCCGGCTGCACGACACCGCCGATTTCGGCCCGCCGGTCGCGGACCAACATCTCTACCGGGTCATGGATGCGCTTGATGCGATGGCTGAAGAGACCGGCAAGACCGTGCCGCAGATCGCCATCAACTGGCTGTTGCGGCGCCCGACCGTGTCCTCGGTCATCATCGGCGCCCGCAACGAGGAACAGCTGCGCCAGAACCTCGGCGCCGTCGGCTGGGCATTGACGCCGGAGCAGGTCAAAAAGCTCGACGCCGCAAGCGAAGTGACCGCGCCCTACCCGTACTTCCCTTATCGCCGCCAGGAAGGTTTCGCCCGACTGAACCCGCCTGCGGTGTGATCGCACGACGTTGAAGCTGCCAATCTCCCCCCTTGCGGGGGAGATCAGCTATACTGCCGCTCAGTGCAGCACGAACTCCCCATCCACCTTCCGCCATTCGTTCGGCGCGATCAGCTTCTGGTGCGTGTAGCTGATCGAATGCAGCGGCCCGTCGAGCCTGGCCTTCCAGAACTCGATGAACTTGATCAGCACCGGAAACTTCGGCGCCAGATCGTAATCCTGCCAGATGAAGCTCTGCAGCAGATGCGGGTGGTCGGGAAAATGGTACAGAATCTTGGCCGTGGTCAGGCCATACCCCTTGAGCATCAGGTCCATTTCGGAATGATCGCGCATGACAGCCCCTTGGCCTAGTTGATTCTCCATTCCTCCCAACACCGAATTGTGCGCGCCGTTCCTTAACTGTCTATGATTTTCCTGATCCCAGTCGGGTTTTATGCACGAAAACATGCAGTTAGCAGCGACCGCTGCCGAGTGCTGATACAACCGAAACGGGAGCTGCGGCATCGCGCCACGCGAATCCAACGTCTAATGTTGCCGTCAGCGCGGAACTGTTAATAATGCCGCCGAATTCGCGGCTGCGTCGCCGTGATCTTGGCTGTGGTCAAGCCGGCGGGGTGGTTTGGGAGGAAAGTGAAGACATGTCCGAGGTGAAGATCCACCGCGTCCAGCCGGCGTGGAAGAAGAATGCGCTGATCGACAACGACACCTACCTCAAATGGTATGCCGACAGCGTGAAGAATCCGGACAAGTTCTGGGGCAAGCACGGCAAGCGCATCGACTGGTTCAAGCCGTTCAGCAAGGTCAAGAACACCTCCTTCGAGGGCAAGGTCTCGATCAAATGGTTCGAGGACGGCGAAACCAACGTCTCCTACAACTGCATCGACCGCCATTTGAAGAAGCGCGGCAACCAGACAGCCATCATCTGGGAAGGCGACAATCCCTACGACGACAAGAAGATCACCTATAACGAGCTCTACGAGCATGTCTGCCGGCTCGCCAATGTGATGAAGAAGCACGGCGTCAGGAAGGGCGACCGCGTCACCATCTACATGCCGATGATCCCGGAAGCGGCCTACGCGATGCTGGCTTGCACCCGCATCGGCGCCATCCACTCGATCGTCTTCGGCGGCTTTTCACCGGACGCGCTGGCCGGCCGCATCGATGACTGCAAGTCGACCTTCGTCATCACCGCCGACGAAGGCCTGCGCGGCGGCAAGCCGATCCCGCTGAAGGAAAACACCGACAGAGCGATCGAAATCGCCGCCAAGGCCGGCACCAAGGTCGATAAGGTGGTCGTCGTTCGTCGCACCGGCGGCAAGACCGGCTGGGTCCAGGGACGCGACATCTGGTACCATGACGAGATCGCCACGGTGAAAGGCGACTGCAAGCCGGAGAAGATGAAGGCCGAGGATCCGCTGTTCATCCTCTATACCTCAGGCTCGACCGGCAAGCCGAAGGGAGTGCTGCACACCACCGCCGGCTATCTCGTCTATGTCGCGATGACCCACCAATATGTCTTCGACTACCATGATGGCGATATCTACTGGTGCACCGCCGATGTCGGTTGGGTCACCGGCCACAGCTATATCGTCTATGGCCCGCTCGCCAACGGCGCCACCACGCTGATGTTCGAGGGCGTGCCGAACTACCCCTCGCAGTCGCGCTTCTGGGAAGTCATCGACAAGCACAAGGTCAACATCTTCTACACCGCGCCGACGGCGCTGCGCGCGCTGATGGGCGCCGGCGACGAACCGGTGAAGAAGACCTCGCGCAAGTCGCTGCGCGTGCTGGGCTCGGTCGGCGAACCGATCAATCCGGAAGCCTGGGAGTGGTATTTCAACATCGTCGGCAACGGCAAGGTGCCGATCGTCGACACCTGGTGGCAGACCGAGACCGGCGGCATCCTGATCACGCCGCTGCCCGGCGCCACCGACCTCAAGGCTGGTTCGGCGACGCGGCCCTTCTTCGGCATCAGGCCGCAGCTGGTCGACGGCGAAGGTAGGGTGCTGGAAGGGGCGGCCGACGGCAATCTCTGCATCGCCGATTCCTGGCCCGGCCAGATGCGCACGGTCTATGGCGATCATGACCGCTTCGTGCAGACCTATTTCTCCACCTACAAGGGCAAATACTTCACCGGTGACGGCTGTCGCCGCGACGCCGACGGCTATTACTGGATCACCGGCCGCGTCGACGACGTCATCAACGTTTCCGGCCACCGCATGGGAACGGCCGAGGTCGAATCGGCGCTCGTCAGCCATGAGAAGGTGTCGGAAGCAGCTGTCGTCGGCTATCCCCACGACATCAAGGGCCAGGGCATCTACAGCTACGTTACCTTGATGAAAGGCGTGGAGCCGAGCGAGGAACTGCGCAAGGAGCTCGTGGCCCATGTCCGCAAGGAGATCGGCGCCATCGCCTCGCCCGACAAGCTGCAATTCGCGCCCGGACTGCCGAAAACCCGCTCCGGCAAGATCATGCGCCGTATCCTGCGCAAGATCGCCGAGGACGATTTTTCCGCGCTCGGCGATACCTCGACACTGGCCGATCCGGCCGTGGTCGATGATCTGATCGCCAACCGCCAGAACAAGAAGGGCTGAGGGGATTTGATGGCTGCACTGGGCGCAGTCACGGAGCTCTGGCGTTACCCCGCAAGTTCGCTTGCCGGCGAACGCCAGGACGCCATTTCGGTCGGCCTTGAAACCATCGACGGCGACCGGCTGTTCGGCCTTGTCGATGTCTCGGACAATGAGATCGCGCGGCCCGACCGCGACGCCAAGTGGCACAAGGTGCCGCGCATCCGCACCCGGCTGAGCAAGGACCGCAAGCTGGAGATCGCCGTTCCCGACGGCGACTGGCTGGCAGTGCCGGGTGTGGAATGCGACCAAGCCATCTCGGCCTATCTCGGCTTCGCCGCCTCGATCAGGCCGTTCAGCCAGGACAACGCTCCCGGCTACACCGGCCCGCTCACCGCGGCGCGCTACCGCAAAGCGCCGATCCATCTCTTGACCACCGCATCGCTGGCGCGGCTCAAGGCGCTGCACCCCGAAGGCATTCCCGATCCGCGCCGCTTCCGCCCCAACATCGTCGTCGACATGGCGGCGGTCAAAGGCTCGTTTCCCGAGACCGAATGGATTGGCCGCAAGCTCGCCATCGGCGATCTGCTGGTGACCGTCTCGGAGCCGTGCCGCCGCTGCGGCTTCACCATCATCAGCCAGGACGGCTTCGACCACGATCCCGGCATCCTGCGCAATCTGGTCCGCCACAACGCGCACAATCTTGGCGTCTATTGCACTGTGGACAGGCCTGCCCGCGTCGAGATCGGCGCGCCGATGCGGTTCGTGTAGGCCTCTACCGCGAGGCAGCGAATCGCAGACCTTGGAAAGCGTGGGGTTCGGCCCCGAATCCTATCTCTACCGATACAGATCCGCCCGTGTCGGCGGCAGCCCGCTCGGCCCGCGTGCGCGTTTGGTGACGACGGTCTGAAAAATCTGCGCCGAGGCGCGCTCGAAGGTGATCGAGCAGCCGGTGAGATAAAGCAGCCACAGCCGTGCCTTGGCCTCGCCGACTTCGGCGACCGCCTCGTCGAAGCGAGCCTGTAGCCGCTCGGCCCACAGCCGGCAGGTGCGCGCATAGTGCTCGCGCAGATTCTCGACGTCGTAGACCAGGAAGCCATGCGCCTCCAGATTGCCCAGCGTCATGCCGATCGTGTCGAGTTCGCCGCCTGGGAAAATGTATTTGAGCAGCGCCTTGAACTCCGGCCCCTTGCGCAAGGTTTTCTTCAAGTCGCCCTTGCTGCGCCTGGTGATGGCGTGGTGCAGATAGATGCCGCCGGGCTTCAGCAAGCGATGGATGGTCTTGAAATAGGTGGCGTGGTTGGCGAGGCCGAGATGCTCGAACATGCCGATCGACGATATCTTGTCGAAGGAGCCTTTGAGCTCCGTATAGGATTTGATTTCGATGGTGATGCGGTCCTGCAGCCCTTCGGCGCGGATGCGCTCGCGGGCGAGATCGGTCTGCGCCTGCGACAGCGACACGCCATGGCCGACGACGCCGTAATTTTTGGCCGCATGGATCAGCATGGCACCCCAGCCGCAGCCGATGTCCAGCAGCTTTTCGCCCGGCTTCAGCCTGAGCTTGCGGCAGATATGGTCGAGCTTGTCGGCCTGCGCCTGGTCGATGCCATCGGCGAAATCCTTAAAGTAGCCGCAGCTGTAGACCATGCGCTCGTCGAGGAAGAGCCGGTAAAAGGCATTCGAAATGTCGTAGTGATGCTGGATCGCCTCCTGGCTCGACCCGCTGACATAGGGGTTGCGACCCGACAGATCGGTGCGTGCACTCATCTGCTTGCGTGACAGGAGCACCGCCGGCAGGTCGCGCAGGATCGCCAGCTTCGGCAGCGACTTGAGCTTGGTCCTGAGCTTGCCTTGCGACGGCAGTGCGTAGAAATCGAAAATCGTCCCATTTTCGATGTCTATCGTCTTGGAGATCCACATCTCGATCAGCGTCGACAACGATGGCCGCTTCACCACCTGCCAGACGATGTCCTGGTCGTTGATGGTGAGCACGGGCCCGGTGGCGGGACCGATCCGCTCGCCGGTCCACAGCTTGACCGCAAAACCCGGCTTCAGCGTTTCGATCACCGTTCGCACGATGCGCGCGGCCTTCTCGGCTGCCTCCATGGCAATCCTCCCGAGTCCTGACAATCCACCTTGCATGGATTTTGCCCGCCCTCGCGGCTCTTCGCAACCCGGCGCAAAAGGCGGCTCGCCAGCTATTTCAAATCGGCATCTTGTTTTTTGCTGCAACGCACCCCATCATCTGGACGTGTTCAACAAATCGAAAGGAGGTGATCCGATGTCGAGTGATTTCGTTTTCCAGAACGTGGCCTCAGCGGATTGCACTTTCGGGAAGCAGTCTTCCCGTTAAGGCGCGATAAGCGCGGCGGGTGACCTCGGTCGCCGCCATTGGCCGCGCCACGGACGGAAACACGGAAGGCCGCCGGCTTCGTCAAGAAGCGGCGGCCTTTTCCATTTCCGGATTGTGTGTCGAAGCGGATCAGAATCCGGTCACGCCAGCATCCGCGCACTGACGGTCTTGTCGACGCCGTGATAGGGCGGGTTGAACAGATTGCCTTCCTGCTCATAGGTCCAGACCTTGAACAGCGAGAGCTGATGCGGGCCGAAGCTGTGCAGCAGCGGCACATCCGTGGCATCACGACCCCGCGCGATGACGACGCGGCCTATCCTCGGACGATTATGACGCGGGTCGAACGTATACCATTTGCCCTCGAGGAACACTTCCATCCAGGCTGAAAAATCCATCGGCGCCGGATCTGCCGGCACGCCGATGTCGCCGAGATAGCCGTTCACGTAGCGGGCCGGGATGTTCATGCAGCGGCAGAGCGTGATCGCCAGATGGGCGAAGTCGCGGCATACGCCAACCTGCTCCTCATGCGCCTGGGCCGCGGTGCGCGTCGACCGCGCATAGCCATAGCCGAAGGACAGCCGGTTGTGGACATAGTCGACGATCGCCTGCACCCGCGCCCAGCCAGAGGGAACATGGCCGAAAAGCTGCCAGGCCAGACTGCTCAGATGATCGGTCTCGCAATAGCGGCTGCCGAGGAGGTAGCCGAGCACATCGTCCGGCAGTTCCGCCACCGGCACCTCCCTGGCCAGCGTGTTGACCGCGTCAGGCTCGCCGCTGTCCTCGACGGCTGCGTCATAGAGAATGCGGAAACTGCCGGCGGGTGCGGTGAAGCGGCGGCAGGTATTGCCGAACAGATCGTGATAGACCTTGCTCGGCACTGAAGGCGACGTCAGCACGCGCGTCTGCCGTTTGATGTCGGCCTGACGATCCCTGTGGATATCAAGCAGCGAGATGACCGGCGTGGCGCCGACGCATTCAATGGCGATTTCGTAGCCGAGCCGGATCAGCACAATGATTGCCCCTTCGATCCCGTGGAAAACAGTATGCTCAAAACGCCAGAGGCGGGACCATGGTTCCCTGGAACTATCGAAAAGGCTCTCCCGCGGCTTCCCAGGCAGGCGTGGCGACGTTACGGTCGCCCGACATGTTTCGACCCTCCCGAAACGATCCCTAACCCCGTGGAAAATCTGATGTTTGCAGGCAGAAAATTCGCCGCGTTCCTGTTCGATATGGATGGCACGGTGCTCAATTCGATCGCCTCGGCCGAGCGCGTCTGGGCGGCGTGGGCGCTTAAGCACGGTCTCGACGTCGAAGCCTTCCTGCCGACGATCCATGGCGTGCGGGCGGTCGAGACCATCACCAGGCTGGCGCTTCCCGGCGTCGACCCTGTTCATGAGGCGTTTGTGCTGTTGCAGGCCGAGTCGGACGATGTCGAAGGCGTGCTGCCGATCGCCGGCGCAGTACGGTTTCTCAACGCGCTGCCGGCCGAGCGCTGGGCGATCGTCACCTCCGCGCCGCGCCCGTTGGCGCTGCTGCGCATGCGGGCCGCCGGCATCCCGGTTCCCGCCTTGGTGGTCGCGGCCGAGGATGTGTCGCACGGCAAACCGGCGCCCGACTGTTTCCTGCTGGCGGCAAAACGGCTCGGCGTCGACATCGGCGACTGTCTGGTCTTCGAGGACGCACCGGCCGGTATCGCGGCGGCGGAAGCAGCGGGCGCGTCGGTGATGGTGATCAGCGCCACTCACCAGCATCCAATGACGACTCAGCACAACTCGATTGGCGGCTACGAAACCGTCTCCATCGCCATCGATGACAGCGGCTGGATGACGCTGGGGGCACAGCACAGCGCGGCCTGAGGAACTGGAGGACTGGAGGACTGGAGGACTGGAGGACTGGAGGACTGGAGGACTGGAGAACTGCTATGCGCCTTTTTCTTCAACTCTTCAGTTCACCAGTTCCCCAGTTCTTCCGTTCCTGAACCCCTAGAAATCGCTAGCCAGTCCCTTCACTTCCCAGTCGCCGTAGCGGCCGGGTTCCTTGCCGCCGCGGCCGCCGATTTCCTTCGGCAGCGCAGCTTCCTTCTGGCGATACGCTTCACGGCGCGCCTCGGCTTCAGCCAGCGCTCGGCTGGCCGCCGGCGTCAGGTCCTTCTCCCGGTCGGCATCGGCTTTGCTGGGTTGGTCGGTCATGCGATAGTCCGGGCGGATTGAAACGAAGGGCGGCGTTTCCCATCATATAGCCATGAGTTCACCCCGATCGACCTTTTTTTGCCACGGCCGCACAGGGAGCAGATGATGAGCACGCTACGCACCACCATGCTTCTGGCCGCGATGACGGCGCTGTTCATGGGCGTCGGCTTTCTGATCGGCGGCACCGGCGGCATGATGATCGCCTTCCTGGTCGCCGCGGGCACCAATCTGTTCAGCTACTGGAATGCCGACAAGATGGTGCTGTCGATGAACCGCGCCGTCGAGGTCAACGCGAAGAACGCGCCCGAATTCCACGCCATCGTCGAGGCGTTGGCCAAGCAGGCCGGCCTGCCGATGCCCAAGACTTATCTGATCGACAATCCGCAGCCGAACGCCTTCGCCACCGGCCGCAATCCCGAGAACGCCGCGGTCGCGGCCTCGACCGGGCTGCTGGAGCGCCTGTCGCATGAGGAGGTGGCGGCAGTCATGGCGCATGAGCTGGCCCACATCCAGCATCGAGACACGCTGACCATGACCATTGTCGCGACACTCGCCGGCGCCATCTCGATGCTCGGCAATGTCGCCTTCTTCTTCGGCGGCAGCCGCGACAACAACAACCCGTTCGGCTTTGTCGGCGTGCTGGTGGCGATGCTGGTCGCACCCTTCGCCGCCATGATCGTGCAGATGGCGGTCAGCCGCACGCGCGAATACGAGGCCGACCGGCGCGGCGCCGAAATCGTTGGAAATCCGCTTTGGCTGGCATCGGCGCTTGACAAGATCGCCCGCGGCGCCGAACGCATCCGCAACCAGGATGCCGAACGCAATCCCGCGACCGCGCATCTCTTCATCATCAATCCCCTTCACGGCGAGCGCATGGACAGCCTGTTTTCGACCCACCCGAATACCGACAACCGCATCGCCGCGCTGCAGGCGATGGCGCGCGACATGGCAGGCCGCCAGCCGGCGCCGCGCCAGGCGCCGACGCCAGAGCAAACAGAAGAATTCCCGGCCGATGTCGAGCAAGGCCCGTGGGGCAAGGCAGCACAACCCACGCCGCCGACCAAACCGGCCAAGCCGAAAGCCAATCCGTGGGGCCGCAACCCGACCGGACCCAAAGGTCCGTGGTCGTGAGCGGCGCCAGACCCCGGCCCGCACATTCAGGCGTTCGCGAAAACAGCTCGGACGAATTCGTCGCCGGCCTCGCCGCGCGCAAGGCAGCGGCGCGGCTCCTGGCCGCCGTTATCGACGCCAAAACGCCGCTCGACGGGCTGACGGACCACGAGAACGGCCATCCGCAATACAAGGTGCTCGACCTGCGCGACCGCGGCCTGGTGCGCGCCATACTGGTGACCGCGCTGCGCTACCGCATGACCATTGCCGGGCTCCTCGCCCGCCGCCTTGAAAAGCCGCTGCCGCCCAACGCCACAGCTTTGTCGCACATCCTGCATGTTGCGGCGGCGCAGATCCTGTTCCTCGACATCCCCGACAGCGCCGCCGTCGATTTGGCTGTGACCCACGCCAAGTCGGACCCACGCACGCAGCGCTTTTCCGGCCTCGTTAATGGCGTGCTGCGCACTTTGGTGCGCGCCAAGGAGACCGAACTGCCGGCAGCTCTTGCCGCCACCGACGAGGCGCCAAAATGGTTCTCCGACCGGCTGAAGGCCGCCTATGGCGCCGAGATGACCAGACAGATCCTGGCGGCGCATCGCGTTGAGGCGCCGGTCGATTTCACGGTCAAGGCCGATCCCGAATTGTGGGCCGAAAAGTTCGGCGGCATCGTGCTGCCGACCGGCACGGTGCGAGTGGAAAAGCTCAGCGCCTCCGTCACCGAACTGCCGGGCTTCAGCGAAGGCGCATGGTGGGTCCAGGACGCCGCCGCCAGTTTTCCGGCGCGGCTGTTCGGCGATGTCAAAGGATTACGCGTCGCCGACCTCTGCGCCGCCCCCGGCGGCAAGACCGCTCAGCTTATCCTTGCCGGCGCCAAAGTCACCGCCTTGGACACCTCGAAGAACCGGCTGGCGCGGCTGACGCAGAACCTCGAACGGCTTGGGCTGTCCGCCGAGATCGTGCAGGCCGATCTGCTGAAATACCAGCCGGCGGAGCTTTTCGACGCCGTCCTGCTCGACGCGCCCTGCTCTTCCACCGGCACGGTTCGGCGCCACCCGGACGTGCCATGGACCAAGACGGTAGCCGACGTCGAAAAGCTAGCCGATCTGCAAGCAAAGCTGCTCGCCCGCGCCGTCACTTTGGTCAAACCGGGCGGCCGGATTGTTTTTTCCAACTGTTCGCTGGACCCGATCGAAGGCGAGGATCTGTATCGCGCCTTTCTGGCCGGCAACAAGACCGTCGCCGACGATCCGCTGCAGCCCGGCGAAATCGCTGGCATCGACGCCTTCCTGACCCCGCAAGGCACGCTGCGCACCACACCCGCCGATCTTGACCTTGGTTCGCCAGGGGTTTCCGGCCTGGACGGCTTCTTCGCCGCCCGCATGCGACGTGTCGCCTAGGATTTTGTCGGCAGAGCCGCAGCCCTTCGTGACTTCGTCATCCACGGGCGGAGCAAGGAGCGTAGCGACGCAGCGCAGACCCGAGGATGCCATGCCGCGACACATGAGCGCCGCTACGACGCAGAATTCTGCTCCGCTGCAACCCACGGCCAAGGTCACGGAATGGATCCCAGGGCCTCCGCGACGGAGCTTCGCTCCTGCTTCGCCCTGGGATGACGAAGTGCGAATGCCTCGACTAATCCCGAACGGCTGCGCCCCCTAAAGCATGTCGTCCAGGGACCAGTGCTTCCCCCACCTTGCATCGATCTCATCATCGACATTCTGGTAGCGGATATCGGTGGAGAGCCGGATACGCCCCTCCGCACTCTGGTTGGTCGTCGAGGCGTGGATCATGTAGGGCGAGTGGAGGACGACATCGCCGGCCTCGAAGTCCGCGATCAGCCAGCGTGTATCGAACCGCTCCGCCATGTCGGGCAGGTCCTTCGACACCCAGCCGCCCTCGCTCATGTTCCTGTTGTAGGCGCTGATGCGCTCCTGCGGGCTCAGCCCGGCATTGTCCCTGGCGAACCGGGCCTCCATGTCGAGGCCGATGGCGTGCGATCCCTCGAGATAAACCAGGCCGCCCATGTCGACGGGAACGTCGCCGATCGGGATCCAGGCCGTGACGATGCGGCTGGTGCCGCCGCGAAGATAGACGAGATCGTAATGCGCCGGCGTCGCCACGGTGGTGCCCGGTTGGGTGAAGCGCATGATCTTGCGCTTGTGCAAATAGGACAGCCCGCCGACGAACGCATCCATCAGCCGGGCCATCCGGGGCTGTGCGCAGAACCCTTCATAGGCGGTGGAGCGAACCAGCGCCATCAACCGGCGATCGGCGAGCTGACGGTCGAACGTGCCGGCCGCCAGGCCAAGCGCGGGATCGGACCCGGGCTGCAGCAAGCCGGTGTCGGCCAGATACGAAAACACCCAGCCGCGAAAATCTATGACGTCGCGGCGCGGCAGGATACCTTTCAGCCAGACATAGCCTTGCTCGGCAAGGAGGCCTCGAATGGCATCGATGCCGATCCCGGCGTCGGTTGGCACGAGATGACCCAACCGGTTCGGCGCCATCGATAATGTCTTGCCGTTGGCGTTCAGATCGATTGACGCAACAGGACTCCGTCGTTGCATGCCACCTGTTGAGCTTGACATTTCAGCCACCTGCGATTTTCCATCCTTAGCTGGAAATGCCATACTGTTTGCACACTCGCCCATGGACGTAACGAAGCCATGGACTTTTCGCTCATGAACGATCTCTCTTACGCACTCTACAGATCCGCACCGGCCGCGGCCGGCGGCCTGTCGGTTACAGGGATTGGTCGGCATCGCGTCACGCAGGCGATCCAAGCGCGCAAATTGCCGGAATTCGCCGTGGTGCTGATTGAGAACGGTCAAGGCTGGCTTGAAACCAGGACTGCCGGCATGCAGACGATCCAAGCGCCGGCCCTGTTCTGGCTGCTTCCCGGGAGGATGCATTCCTACGGGCCGGACGCATCGGGCTGGCTCGAACGCTGGGCGCTCTTCGACGGCGCCTTGATACGCGATTTCACCCGGCTGCGGCTGATTGCCGAGGACGCCCCTGTCGTCCCCTTGCGCGACCTCGGCAAAATGCAGCGGCTGTTCGACAGGCTGCATGGTGAGCTGTCGCTCGATACGATGCTGAGCCAGGCAGAAGCCGCCGCCACGATGCATCGCATCGTCGTGCGTGCCGCCCGCCAGGCAATGGATTGGAACAACCGTCAACGAAACCCCAGCCTCCAGGATGCCGCTGACATGCAGCCCATCATCGACGAATTGCGCCGCTGCGCGTGCGACCCGGTGGATCTCGATGCCTTCGCCGCGAAATTCTCGATGTCGCCGGCAACCTTGCGGCGCAGATTTGCGCGGGCAGCCGGCATGTCGCCCAAGGCCTTCCAACTGCGCACGAGGCTCGACCGCGCCAAACAGATGCTGGCCGCCTCCGATTCGCCCATCGAGTCCATTGCGGCCGCCGTCGGCATCCACGACGCCTTCTATTTCTCCCGTCTGTTTCGCGACCGCGAAAGCTGTTCGCCCAGCGAATTTCGGTCTCGCCACAACCGCAAGTGAGTGCCGGATTGCCAGGCTTAACCCCGCGAAGCACTTGACTTTTTTCGGGGTGGGTCGGTGGCCGGCAGCGTGAGGCGCTTCACGTCGGCGGAATTGGACTTCGCATAAGTTCTTGAATCATATAAGCTTGTGCTGGGGTACCGGAACATGATGCCGAAACCTGCGACGCGGTTTTCGGACGACAGCATGCTCTATCTCCAGGCGACGAGGAGGGGTTTTGGCACTGGCTGCCGGCAGCACGACACGTCTGTGGACGCTTGTCGCTAAGGAGTTTTGGCGCAAGACGCGCCGGCGCCTTCGCGCAGGGCCAGTTTATCGCTGGCGCTATTCCGGGCGCACGCCCGAACGCGTCCTGATTGCACCGCCCGACCTCAGGCTCGCCGATCCGCAGATCGCGCTCGAGATCTACTATGGCCGCTATCCGCTGTCGGGACACCTCGTCGAGACCGGCGGCAAATCGCCATTCCAGATCGATGTCGCCAATCGCGGCTGGGTGAAGACGCTGCACGGCTTTCGTTGGCTGCGCCATATGCGCGCCGCCGGCACCGAGCTGGCCGCCGCCAATGCACGCGCGCTTGTCTCCGACTGGATCGCCATGCATGGCAACCAGATTTCCGGCATAGCCTGGGAGCCCGGCACCACCGCCAAGCGAGTCATTGCCTGGTTGCAACACTCCTCGGTTGTCCTACAAGGGGCCGAATTTCCGTTCTATCGCGCCTTCCTGAAATCGCTCGCCGTGCAGATCCGCTATCTCCGCTCGATGGCGCGCGAAATGCCGGACGGCAAGGACAGGCTGCGCGCTCGCATCGCGCTTGCCTTCGCCGCGCTGTCGCTGCCGGCGCCGGCCTCGGCACTGCGCGGCGCCACCCGCAACCTGGCGGAAGAACTCGACCGCCAGATCCTTCCCGACGGCGGCCATATTTCGCGCAACCCGATGGCGGTTCTCGAACTGCTCGCCGATCTCCTGCCGCTGCGCCAGACCTATGCTAACCAGGCCGAAACGCCACCGGCAGCCCTGATGGGCGCCATCGACCGCATGCTGCCGGCGCTGCGCTTCTTCCGCCATCAGGATGGCAGCCTGGCCCGCTTCAACGGCATGGGCGCCACCATCCACGACCGTATAGCCACCATCTTGCGCCACGACGACACCGCCGGCGCGCCGCTGCTGCACGCGCCGCATTCCGGCTATGAGCGGCTGTGTATGGGCGGCGTTACGGTGATTGCCGATACCGGCCCGTCGCCGGCCGTCGATGTGTCCAACGCCGCGCATGCCGGGTGCCTGGCCTTCGAACTCTCGTCCGGCCGCCAGCATTATATCGTCAATGCCGGCATCGACACCTATGGCGCCGCCGAATTCCGGCCGCTGGCCCGTGCCACCGCAGCGCATTCGACCGCCACCATCAACGACACTTCGTCGGCGCGGTTTTCCCATTCGCTGCGCGTCAACGACCTGCTCGGCTCACCCTTGCTCGGCGGCCCGCAGCATGTGCCTTGCAAGCGCATCGACCAGAAGGGCACGCAAGGCTTCATCGCCCGCCATGACGGCTATATGCAGCGCTTTGGCTTCCTGCATGAGCGCGAGCTGAAACTGTCGAGCGAGGGCAATGTGCTCGCCGGCAGGGATCGCTTCCTCCGCCCGGGCGGTGCGGCGATCCGCAACAATGGCCGCGACTTCGTCGTGGTGCGCTTCCACATCCACCCTGATATCAACCTTTTGCAGGACGAGCATGACCGCCTGGTGCTGACCGCCGACCAGGCCGACACCTGGGTGTTCACCTGCACCGAAGTGGTGCCGGAGGTCGAGGAATCGATCTATTTCGCCGGCCTTGGCGGCCCACGCCGCAGCCGCCAGATCGTGCTCGCCTTCAAGGCCTCGGAGATCGCCGAGGTGCATTGGCAGCTCACGCGCACCGGCATCGCCGGCTATCCCGAGAACAGCTGAGCGCCGTTGCCGGCGCCGGCTTGATCGAGCTTCCGGCTTGATTTCCTGACCTCATGTGCTACGGCCCGGCAACGCTCTCCAATCAGCCCTGAAAGGCCGCCAGCCCATGGCCGTCGCCGCTAAGAACATTCCGGCACCCGACCTCGTTCCGGTCCGCCGCGCCCTGCTTTCCGTCTTCGACAAGACCGGCCTGATCGACTTCGCCAAAGGGCTGGTCGCGGCCGGCGTCGAGCTGGTGTCGACCGGAGGCACGGCAAAGGCGATCGCCGAGGCGGGGCTGGCGGTGCGTGACGTCTCGGAACTGACCGGCTTTCCCGAGATCATGGACGGCCGCGTCAAGACGCTGCACCCGTCGGTGCACGGCGCGCTGCTCGGCGTGCGCGACGATCCCGAACACGCCAAGGCGATGCACGATCACGGCATCGAGCCGATCGATCTGCTCGTCTCCAATCTCTACCCGTTCGAGGAGGTCCGCCGCTCCGGCGCCGACTATGCCGCTGTTGTCGAGAACATCGACATTGGCGGCCCGGCGATGATCCGCGCTTCGGCCAAGAATCACGCCTATGTCGCCATCGTCACCGATCCCGGCGACTACGCCTCGGTGCTGAACGCGCTGGAGATGAACATCGGCTCGCTGTCGCTGGACTTCCGCCGGAAGCTGGCGGCCAAGGCCTTTGCCCGCACCGCCAGCTACGATGCGGCGATCTCCGGCTGGTTCGCCGAAACGCTTGAGATCGAGCACCCGACCTGGCGCGCCTTCGGCGGCAGGCTGGAAAGCGTCATGCGCTATGGCGAGAACCCGCATCAGAGCGCCGGCTTCTACGTCAATGGCGACAAGCGGCCGGGGGTCGCCACGGCTCGCCAGTTGCAGGGCAAGCAGCTATCCTACAACAACATCAACGACACCGATGCCGCCTTCGAGCTGGTCGGCGAGTTCGATCCCAACCGCTGCGCCGCCGTTGCCATCATCAAGCACGCCAACCCGTGCGGCGTCGCCGAGGACGCTTCGCTGGCTGCTGCCTATGCGAGAGCGCTGGCCTGCGACCCGGTTTCGGCTTTTGGCGGTATCGTCGCCATGAACCGCATCCTCGATGCCGAAGCAGCGCAGGAGATCGTAAAAACCTTCACCGAGGTGATCATCGCGCCGAACGCGTCGGAGGACGCTGTCCGCATCGTCGCCGCCAAAAAGAATTTGCGCCTGCTGGTCACCGGCGGTCTCCCCGATCCGCACGCCGGCGGCATCACTGTGAAATCCGTCGCCGGCGGCATGCTCGTCCAGGGCCGCGACAACGCGGTGGTCGACGATCTCGAACTGAAGGTGGTGACCAGGCGCGCACCGACGGCGGCCGAGATGGCCGACCTCAAATTCGCTTTCCGCATCGCCAAGCACGTCAAGTCGAACGCCATCGTTTACGCCAAGGACGGCGCCACGGTCGGCATCGGCGCCGGCCAGATGAGCCGCGTCGATTCCTCGCGCATCGCCGCCCGCAAGGCGCTCGACGCGGCGGAAGCAGCTGGCCTCGCGGAGCCGTTGACCAAGGGCTCGGTGGTCGCCTCCGACGCTTTCTTCCCTTTCGCCGACGGGCTCATATCCGCGATCGAAGCCGGCGCCACGGCGGTGATCCAGCCCGGCGGCTCGATGCGCGACGACGACGTTATCGCCGCTGCCGACGCGCATGGCATCGCCATGGTGTTTACCGGCGTGAGGCATTTCAGGCATTGAGCGCCTCTGCCTTTTCCCACAAGGGGAGAAGGAAAAGTGCGGCGCTATTCCACCGGCTGATCCGCCGGGTACGGCGTCCAGATCAATATCGCGATCCCAACGCCCAGGAACAGCACGATGGCCGCCATGCCGAGCCGCGCCGAGCCGCTGGCGAGCGTGATCGACGCCACCATGAACGGCGCCAGGAAACTCGTCGCCCGTCCGGCCAGCGCATAGATGCCGAAATAGCGGCCGGACTCGGCTGCGGTGACGCTGCGCGCCATGTAGGAGCGTGACGACGCCTGCACCGGTCCGAACGCCAGCCCTATCAGCAGGCCATAGAAAATGTAGGCCTTTTCCGCCGCCGTGCCGAACAGGCCGCCACTATCGGCTCCCGGCATCATCCAGGCGCCGAACAACGTGTAGCCTGGCCCGGTCGAAACGATGCCGATGGTGGCGATGCTGAGCAGGACGAGCGAAATCATCACGATGGTCTTGGAGCCAAGCGCGGTGTCCAGCCATGCGGCAACCAGGCAGCCGACGATGGCGACGACGTTGAGGATGATGCCGAACATGCCGATCTCGGTGATCGACCAGTGGAACATCGCTGCCGCAAAGGTGCCGCCCAAAGCGAGCAGCGCATTGACGCCGTCCTGATAAATCATGCGGGCGACAAGGAAGCGGAAGATGCCTTTGCGCCGGCGCACTTCAGTCAGCGTCGACTTCAGTTCCGACAGCCCCTCGCGCACCGCCGGCCCGATCGGAATGCCTTTGATGGCGTCTGGCGTGAAGAAGAACATCGGCAGGATGAACAGGAAATACCAGCCGGCCGACAGCGGCCCGGTGGCGCGCGCGTCCTCGCCGAGTTTCGGGTCGAGCCCAAAGAGCGGGTCGATGCCGATGATCGTCTTGCCGGTCTCCGGCGAACCCGCCAGACAGGCGACGACAAAGATCAGCGCGATCATGCCGCCGAGATAACCAAGTCCCCAGGCAATGTTGGAGACGTGGCCGATCTCGCTCTTCGGCACCAGGCGCGGCATCATCGAATCGTTGAACACGGTCGAGAATTCCGCCGCGACCGAAGCCAGAGAAAAGAACAGCACCACCAGGAAAAGGTTCGAGCCGGGAGCGGCGAACCATAGCAGGCAAAGGCTGATGATCTTGATCGAGGCGAAGAACGCAATCCACGGCTTGCGCGGCCCGGTCTGGTCGGCAATCGAGCCGAGGATGGGCGACAGCACGGCAATGACCAGGCCCGCAACAGCGATGCCGTAGCCCCAGGCCGCCTGGCCTGAGACCGGATCGCTCGCCATGCGCGAGACGAAATAAGGCCCGAAGATGAAGGTGGTGACGACGGTGAAAAACGGCTGCGCCGCCCAGTCGAAGAACATCCATCCCCAGATGCCGCGCCCGGATGCCCGCTGCACTGTTTCTACCGCCGCCATGATGATTCCCCCGGGACACCGCGCTTGTCGGATGCCATGTCTGCATGTTTCGAATGCTCATGCAAACCGCCAAAGATTCGCGCTGCCCCTCACCTGCCTGCCAGCATCCTCTCCCCGAATGGTGACGGGGAGAGGGTTGCTCTCATCGATGATTTCGCTAGTCGCCAGCGTTGCAACAAGGGCGCCAAGGCTACGGCCCGCCCTTTCTCCTCGTCACTATACGGAGAGAAATGCCCGGCAGGGCAATGAGGGCGGCGCCGGCGTTTCGGAGATGTTCACATCCCCGTCAGATCGCTCATCAACCCCGAAGCCACCGACAGCCTGGACACGGTGATATCCCCGCCTTCGGTCAGCGCCTGCAGCCGCTCGCGAATGCGCGCCACGCGCTCGCCGCCGGCTTCCAGCCAGGCCGCCACAGGATCCGCCGTCCCGGCATGGCCGGCGAGAGCCGCCACCGCAATGCCGCGCCGCGCCGCGCCGATCGTGTCGGTGGCGCGCGACAGCGCCAGCTGGTCGTAATAGTCCGACGGCGTGATTGAACGCGCCGCCTCTTCGACGCGCGGAATGCGGAAGGCATCGCTGACGGCGAAGAACGCCTTGGCCGAGGCGACGACGTCGGCATTGGCCGTCCGCGCCGTCAGTGCGATGTCGGGGATCAGTCCCGCCACATCGGCCATTGCCAGCTGCCCGGCGAGCTTTTCCGGGGCGCCGGCCTTGAAGAGGCCGTGCCGCCGCTCCTCGACCCGCTCGCGCGAGAAGGCCGGCAGCAGTGAGAGCAGCTTCGGCTCCAGCGCCATGCGCGCCTCTTGCAGTTCGGCAATGCGCTGGCCGAGCGCTGCGGTGCCGGCATCGTTCTTCAGATACCAGCCGCTGGTCACGAAGATAAGCCGGCTGACGGACTGGTAGAGATCGAGCTGCGCCTGGCCGTCGATGTGGCTGTCCAGCGCATCGATCTCCCGATAGAGCGCCGGCAACGCGAAGCCGTCGCGCACCACGGCGAAGGTGCGCACCACGTCGGCCGCGCTGCGCCCCGTGGCTTCCTGCAGCCGGTTGACGAATGACGGTCCGCCGCGATTGACGAGATCGTTGGCGACGACGCGGGCGATGATTTCGCGGCGCAGCCGGTGGCCATGGATCTCGGCCGCATATTTCTTCGCCATCCGGTCAGGGAAATAGCCCATCAGATCGCGGTCGAAATGCGCGTCGTCAGGCACGTCGCTGGCGACGATGTCGGAAAACAGCACGATCTTGGCATAGGCGAGCAGCACGCCAAGCTCCGCCCGGGTCAGCGGCTCGCCACGCGCCTCGCGCTCGGCAAGGGCGGCCGGCGACGGCAGCGTCTCGACAGCGCGGTCGAGCAGGCCCCGAGCCTCCAGCGCCGCCATGAACCGGCTCTGGTGCGCAATGTCGGCAAGGCCGCGCTTGCGGGCGATGGAAAGCGCCAGCGTCTGTTCGTAATTGTTGGACAGCACGAGGCCGGCGACCTCGTCGGTCATCTCGGCCAGCAGCTTGTTGCGCGCCGGCCGGGTCAGCGATCCCTTGCGCATGGCGGACGCCAGCGCGATCTTGATGTTGACCTCGACGTCGGAGCAGTTGACGCCGCCGGAATTGTCGATGGCATCGGAGTTGCAGCGACCGCCATTCATGCCGAATTCGATGCGGGCACGCTGCGTGACGCCGAGATTGGCGCCCTCACCGATCACTTTGGCCCGCACATCGAGCGCGGTGATGCGGATGGCGTCATTGGCGCGGTCGCCGACTTCGGCATTGGTTTCGCCCGAGGCCCGTAAATACGTGCCGATGCCGCCGAACCACAGAAGGTCGACGTTCGCCTTGAGGATGGCGGTCATGATCTCGGCCGGTGTCGCGGTGGTCTTGGCGAGGCCAATCGCCGCCGCCGCTGCCGCAGGCAGCGTGATCGACTTCTGGCTGCGCGAGACGATGACGCCGCCTTCCGACAGCTTGGTCTTGTCATAGTCCTGCCAGGACGAACGCGGCAGCGCGAACATGCGCTCGCGCTCCGCCATCGACGCCACCCTGTCTGGATCGGGATCGATGAAGATGTCGCGATGGTCGAAGGCGGCGATCAGCCTGGTCTGCGGCGACAAGAGCATGCCGTTGCCGAACACGTCGCCCGACATGTCGCCGACGCCGACGACGGTGAAGGGGGTGGTCTGGATGTCGCGGTTGATCTCGCGGAAATGCCGCTTGACTGCTTCCCAGGCACCCTTGGCGGTGATGCCCATCTTCTTGTGGTCGTAGCCGGCCGAGCCGCCGCTGGCGAAGGCATCGTCGAGCCAGAAACCGTGTTTCTCCGAAATGGCATTGGCGGTGTCGGAGAAGGTTGCCGTGCCCTTGTCGGCGGCGACGACAAAGTAGGGGTCGTCAGGATCGCGCCTGACGACACCGGCTGGGGGTATGACGCCATCGAGGCCGATGTTGTCGGTGATCGACAGCAGGCTGGAAACGAAATTCTTGTAGGCCGAGGTGCCGGCCTCGAAGATGGCGTCGCGGCCGGCGCTCATCGGCAGCTTCTTCGGATAGAAGCCGCCCTTGGCGCCGACCGGCACGATGACGGCGTTCTTGACCTGTTGCGCCTTCACCAGGCCGAGCACCTCGGTGCGGTAATCCTGGGCGCGGTCCGACCAGCGCAGGCCGCCGCGCGCAACCGGGCCGAAGCGCAGATGCACGCCTTCGACCTCGGAACCGTAGACGAAGATCTCGCGCCACGGCCGCGGCGCCGGCAATCCTTCGACCGCCTGCGAATCGAGCTTGATCGCCAGTGACTGGCCCCGCTCCTTCGTTCCCGCAACGAAATGGTTGGTGCGCAACGAGGCTTCGATCAGGTTGAGATAGCGGCGGATGATGGTGTCGTCATCAATGTTGGGGACTTCCTCCAGCGCGTCCTTGATCTTGGCCTTGAGGTGCTTGGCGGCGACGACGCCTTCCGTCTCGGCGGTCGGGCCGAGACGAGCGACGAACAGTGCATGCAGGCCGCGCGCAATGTCGGGATAGCGGTTGAGCGCGGCCGCGATGAAATCCTGGCTCTGCGGGATACCGGCTTGCTGCAGGTAGCGGCCATAGGCGCGCAGAATGCTGACTTCGCCCGACCACAGGCCGGCGGTCTGGGCAAGCCCGTTATAGCTGTCATTGTCGATGTCGCCGCGCCAGACCGACAGGAACGCGTCCTCGAACAGCGCGCCGCCATCGCTGAGGTCGATCGGCTTGCCGTAGCTGTTCTCCAACTCCATGTCGTGGACGAAGACGGTGTCGCCGCCGTCCTCGCCAACTTCGAAGGTGCGCTCGCTGATGACGCGGAAGCCGATGTTTTCCAGCACCGGCACGCGACGCGACAGCGCTACCGGGCTGCCGTGGTGGTAGATCTTCAGCGCTGCCTGATGCGGTTTCTGCTCGGCATGGCGGTAATAGTCGATGGCGATCGGGTTGGCGGTGCTGATGCCGGCGATGCGCCCCGCATCCTTCAGCGCGACGGCCGCGCTGAAGGAATCGCGATAGCTCTCAGGCAGACGCGCGGCGATCGCCTTCAGCGATGGATCGCCGCCGACGGCTTCCGCGGCTTCGGCCAGCGCGTCGTCCCAGGTTCGCACGATATCGCGGATCGCCGCTTCGATCGCCGCCTGCTCGACCTTCGGCGTCTTGCCGCCGGAGCGGCCGATGATGAAATGCACACGCGCCAGCCCGCCCTCGGGGAAAGCCGGATAGTAAGCCGACAAACGGCCTTCGAAGACGGTCTTGAGATAGGTGCCGATCTTCTCGCGCACGACGCTGTCATAGCGGTCGCGCGGCACGAAGACGAGGATCGAGACGAAGCGGTCGAACTGGTCGGCGCGCACCAGCGCCCGCACCCGCGGCCGCTCGACCAGGCCGAGAATGGCCGCGGCGTGCTTCTTCAGGATCGGCACCGGCACCTGGAACAGTTCGTCGCGCGGATAGCTCTCCAGAACGTTGATCAGTGCCTTGCCGGAATGGTCGTGCCGGTCGAAGCCGGACTTGGCGATGATGGTCTCGGCCTTTGACCTAAGATACGGGATTTTCATCACCGAGCGCGTGTAGGCAGTCGAGGTGAACAGGCCGACCATGCGCAACTCGCCGGCAAGCGTGCCCTTGGCGGTGTAGGTTTTGACGCCGATATAATCGAGATAAATGCGGCGGTGCACCAGCGACTTGGCGTTGGCCTTGGTGACGATCAGCGGCTCCGGCCCATGCAGGAAGGCGCGGATTTCGGGCGTCGTCGTCACCGCCTCGGTGCCGCGCCGGAGCACCAGCACATCCGGGTCGGCGAGGATGCCGAGACCGGGTTTGTCGGCGCGCTCCAGATTGCCGCTCTCCGCGCCGCCGGAATATTTGAACTCGCGCATGCCAAGGAAAGTGAAATTGTCGTCGCGCAGCCATTCAAGGAAGGCGATGGCCTCGGCAACGCTCTTCTTGTCGAGCGGCACGGCGGAATAGCGGAATTCGGAAATCGCCTGATCGAGACGGGCGAGCATCGGCTTCCAGTCGCTGACGGCGGCGCGCACCTGGTTGAGCATCTTGCGCAGGCGGTCGGCCAGCGCGTCGGCCTGCTCCGCCGTCAGGCGCGGAATATGGACATGGACGACGCTCAGGCGGTCGTGATTGCCATCGTCCTTGAGGGCGCTGCCGTCGCCGAGGATCTCGTCGACGCCGGCCTTGCCGTGACGCACGACGATGACCGGATGGGTGACCAAAGTCGGTTCGCCGGCAGTTTCTGTGATCTCGCCGAGGATCGAATCGAACAGGAACGGCATGTTGTCGTTGACGACGGTGATGATCGTCATCGGGCGGCCCTCGCGGGAGACGCCCGACCCGGCATCGACGGCGACGACACTTTGGCCCTTCTTGTGGGCGGCGACCGCACGTCCTGCCAGGTCGGCGGCGCGCTCCAGGTCGGCGGCGTCATAGGCGGCAATGTCTTCGGCCGGCGCGCGGGCCAGCAGATAGTCGGCGAGCCTGGCCGGCTTCCCGTCGGGTTTCACCCCGGCAGTGGCTGTTTTCTTCGGCTTAGCTGCGGATTTCACGCTCGCCATGTTGTCCTCCCGTCACATGCTTTTACGACTATGGTAGCAGATGACCGCTGTTTGGCGACAAAGGTTTGACGGCTCGATAAGAATTACAGGAATTCGACGGTCAGGCGGCGGTGAACCAGGAGCGAGACCCCATGTCCGGCAAAATCAGCGCACTTGACCTCGGTATCGCGGAACTGAGCGAGGCGACAAAAGCCTATTTCGCCAAATGCGAGGAAAAGCTCGGCCTGGTTCCCAACGTGCTTCTTGCCTATGCCTTCGACGAGAAGAAGCTGCGCGCCTTTACCGACACCTACAATGATCTGATGCTGGGTGAATCCGGCCTGTCGAAGCTGGAACGGGAGATGATCGCGGTCGTCGTTTCCTCGATCAACCACTGCTATTATTGCCTGACCGCGCATGGCGCGGCGGTGCGCCAGCTCTCCGGCGATCCGGCTCTCGGCGAGATGATGGTGATGAACTTCCGCGCTGCCAATCTTTCACCGAAACAGACGGCGATGCTCGAATTAGCCGTCAAGCTGACGGAAGAGCCGGCAAAGATCGTCGAGGCGGACAGGGAAGCACTGCGCAACGCCGGCTTCACCAACCGCGACATCTGGGACATCGCCTCGACCGCCGCCTTCTTCAACATGTCGAACCGCGTGGCGGCGGCCATCGACATGCGGCCGAACGACGAATACCACGCCATGGCGAGGTGAAAGTTTCCTTCTCCTCGTAGGAGAGGTCAACGCGCCGCGATGGCCCCGGCAGCGCCGGCCATCGTCGTGGCGCTGATTCGGTTGGCGATCTTCATGGCGCGCCTGCTTTTGAGCAGCTTGCGCGCCTGTGAGGCCGCGACGACCCAGGCGAGATCGATGGCGATCAGAACCACCGCCATCGTCGCCGTCAGTTCGACCCAGCCGATGACACTCACCGAAGCGAGGTCGATGATCGTCGGCAGCAGCGCCAGATAGAACATCATGATCTTGGGATTGCCGAGCGTCACCGCCATGCCGGCAAAGAACAGTTTTGCCGGCGAATCCTCGCGCGGCATCTCGCCTTCTTTTGCGTCGACAGGTGCGGTCCACATCTTGAAGGCGAGGTAGGCGAGGTAAGCGACGCCGATCCATTTCACGACGACGAAGGCGAAATGGAAGGTCTGCGCCACGACCGCCAGCCCGAACACCGCCAGCGACAGCCAGATGGCCTCGCCGATCCACATGGCGAGCAGGAACGGGAATACGTCGCGAAAGCCTTTCGAGATGACGCGGGCGACAAGGGCTGCGATCGACGGGCCGGGCGAGCCGGCGGCAACGAAGAGAGCGGCGGCGAAGATCAGGAGCGAGGTGAGGTGCATGACGGAGCCCTTCGAGCGTTGGGTGGCAAAGGATATCCGATCGCTGGCGATTTGGCATCCTGCAGCCTGATGGGCCAGCCGACGCGGCAAATTTCAGCGGCCGGACCTTGCCCGCGCCAGTGGTTTGAGAAAGGATCGCGGCTATGAAATCAATCGTCATCCACGCGGCAAAAGACCTGCGCATCGAAGAGACCGATCCGGGCGTGCTGGGCACCGGACAGGTCGAAATATCGGTCGAGGCCGGCGGCATCTGCGGCTCGGACCTGCACTATTACAATCATGGCGGCTTCGGCGTGGTGCGCCTGCGCGAGCCGATGATTCTGGGACATGAGGTCGCTGGCACGGTGAAGGCGCTTGGCGCCGGCGTTTCCAGCCTTGCCGTCGGCGACCGCGTTGCGATTTCGCCCAGCCGGCCCTGCAATGCGTGCCGGTACTGCCTGCAGGGCGTGCAGAACCAATGCCTCAACATGCGATTCTACGGCAGCGCCATGCCGATGCCACATATACAGGGCGCCTTCCGCCAGTGCCTCGCCGCCGAGGCCTGGCAGTGCCACAAGATCGCCGACCATGTCTCCATCAACGAAGCCGCCTTTGCCGAGCCGTTCGCGGTAACGCTGCATGCCGTCAACCGCGCCGGCTCGCTGCTCGGCAAGCGGGTCTTGGTCACCGGCTGCGGGCCGATCGGTGCGCTCAGCATCCTTGCCGCACGTGTCCACGGCGCGCGTGAGATCGTCGTCACCGATGTCATGGACGCGGTTCTGGCCAAGGCCAACGAGATCGGCGCCGACCGCACCATCAATGTCGCCACATATGCCGACAAGCTCGCTGGCTACAATGTCGAGAAGGGCAGTTTCGACGTCATGTTCGAATGCTCCGGCGATGAGCGCGCGGTGCGAGCCGGGCTCGATGTGCTGAAGCCGCGCGGGGTGCTCGTGCAGCTCGGCCTAGGCGGCGACATGTCGCTGCCTCAGAATCTCATCGTCGCCAAGGAGATCGAAATGCGCGGCTCCTTCCGTTTCCACGACGAGTTCGCGCTGGCCGTCGATCTGATCAACAACCGTCGCGTCGACGTCAAGCCGCTGCTGACCGGCATCTATCCGATGGACGAGGCGGTTGCGGCTTTCGAGATCGCCGGCGACCGCAACAAATCGATGAAGGTACAGATCGCCTTCGCCTGAGCAGGGCGAGACACCCTATGAACCTTGCCCGCTCGGCGTCTTGCCGCTAGAAGAACCGTCCCGACATTCATTTCGAGCTTCATTTTGCCTCAGTAACCGCCGGTCTCGCCAACTCCCCTGATCACACTTGGCAGGGCGCCGCATTAAGCGGTGCCTGCTCCATTTCACGTGTTCCTCAGGCGGCGGTTCGAGACCGGTTTGGCACTGCTGAACCGTTGTCGCGCGCTTTGCCGCCCGTGACAGCTGATTTCCGACATAGCTAGCTCTCGCCACGCCGTGCCCGCATGGGCATCTCGCCATTGCCGACCTGAAGAACTTCCACACTGGAAGGTCTTCCGGCTTGTCCCAACATCTCGCTATCCACTGGGCAATCACGCCCGAAATCGCGCCTCGACCCCTGGTCCACTGCAACCGCTGCAGCGTCGTGAAAGCCTATCGCTGCAGCGGCAAATTCCGCGTCAACGCCAATGGCAAACGCATTGATGTCTGGCTGATCTATCGCTGCATCGACTGCGACAATTCGTGGAATTTCGGCATCTTCGAACGCTGCAACCGCCGCGACATCGAACCCGCGCTGCTGGCAGCGCTCGAAAGCAACGATCCGGCCCTCGCCCGCCGCCATGCCTTCGATGTCGTGGCTTTGCGAAACCGGGTCGGCCGCGTCGAGGAGTTTCCCGATGTCGCCGTTCACAAACACCGGCTCGGCGGCGAAGGCCGACCCGCAGCCGCGCTTGAAATCAGGCTTGGGCTGGAAATGCCGACATCGCTGCGGCTCGACCGTCTGCTCGCCGGCGAACTCGGCATCTCCCGATCAAGGCTTCAGGCGCTGGAGGAGAAACGATTGCTGGTTGTTGTTCCCGAAGGCGCCAGAGCTTTGCGCAAGCCGGCCCGCGACGGCACGGCGATTCGCATTGACCTGGCCGACGAGCCGGATCGTGAAGCCATCATTTCGGCTGCCGTGGGTGAATGACAAGAGGGGCGAAGCACCGGTGCTTCGCCCCTCTCGAATTTAGACAATCAGACGATTACGCCGCGCCCACAACCTTGGCCGACTTCTCGAAGCGCTTGCGCTCGTTCGGGTCGAGATAGAGCTTGCGGAGCCGAATGGTCTTCGGCGTCACCTCGACCAGCTCGTCGTCCTGGATCCAGGCCAGCGCGCGCTCCAGCGTCATGCGGATCGGCGGCGTCAGCTTGACCGCCTCATCCTTGCCGGCGGCGCGGATGTTGGTCAGCTTCTTGCCCTTCAGCACGTTCACTTCGAGGTCGTTGTCACGGCTATGGATGCCGATGATCATGCCCTGATAGACCTTGACGCCCGGGTCGATGACCATCGGGCCGCGGTCTTCGAGGTTCCACATGGCATAGGCCACTGCCTCGCCCTGTTCGTTGGAGATCAGCACGCCGTTGGTGCGGCCCGGCAGTTCGCCCTTGTAGGGCTGGTAGGCGTGGAACAGCCGGTTCATCACGGCGGTGCCGCGCGTGTCGGTCAACAGTTCCGACTGGTAGCCGATCAGTCCGCGCGTCGGCGCGTGGAAGACGATGCGCTGACGGTTGCCGCCCGAAGGCCGCAGCTCGACCATCTCGGCCTTGCGCTCCGACATCTTCTGCACGACGATGCCGGCGTGCTCCTCGTCGACGTCGATGACGACTTCCTCGACCGGCTCCAGCAATTCACCGTTCTCGCCCTTCTGCATGACGACGCGCGGACGCGACACGGCGATTTCAAAGCCTTCGCGGCGCATCGTCTCGATCAGCACGGCCAATTGCAATTCGCCACGGCCGGAAACGAAGAACGAATCCTTGTCAGGCGATTCCTCGATCTTGAGCGCGACATTGCCTTCGGCTTCGCGCAGCAGGCGGTCGCGGATGACGCGGCTGGTCACCTTGTCGCCTTCAGTGCCGGCGAGCGGCGAATCGTTGACCAGGAAAGACATGGTCACGGTTGGCGGATCGATCGGTTGCGCATGCAACGCCTCGGTCACCGCCAGGTCGCAGAACGTGTCGGCGACGGTGCCTTTGGACAGGCCGGCAATGGCGACGATGTCACCCGCCTGCGCCTCTTCGATCGGCTGGCGCTCGAGGCCACGGAACGCGAGAATCTTGGAGATGCGCCCGGTTTCGATCTGCGTGCCGTCATGGTGGAGCACCTTGACCGCCTGGTTGGACTTCAGCGTGCCGCTCTCGATACGGCCGGTAATGATGCGGCCGAGGAAGGGATTGGCTTCCAGGATGGTGCCGATCATGCGGAACGGGCCGGGATGAACGGTCGGCTCCGGCACATGCTTGATGACGAGGTCGAACAGCGGCGCCAGGCCCTGGTCCTTCGGGCCTTCCGGATTTTCCGAGACCCAGCCATCGCGGCCAGAACCGTAGAGGATCGGGAAGTCGAGCTGCTCGTCGGTGGCGTCAAGCGCTGCAAACAGGTCGAACACCTCGTTGACCACCTCGACGTGACGGGCGTCCGGACGGTCGATCTTGTTGATGACGACGATCGGCTTCAGGCCGACCTTGAGCGCCTTGCCGACGACGAACTTGGTCTGCGGCATCGGGCCTTCGGCGGCGTCGACCAGCACGATCGCCGAATCCACCATCGACAGGATGCGCTCGACCTCACCGCCGAAATCGGCGTGGCCGGGTGTGTCGACGATGTTGATGCGGGTGTCCTTCCAGTCGACCGAGGTCGCCTTGGCCAGGATGGTGATGCCGCGTTCCTTTTCGAGGTCGTTGGAATCCATGGCGCGCTCGGCGACGCGCTGATTGTCGCGGAAGGAACCGGATTGCCGCAGCAATTGGTCGACGAGGGTGGTTTTTCCATGGTCGACGTGCGCGATGATCGCGATATTACGAATTTTCATTTTGTGGTCTCGGGAGCGTTGCAGGCAGCAGGCCAGAAGGCGCCGCCTCTTTCGGTTGCGCGGCTCATACAGGGTTTTTCGCAATTGCGAAAGAGGAGGCGCACCACCAAATACTCATCAAATCTTAAGCATCTCGGTGTGAGATGGTTTTGTTAACCAAGGCGGGAACCTTTCTGGGCCCGGGTAGTTCGAAATTCATGACCGACAAACTCAACCGATTTTGGCCCCTCATCGCTTCGGTCGCATTCGCTGCCGTGCTGGCGGCGAATGCCGCTCAATCGGCCGCCACGGTGAAGGAAGCCAATCCGGCCTCGTCGTCCGACCGGACGGCCGAGCAGATGTTTGCCGACGCCCCTGATGGCGTCGACCCCGTGGTCACCGGCCCGGTCAGCGCCTCTTTCAAGCAGAGGCAGCAGGTTGCCGGCTGCGACAGCGCGGTGTGGCCGAAGATTCCGACGGTTTGCTACCCGGACTGACGGCTGCCCATTCCAGGCGTAGCGATCCTTCGCACCGACCCAAAGGCTTACGCCGACCGCACCGGATCGAGCGTCACCAGGGGGAGATTAGTACCGCGCCCTACGCCGCTTGCGGCTCCGGATCGAAAGCCGGCCTGCTCGTATTGATCAGCAGCGACAGACACGCAGCCACGATCGCCGTCATGCCGGCGATCAGGAAAGCCAGTTCGTAATTGCCCTGCAATTCGCGCATGGTGCCGCCGAAGGCGGCGGCGGTGGCGGCGCCGACTTGGTGGCCGGCTACGATCCAGCCGAACACGATCGGGCCGCTGCGGTCACCGAAGGCCTCGTTGGCGAGCCTGAGCGTCGGCGGCACGGTGGCGATCCAGTCGAGACCGTAGAGCACCGCGAAGATGATCAGGCTGGTCGCCGAGAAGCCGGAATAGGGCAGATAGATCAGCGCCAGGCCGCGAATGCCGTAGTAGACGCCGAGCAGCTTGCGCGGGTCGAAACGGTCGGTGAGCCAGCCCGAGAGCGTCGTCCCGATCAGGTCGAAAATGCCCATAAGCGACAGCAGGCCCGCGGCCTGTACCTCGGGGATGCCCATGTCGCCGCAGAAGGAGATCAGATGCGTGCCGACCAGCCCGTTGGTGGTGAAGCCGCAGATGAAGAACGTGGCGAACAGATACCAGAAGACGCGGGTGCGGGCAGCGCGGCGTAGCGTGTTCAGCGTATGCGCCAGGAAATTGCCTTGCGATGCCGGCGATACCGGCGGCACGTCATCCGCCCCGGCGCCATAGCGCACCATGCCGATCGAAGCGGGACGCTCCGGAACCAACAGCCAGACCAGCGGCAGAAGACAGGCGGTGGCGATCGAGACGGCGATAGCGACGGGCTGCCAGCCGCCCGACTGGGCGAGCGATGCCAGCAGCGGCAGGAACACCAACAGGCCGGTGGCGCTGGAGGCCGACATCAGCCCCATCACCAAGCCGCGATTGGTCTTGAACCAGCGGTTGACGATGGTGGCGCCGAGCACGGTGGCGACCGCGCCGGAGCCGATGCCTGAAAACACGCCCCAGGTGAGGAACAGGTGCCAGGGCTCGGTCATCAGTAGGCTGAGCGCGGTCGAGCCCGACATGATCACAAGCGAGGCAAGCAGCGTGCGGCGCAAGCCGATACGCTCCATCAATGCGGCGGCAAACGGCCCGGTCAGGCCGTAAAGGAAGATGCCGATCGCAGCGGCAATCGAAACCGTATCGCGCCCCCAGCCGAAGCTTTTATCCAACGGCAGCATCATCACCGAGGGTGCGGAACGAAGCCCGGCCGCGATCAACAGGCAAAGGAAGATGACGCCAACCACGACGAAAGCGTAGCGCTGGCCAAAGGGACGGGATTGAGCTATCATGTTACTGACCGGTACGTTGCAGGGTGAGGACATGTATACGTACCGATCGGTAACACGTCAATCGAGTCATACCATGCCAACGGACAAAAATATTGAACTGACCATCAAGGACGGTCATGCAGCCGCACCGCCCAAGGCTGCCAAGAAAATCCTCGACGTGGCCTACGACCTGTTCTACCGCCGCGGCATCCGGGCGATCGGCGTCGACGAGATCGTCAAGCGCGCCGGCGTCACCAAGCCCAGCCTCTACCGCAGCTTTCCCTCCAAGGACGAGCTCGCCGCTTCCTATCTCAGGCAATATGACCGTGAGTATTGGGAGCGTTTCGACGAAGCCGTGGCTGCCCATCCCGGCGACCCGCGGGCACAGCTCAGGGCTTTCCTGACTCGCGTCGGCAAGCGCACGCAAAGGCCGGACTATCGCGGCTGCGGCATGACCAACGCGGCGGTGGAATATCCCGAACATGGCCATCCGGCGCGCGTCGTCAGCGAGGCCAACAAGCAGGAGTTGCGCCACCGCCTGCGCGCGATGGCCGCAGCGATGGGCGCTAAAGACCCTGAGACGCTCGGCGACGGCCTGCTGCTGTTGATCGAAGGCGCCTATATCAGTGGCCAGCTCTTCGGCCTCGGCGGCCCGGCGGCAGCGGTCGCCCGCAACGCCGACCTGCTGATCGAGGCGAGCTTGAAGAAATAGACCTCTTGCGATCCATTCCAACCGCAAGCAATATCGCTGTCATGTCAGCGATCAAAACAGAATCGCAGGTACCGACTTGAACATTGCTCAGACGATTTTGGACGATCTCAAAAAAATGTTCGGGATCAATTACATGAAGCGGGGCGACCTGGCGTTGATCTCGCACGAGGAAAAGAGGGATATTGCCACGGTCTTCGACCTGAACGAGCACAGGGTCAAGGAGGCCGTTCTGCGCAGAGTGCTTTTTCTGTTTTTGGTCGCATCGGTTGCGATGTATGTTGGGATGTATTTCGACGGCAAGGCACACGGCATTACCCAAACGGCGCGCATTCTGATCGCGTCGATAAGCGCAGTCGCTTTGGTATTTTTATACCTGGATGTTTTTGTTCCCGTCGTCCTGCTTGCCGCCTGCGCGTCACTCCTCGCAATCTGCTGGATGGACTACCAGGCGTTCGTTGCAGCCGCTTCGTTTTCCGCTTTGTACGCGCTATATTTTTTTGCGAGGCTCAGAGCCCGATAGCGAAATAACCACAGGGATTATTCGCCATGCGCGCTCTTCTGCTCTCGCTTGCCCTTGCCGGCCTCTGCCAGGTCGCCCATGCCGACGGAATATCCAGCGTCTACACCGACCTCGACTCGCAAAAGGATTGCGTCACCTATGCGCAGGCCGAGGAAGGTGACGGCGACTGGGCCGAACTCGCCTGCTCCGGCTATCGCGGCTATCCCGTGCTGATCGCCTATGACGATGCGCGTGAATCGCTGTTCTACGGGTTTCCGCCCGGCGGCGAGATGACCTCGGTCTGGGAGAGCTTTTCCGGCTTCAACTCGTCCGGCGCCAGGGTCGAATGGCGCATCGAGACCAAGGGCGACGTTGCCGTTCCCTTTGCCGTCATCCACCGCCGCTCGATCAGCAATCCCGAGGACGAGAACAAGCCCACCGAAGTGCTGCTCGTCGCCAAGGTCGCCCAGATGGAAGCCCGCGACGGCTGCACCATCGGCCTCGTGCTGGCCACCGGCAACCCGCAGGCCAACGACCAGGCGCGCAAGCTGGCGGACGAAAAGGCGAAGAGTTTCGCCTGTGGCAAGGACAAGCACACCGTCATCGGCAACGTCCCGGCTTTTGGCAGGGTGGATAACTAGCCACGTGGGTGCAAGGCACCCCCCTCTGCCCTGCCGGGCATCTCCCCCTCAAGGGGGGAGATTGGCAGCTTCGCTGGCGGCGCTTTTTCTTTCGGCGCTGAAAATTGACGAAAGCCGTTGCGACATCCGATCTCCCCCCTTGAGGGGGAGATGGCCGGCAGGCCAGAGGGGGGTGCCTCGCTGGCGTTTGCCGCTTACTTGAACGAGACGCAGGCCTCTCTCGGCGCTACTTTGCCGCCTTCGCCCGTGCGATCGCGTCGACGATCATCTTCTTGGCGTATTTGGAATCGTGCCAGCCTTCGATCTTGACCCATTTGCCGGGCTCGAGATCCTTGTAGTGCTCGAAAAAGTGCTGGACCTGGTCGCGGGTGATCTCGGGCAGCTGCGTGTATTCGGTGACGTTTTCGTAGCGCAGCGTCAGCTTCGGCGACGGCACGGCAATGACCTTCTCGTCCTGGCCGGCATTGTCTTCCATCACCAGCACGCCGATCGGTCGCACATTGATGACGCAGCCCGGCACCAGCGCGCGCGTGTTGCAGACCAGCACGTCGATCGGGTCGCCGTCGCCCGACAGCGTGTGCGGCACGAAACCGTAATTGCCGGGGTAGCGCATCGACGTATGTAGGAAACGGTCGACGAACAGCGTGCCGGCCTCCTTGTCCATCTCGTACTTGATCGGCTCGCCGCCGATCGGCACCTCGATGATGACGTTGATGTCCTCGGGCGGGTTCTTTCCGATGGCTATGGCTTCGATTCGCATGGCTTAAATCCCTCTCTCGATGTCCAAGATCGATAGCGGGCGGCGCGGCATGGTGCAATGCGGCGATTGGTGCGAAGCGCTAACGGAAGCGCACGGTTTATGATGATTTGTAACCGAGGCCGGTCATTCCCAGACGAAGGCGACCTTCTTGAGCGCCCTCTGCTCGAAAATCTCGACTCCTTCGGCGACGTCACGGCCACCCGCGCCGGCATAGAAGGAAAGTGCGTTCTGGTTGTCTTCCAGCGCCCACACCACCATTCCCTTCAGCCCGTGGTCGGCAAGCCGCGCCCGCGCCGCCTTGAACAGCCGGCTGCCGAGCCCGATGCCTTGATATTCCGGACGCAGGTAAAGTTCGTAGATTTCGCCCTGTTGCTTCAGCTCGCGGGCGCGGTTCTTGCCGATCGTGGCATAGCCGGCGATGGTGCCGCCGATCTCGACCACCAGAACGGTGGCGGCGCGGCGGATGGCGTTGGCCCACCAGTCGGCGCCGCGGCGGTTGATCATCGAGGTCAGCGAGCGATGCGGGATGATGCCGGAATAGGCGCCCTCCCAAGCCTGCTGGTGCACGTCCGCAATGGCGCCAGCGTCGCGCGGTTCGGCTTTCCTGATGTCGATGCTCAGCGTATTCATGATTTGTTAACCATAAACCCGCATCGGCCATTTGCAAGAGTCGAGGTCAGCCCGCCGACCGCTTTCTCACAGCCGATCGCGACACTGCTGACAATGGGCAAAGCCTGCCTGGAAACGCACCCAGCCGGCGCGGTCAGGCGTCCGTCCGGGTAGCGCGTGCTGGCTTTTCAGATCTCGACGAGATGATCGTCCAGTTCATTGGCATCGCCCGACGTCACCGGGAAATGCTCGGCCAGCACCGCGCCGACCTGCCCGATCGCCTTGACGAAGCCGTCGGCGAGCCGGTCGTCACCGGCATGCTGCAGGAGATCGCGCACCACGCCGTCCCAGACATGCTGGCCGACCTTGCTGTCGATGCCCGAATCGGCGACCACATCGGCATAACGCTCGGCGATCGACACGAAGACCAACACGCCGGTGCGCGCCGTGGTGCGGTGGACATTGCGGGCGAGGAACTGCCTGAGCGCATTGTGATGTGCCGCCTGATAACGCTGCCGGCGCGGCACCAGATGGATGCGCAAGCCCGGCAGCGCCCACAAAAGCACCAACACCGAGGCCAGTGCCAGCAGTTGGACAATGACGAAATGCGGCAGCCGGATCGACAGCCACCAGGCTTCCAGCCCATAAGCGACGGCGAGGCTGGCAATCAGCATGCCTGATGTCGCCATGAAGGCGGCGGGAAAGAAATAGCCGTCGCTGGCATGCGCAACGACGCAGTAGATCTCGCCGTCGGTTTTGGCCTCGGCCGCGCGGATCGCGGTGGCGATGCGCTCATGGTCCTGTGGGCTGATCGGTCGTGTTGCCATCTTCTCTCACCAGCTCCCTGAAGACCCGCCACCGCCAGACGAACCGCCGCCGCCTGAAAACCCGCCGCCGCTGCTTGAGCCCGAAGACCAGCTGCTGCCCGAACTTCCCGATGACCATCCGCTGCCCGACGACGAACTTGTTGTCCAGCTGCTGGAGCCCGAGGACGATCCGCTCGGCCCCTGGCCGTAGCGAAAGGTCATGCCCAGCCATTTATACACGCCCGGCGACAGCTTGGTGCCGAAGATCGGCGGCAGGAAGGCCATCGCCAGGCCGCCGAAGAACATCGCCGCCCACAGGATCAGGAAGACCGCGACGACGGGATCGATGGGCGTGCTGCGGTCGGCCGGGTTGCGCTTGCCGCGCGCCTCCAGCTCTTCCGGGTTGCCTTCCAGCACCATGACCATGTCGTCGACGGCCTTGGAAATGCCGCCGGAGAAATCACCGGCGCGGAACGCCGGCACCATGTCGTTTTCGATGATCAGTTTGGTGTGCAGGTCGGTCAGCGTGCCTTCCAGCCCGTAGCCGACCTCGATGCGCATCTTGTGGTCGTTCTTGGCCACCAGCAGAAGCACGCCGTTGTTTTCGCCGGCCTGGCCGAGTTTCCAAAAGCGGAACAGCCGGTTGGCGTAGGGTTCGATCTCCTCGCCGTCGAGGCTGTTGATCGTGGCGACGACGATCTGGTCGGAGCCTTTGGTCTCGAAATCCGCGAGCTTCTGCGTCAGTGCCGCCTTGGTCGCGGCGTCGATAATACCGGCATTGTCGACCACCCGCCCGGTGAGTGCCGGCAGGTCTGCCGCCAAGGCTACAAACAGCATGGTGAGCATCGTCAACAGGGCGATGCCGATCGTCGCGGCTGCGCGGCCAGGTCTTGGCGGATTGAAGACGCGTACTGTCATGCCGTCACCAGTTCCCCTCAACCACCATGACTGTCCTCAATCACCATGATCATGTCGTCGACCGCTTTGGAAATACCGCCGGAGAAATCCCCGGCGCGGAAGGCCGGCACCATGCCTTCAATGATCCGTGTGGCGTGCTGGTTGGTGAGCGTGGCTTCCAGCCCGTAGCCGACCTCGATGCGCATCTTGCGGTCGTTCACGGCCACCAGCAGAAGCACGCCATTGTTCTTGGCCTTCTGGCCGAGCTTCCAAGCGTTGAACAGCCGGGTGGCGTAAGGCTCGATCTCCTCGCCGTCGAGGCTGGGAACCGTCGCGACGACGATCTGGTCGGAGCCTTTGGTCTCGAAATCGGCCAGCTTCTGCGTCAGCGCCGCCTCGGTCGCAGCGTCGATGATGCCTGCATTGTCGACGACACGACCGGTGAGGGCGGGCAGTTCCGCCGCCAGCGCCGCGAAGCTGACGAGCAAGACCAGCAAGGCAGCGCCGGTCATCGTGGCGAAGCGGCCATGCCAGGGATTGGCGATGCGTGTTGTCATCTCGTCACCAGCTTCCCGAGGAGCCGCCGCCGCCGGACGAACCGCCGCCGCCGGAAAAGCCGCCACCACCGCTTGAACCCGACGACCAGCCGCCCCCGCCCGAAGACCAGCCGCCGCTGGATGACCGCTTGTGCGGCTCGAATGTCATGCCGAGCCAGCGATAGCGGCCGGGACCGAGTTTTTGGCCGAAGATCGGCGGCAGGATGGAGGCGGCCATGCTGCCGAAGAAGATGATTGCCCAGATGCTGATGAAGACGCCGAAGAACAGATTGTCGGTATTGATGGGCGGCTTCTGGTTGCGCTCGCCGCGCGCCTCCAATTCCTCCGGATTGCCTTCCAGCACCATCACCATGTCGTCGACGGCCTTGGAAATGCCCCCGGAGAAATCGCCGGCGCGGAACGCCGGCACCATGTCGTTTTCGATGATCAGCTTGGTGTGCAAATCGGTCAGCGTGCCTTCCAGCCCATAGCCGACCTCGATGCGCATCTTGCGGTCGTTCGGCGCCACCAGCAGCAGCACGCCGTTGTTTTCCTTGGCCTGGCCGAGCTTCCAGAAGCGGAACAGCCGGTTGGCGTAAGGCTCAATCTCCTCGCCGTCGAGGCTGGGGATGGTTGCGACGACGATCTGGTCGGAGCCTCTGGTCTCGAAGTCGGCGAGTTTCTGGGTGAGCGCGGCTTTGGTGCCTGCATCGATGATCCCGGCATTGTCGACGACGCGGCCGGTCAGCGCGGGGAGGTCGGCGGCGAAGGCGGTGAGGGGCAGGAAGACGGCCAAAAAGGCGAGAAGAACACCAAGGTTGGCGTTCCTTCGCGTCCCCCTCTGTCCTGCCGGACATCTCCCCCTCGAGGGGGGAGATTGGCAATCTCGCTGCCGACGCTCAGCCGGCAACGCTGATATTTGGCGCAAGGACAGAAGACAGCTGATCTCCCCCCTTGAGGGGGAGATGTCCGGCAGGACAGAGGGGGGTGTGAAGGAACGCAAGGCTGGCAAAGGCCAAGCTCACCCAGACGTCATCACCCGCCCTGCTTCGTGCCGAAATCGACCTTCGGCGGCTGCATCTTGTCTTCTTCGACGGTGAAGTTGGCGAAGGGCTCGTTGCTGCGGAACCAGAAGGTTGCCCATAGCACCGACGGAAAGGTCCTCAGCGTCAGATTGTAATCCTTGACCGCCAGGATGTAGTCGCGCCGCGCCACGGCGATACGGTTCTCGGTGCCTTCGAGTTGCGCCTGCAGCGCCAGGAAATTCTGGTTGGCCTTGAGGTCGGGATAGGCCTCCGACACCGCGATCAGCCGCGACAGCGCGCTGGTCAGCCCTGATTGCGCATCCTGGAACTTCTTGAGCGCTTCGGGGTCCTTCAGCGTTTCCGGCGTCACCGTGATCTGCGTCGCCTTGGCGCGCGCTTCGACCACCGCATCGAGCGTGTCCTTTTCATGCGAGGCATAGCCCTTCACCGTCTCGACCAAATTGGGAATGAGGTCGGACCGACGCTGATACTGGTTCAGCACCTCGCTCCATGCCGCCTTGGCGTTTTCCTCCGCCGTCGGGATGGTGTTGAAGCCGCAGCCGGCGAGCAGAGGCAGCACGACGGCCATCATCAGCACGGCCGGCAGACTGCGGAAAGGGAAGGCAAGGCGCTGGGCAAACATGGTGAGGTCCCTCGACAGAAGTTGCATGCGAAGCATTAGCACAATCCGCGCTCAAGAAAATGTCTGCCGCTGGCGCGCATTCCTGGCGCGCATTCATGCGCCGGCGAGGCCCTGTGATTGATCGCGCGAACACGATATGGTTGCCGGCAAACAGGACAGGATCATGGCGGAACGCCGCGACGATGACAGCGAATCGCGCCGCATTATTGAGCGCGTGGCGAACGAGGGCGGCCTTGGCGGCGCATCGCTGGTGTCACGGGCAGCGAAAGGCGCCCGCGATCATGTTACCGCAGCCGAGGCCGACCGATCCGATCCGATCGAGGTCTGGGGCACCCGCATCGGTCGCGCACTTGGGCTCATCGTCGCCCTCGGCCTTTTGATCTGGCTCGTGTACTACGTCTCCCGGGGCAGCTAGAGCATGATCCTGAAAAGTGGGAACCGGTTTTCTCGGACAAGCGGGAACCGTTTTGTCCGGAGATCATGCTCCAACCAAAGAGATAGATTAGGATGACGATTCAACGAAAAATTATCCGTATCTAGGATTTTCCATGAACAGCGAAAAAGCCGACGCGCCGCGCGCGGTCATCGTCATTTCCAGCCATGTCGCCCGCGGCTCGGTCGGTAACCGCGCCGCCGTGTTTGCGCTGGAGACGCTGGGCTTTCCGGTGTGGGCGGTGCCGACGGTCATCCTGCCCTGGCATCCGGGCCATGGCCGCGCCACGCGCATCGTGCCGCCGCTCGACCAGTTCAAGGCGCTGATGGCCGATCTCGAGCGCGCGCCCTGGCTGGGCGAGGTGGGCGCGGTGCTGTCGGGCTATCTCGGCGAGGCCGGCCAGGCCGAGGCCGTCGCCTCGCTGGTTGCGGCGGTCAAGGCCAAGACGCCGGACGCGATCTATATATGCGATCCGGTGATGGGCGATTCCGGCGGGCTCTATGTGCCCGAGCCGACGGCCGCCGCGATACGCGACCGGCTGATGCCGATCGCCGACATCGCCACCCCCAACCGCTATGAGCTGGAGTGGATGGCCGGCGCGCCTTTGCCCGATCTGAAATCGGTGATCTCGGCCGCCCTCCATGCCGGACCGTCAACAATGCTGGTGACGTCGGCACAGTCGATGATGACCGGCGGCACCGGCAATCTGCTGCTTGACGGCACCCAGGCGCTGCTGGCCGAACACCGCCTCATCGACAAGCCGCCGAATGGCCTCGGCGACCTGACTGCGGCCGTCTACCTCGCCCGCATCCTGTCGGGGCAGCCGCCGATCAAGGCGCTGCAATCGACCACCGCCGCCGTCTACGAAATCCTGGCGCGAACCGCCAAGCGTGGCGGCGACGAGTTGCAGCTTGAAACCGATGCCCAGAGCCTGTCGCATCCGATGGCGATGGTGCAGCTGCGCCACCTCACGCATCCGGGGCGGGACCGCCGGGCGTGACCTCGACCGTGGTCGTCGGCGTAGACGGCTGCAAGGCCGGCTGGATCGCCGTCCGCCGCGATCTGGATGCCGCGCCGTCAGTCCGCGTCTTTCCCAGCTTTGCGGCCCTGCTCGACGCCTTGCCCGCCGATGCGACAGTGGCCGTCGACATGCCGATCGGCCTGCCGGACGTCTCGCAAAGAGGCGGGCGCGGGCCGGAGACCTTGGTACGGCCAATGCTCGGAGCACGGCAATCCAGCGTCTTCTCTATCCCGTCCCGCGCGGCCCTCTACGCCGACATCAGCGACTTCACCACGGTCGAGGCTTGGTATGAGGCGCATCGGCGCGCCAGCGAGGTGGCCAAGGCGACCTCCGATCCGCCACGCGGCGTCTCGATCCAAGCCTTCGGCATCTTTGCCAAGATCCGCGAGATCGACGCGCTGCTGATTATGCGTCCGGAACTGCGCCGCCGCGTCTTCGAATCGCACCCCGAAGTGGCCTTCTGCCGGCTGAACGGCGAAAAACCGATGACGCTGCCGAAGAAGATCAAGGGCGCAGTCAATCCTGCCGGGATGGAAGAGCGCAAGGCACTGCTCTGCCGGCACGGCTATACCAGAGCTTTCCTCGACCAGCCGCCGCAACGCGGTGCTGCCGCCGACGATTTCCTCGACGCCGCAGCGATGATGCTGATTGCCGGACGCATTGCCGGCGGCGAGGCAAAGCCGTTTCCCGACCCGCCGCTTGCCGACCGTTTGGGCATTCCCCTGGCGATCTGGGCGTGAGGCAAGCGGCGAGCCATGCGTGCGGCATGGCGATTTGCGACGAAGCCATCCGCAATTCGGCATTGCCCGCGACGGGCATTTGCCGTTAGAGCCTTTCTAACTTGAAATGAGCTGCCGTCGCTAACCCCGAAAGGCTTCATCCCTAGCCCATGCCCCATCTCCCCGAACATCTTTGGACCGGCTACCGCAACTTCATGAATGGCCGCTATCTCACCGAGAGCGGACGCTATCGCGAGCTCGCCCGCGAAGGGCAGGCGCCCGAAACCATGATCGTTGCCTGCTGCGATTCCCGCTCTGCCCCCGAGGCGATCTTCGACGCCGGTCCGGGCGAACTGTTCGTCCTGCGCAATGTCGGCAATCTGGTGCCGCCCTATGCGCCGGACGGCGAGTTCCACTCGACCTCGGCCGCGCTCGAATTCGCCGTGCAGAGCCTGAAGGTGAAAAACATCGTAGTGATGGGCCATGGCCGCTGCGGCGGCATCCGCGCCGCGCTCGACACCAATTCGGCGCCGCTGTCGCCCGGCGACTTCATCGGCAAATGGATGAGCCTGATCGCGCCGGCGGCCGAAACCGTTTCGTCCAGCACGTTCATGACGGCAACCGAACGGCAGACGGCGCTGGAGCGGATTTCCATCCGCTATTCGATCGCCAATCTCAGGACCTTCCCTTGCGTCTCCATCCTCGAAGGCAAGGGGCGGCTGTCGCTGCATGGCGCCTGGTTCGACATCTCGACCGGCGAGCTCTGGGTGATGAACAAGGACACCGGCGACTTCGAGCGGCCGGATTTGACGTAGACCCATGATCCCGAAAAGTGGGAACCGGTTTTCGGATAAGGGCATGGTCAAATAAGAGGAGGCAAGAATGCGGGTTTGGCCTGCGATCGCTTTCGCGGTAGCGGCGCTGCTGATTTCGCTCGTCCCTTCCGCTCCGATGACGGCGCCATTATCGACCGCTGGTATTCGGCGCTGCTGGTCGCCGATCGCACCGAATTGTCGGACCTGCTCGCCGACGATGTCCGCATCAAGCTCGACGATCTCGGCGTCGTACAGTCGAAGCAGGAGTTCATCGCGTCGATCGACGAATGGAAGGGCGCGGTCGCCGGCGCCGCAATCCGGCATCGCGTCGAAAAGAGCGAGGCCGGCGTCACCACGGTCATCGCCTGCTATGATTTCCCCAACAATGACATGCTGATGCAGGAAACGTTCGCCGTCACCGGCAACCGCATCACCGCCAGTTCGCAAGCGGCGATCGCGGAAAATTGCGACGGCTTCTGACGCGGGCTTGAACGGCCGCGCTGTTGCGCCGCGCCAGTCATCGCCCTACATCGGTCAGCAAGCTCCGCCAATCACCGAAAGATCCCCCATGCCGTCCACGAAAACCGTCGATCTCGCCGCCCATCCGCTGACCAAATGGCAAGGGCCGCTCGGCCTGCCGGATTTTGCCAGCATCGGCGACGACGATTTCTCCTCGGTGTTCGACGCGGCGCTGAAGGCACATGAGGCCGAAATCGATGCGATCGCCGGCAACAAGGATGCGCCGACCATCGAGAATACGCTGGCAGCCCTCGAGCTCGCCGGTGAGCCGCTCGACCATGTCTCGTCGATCTTCTGGTGCCGGGCCGGCGCCCACACCAACGATGCGATCCAGGCGCTGGAGCGTGAGATCTCGCCGAAGATGTCGCGGCATTTCTCGGCGATCTCGATGAACGAGAAACTGTTTGCCCGCATCGACGACCTCTACCAGCGCCGGGAGACGCTAAAACTCGACGTCGAGACGCTGCGGGTGCTGGAGAAGACCTGGAAAGGCTTTGTGCGATCGGGCGCAAAACTCGACGCCGACGGCAAGAAGCGGCTGGCCAACATCAGCGAGGAGTTGTCCTCGCTCGGCACCACTTTCGGCCAGAACGTGCTGGCCGACGAGCGCGACTGGGCGCTGTTCCTCGACGAGGCTGATCTTGCCGGCCTTCCGGACTTCGTGAAGAGTTCGATGGCCGAAGCCGCCGAGACGCGCGGCCAGAAGGGCCGCTACGCCGTCACTTTGTCGCGCTCAATCTATGAGCCGTTCACGACCTTTTCTGAACGCCGCGATCTGCGCGAGACCGCTTTCCGCGCCTTCACCATGCGCGGCCAGAATGGCGGCGCCAGCGACAACACCGCAGTGGTGCGCGACATGCTGAAATTGCGCGCCGAAAAGGCCAGGCTGCTCGGCTATGCCTCGTTCGCCGCGCTGAAGCTCGACGACACCATGGCCAAGACGCCGAAGGCGGTGCACGACCTCCTCGACCCGGTCTGGGAGAAAGCGCTGGAGAAGGCCGCCGCCGACCAGAAGGAGCTGGAGCGGCTGGCGACCAAGGCAGGCAGCAACGAAAAATTCGCCGCCTGGGACTGGCGCTTCTACCAGGAGAAATTGCGCGCCGAGAAATTCGACTTCGACGAGGCGGAACTGAAACCCTATCTGCAACTCGACCGGGTCATCGACGCCTGCTTCGACGTCGCCACAAAACTGTTCGGCATCACTTTCGAGGAGAAGAAGGGCATCGCCGCCTGGCATCCCGACGCGCGCGTCTTCGTGGTGAAGAACGCCGATGGCAGCGAGCGCGGCCTGTTCCTCGCCGACTATTTCGCCCGATCCTCGAAGCGTTCTGGCGCCTGGATGAGCGCGCTGAAGTCTGGCTACAAGCTTGGGGATGGCTCAAAGCCGGTGATCTACAACATCATGAACTTCGCCAAGCCGCCGGCGGGGGAAGCGGCGCTGCTGTCGGTCGATGAGGCCAAGACCCTGTTCCACGAATTCGGCCATGCTTTGCACGGCATGCTGACCGACGTCACCTGGCCGTCGGTGGCGGGCACCTCGGTTTCCCGCGATTTCGTCGAACTGCCTTCGCAGCTCTACGAGCACTGGCTGACGGTGCCCGCAGTGCTGGAAAAGCATGCGCTGCATGTTAAGACCGGCAAGCCGATGCCGAAGTCGCTGCTCGACAAGATGCTGGCCGCCCGCACGTTCGGCGCAGGTTTCGCCACGGTCGAGTTCACAGCGTCGGCGCTGATCGACATGGCGTATCACGCGCGGCCGGATGCGCCGGCGGAACCGCTGCGTTTCGAAGCCGAAACGCTGGAAAAGCTTGATATGCCCGACACCATCGCCATGCGTCATCGCACCCCGCATTTCGGCCATATCTTCTCCGGCGACGGTTATTCAGCCGGCTACTATTCCTACATGTGGTCGGAAGTGCTCGACGCCGACGCCTTCGCCGCCTTCGAGGAGACTGGCGATCCCTTCAACCCGGCGCTGGCGGAACGGCTGCGGAAGAATATCTATGCCGCCGGCGGGTCGAAGGATCCGGAGGAGCTGTACACGGCGTTCCGCGGCAAGATGCCTTCGCCGGAAGCGATGATGGTGAAGCGGGGATTGCTATAGCGCCAGCTTATCTCCCCCCTCGGGGGTCGGTCCGACTGGGCTCGACCTCCTGCGGCAGATGAAGGTCGGCGCTTCACGCGCGAGGACCCCCTCTGTCGCCTTTGGCGACATCTCCCCCTCAAGTGGGGAGATCACCAGCGCCAAGGATCCGCCACCCGTGGCCACACCGGCCGCGTCAGCTTCCTGTAATCCGTCACCGCCGGATTGCTCGGATACGAGCTCGGCGCCGAGACATAGATGATCTCCGCCGCGATCGGTTCAAAGCCGGCGTAGAAATGGTTGGTCGACTTGATCAGCAATATGTCCTTCGACAACGGATCGACACCGATGTTGGAGAAGACATCCGGCTCGAAGGTCTGCGTGCGGTTGGTGTTGAGGATGATGTCGATTTCGGTGCCTTCGAGCCGCACCAGCGCCGTCGGTCCGAGCGTCACCCGGCTCGGCCCGAAGCTCTGCCAGCCCTCGGGGACGGCTTTCAACACCTTGACGCGCGCATCGATCGGTTCGCCGGCCAGCGGCCCGGCCTTGCCGCCGAAGCGCAGGTCGATGACGGCGCCTTCGCCTGCCGCCTGGCAGAAGGTGACAGCGATCGGGTCCCAGATCGTCGCCACGCCAAAATTGTCAACGCCCTGTTCCAACATTGCGCGCAGCACAACGGTACCGTCGCCGGCGACGCCACCGCCGGGATTGTCCCAGATGTCGGCAATCACAACCGGCTTGCCGGGATTTTCCTTGCGCACGGCCAGTGCCCGCGCGATGCCGTCCTCGGTGTTCAGCATCGTCATCGCCGTCCTTTCACGGATGGCGTAAAGCTCGTGCCCTAGCCTCTCCGCCAGCGCATCGCCCTTGGCCTTGTCATTGTCAGTGACGACCAGGATGCGCGTGCCCATTTCGGGCACGTCCGCCGCCATGAAGCCATGGATGACCGAGACCGACAGCACGCCGTCCTTGCCGTGCAGCGCCTTGATGCGGTCGACGAAGGAGCGCATCGGCTCGCGGCTGGTCGGCAGCACCTGGATCATGCGGCAGTCGAAGGTCGAGATCACCGGCCTGATCTCGTCGCGCGCCGCCGCCAATCCAAGCTCGACGACATGTTCGCCGCGCTCATAGAAGTCGGTGTGCGGGAATTCGAGGAAATAGGCCATGACATTGCATGCCGCGACGCGCTTTGGGGTCAGATGACTGTGCGGGTCGAGCTCGACCGCGATCACCACGTCGGGCCCGACGATTGCGCGAACCCGTTCCAGCAGATCGCCTTCGCAATCGTCATAGCCTTGCGCCACCATGGCGCCGTGCAGGCCGAGGATGACGGCGTCGACCGGCAAGGCTGCCTTCAACTGGCCGAGAATCTCGTCACGCAACGCCTCATAGGTCTGCCGCTGCACCAGCCCGCCCGGCTCCGCCCAGGTGGCGGTGCCTTCGATGACGGTCAGCCCTTCGGCAGCCGCACGCCGGCGCAGCGCGACCATCGGCGAGGAGCACAAGGTCGGTGTATCAGGATGCTTGCCCGGCCCGGCATAGAACGCCATCTCGAACGACGCCCGGTCGGTCGGCACCGGCGAGAAGGTGTTGGTTTCGGTCGCCAGCGAGGCGGTGAAGATGCGCATGAAAACTCCGTACGGCTATTTGTTTTTCGCAATTCCGGACGGAAAACCGCTCCACACTTTTCCTGGAATTGCTATTTTACGGCCCCGAGCGCCAGCCCGCGGACGAGATAGCGCTGCAGCCAGATGAACAGGATTGCCACCGGCAGCGTCGCCAGCAGCGTCGCCGCCATTACATGGTGCCATTCGATCGTGTAGCGGCCGGCGACCAGCGAGAACACCTGGATCGGCAGCGTGTAACTTTCCTGGCTGCGCAGCATTGTGAGCGCAACGACGAACTCATTCCATGCGTTGATGAAGGTGAAGATGGCGGTCACCGCGATTGCCGGCAGGCAAAGCGGCAGAAACACTTTTCGCAAGGTCAGCCAGCGGCCGGCGCCTTCCATCCACGCTGCTTCCTCGAGATCGCGCGGGATGGTGTCGAAATAGCTTTGCAGCATCCACACGGTGAAGGCGACGTTGAAAGCCATGTAGATGACGCCGAGCGCGGTCGTGGATTCGATCAGACCCCAGGCCGCCATCAGCCGGAACAGGCCGAGCACCAGCACGATCGGCGAGATCATCTGCGAGATCAGCAGGAACTGGCGGAAGGCGCCATAGCCGGCAAAGCGAAACCGCGACATGGCATAGGCGGCCGGCACCGAGATCAGGATGGCGCCGACGGTGGCGATAACAGAGACATAGAGCGAATTGGCCAGCGCCTGGCCAAAGCCGGTCGCCACCCACATGTCGGCAAAATTCGACCAGTGGAATTCGCTTGGCCACCAGGTCGGCGACAGCACCTCCTGCCGCGGTTTGACCGCGGTCAAAAACATTACCGCGAAGGGGAAGATGGTCACCACGAGCAGCGGCGAAAGCAGCAGCCATGCGATGATCGTACGCTTCAGCTTGGGCGTCATGTGCGCTGCTCCCGCATGGCAAGCCGCACATAGATCATCGTGAAGATCAAAAGGATGGCGAACATCAGCAGCGACACCGCCGATGCTTCGCCCAGCTTGCCGATGCGGAAGGCCAGCTTGTAGAGATGGGTGACCAATATGTCGGTCGAGTTGGCCGGCCCGCCCTGCGTCATCACCCAGATGATCGGGAAGGAATTGAAGACGTAGATGGTGTTGAGGACGATGGCGATGTTGATGAACGGCTTCAGCAGCGGAAAGGTGATCTCGCGGAACTGCTGCAGCGGCGTCGCCCCCTCCAGGGCCGCCGCCTCGTAGAGGTCGTCGGGGATCGACGACAGGCCGCCGAGGAAGATGGTCGTGGTGAACGGTACCGTCACCAATATGCCAATCAGCACCTGCATCGGGAATGCCGTCTCGGCGCGCGCCAGCCACTGGATGTTTTCATGGATCAGGCCGAGCCCGATCAGCGCCGAGTTCAGCATGCCGCTTTCACCGTTGAGCGCCCAGCGCCAGACCACCGCCGTCATCGTCAGCGACACCGCCCAGGGCAGCATGATGATGACGCGGGCAATGCCGCGGCCGTAGAAATCGGTGTTGAGGATCATCGCCACCGGCACCGACAACAGCAGCGCGCCGCCGACCACCAGCAACGTCCACAGGCCGGTGCGCCAGAGTGCCGCCAGGAAATCGGGATCGGCGAGGAAGGCTGAATAATTGGCGAAATCGTTGAAGTCGCGTAGCTGGCCGAAGCGGCTGACGTCATGCGTCGAGATCTGGATCAGGTCCCAGACCGGCCAGAAGATGACGACCGCCGCCAGCAACAGGCTGGGCAAGGTCAGCAGATAGGGCAAGAAGCGATTTTGCATCGGCCGGTTTTGTACCGTGGTTCTGTGGCGCTGGCACGCCAGCTCGGATCAATCTTGCATATCGGTCTTTAGCAGCGCTTCAGAAGAATGCCTTTCCTCTCCCCCGTCGATCAGGGGAGAGGTGTCGAGCGAAGCTCGGGGGGTCGACCCTTGGGGCGCAAGGCGAGGTGATGTTTGCCCCTATTGCCCTTCCTATGTCCGTTCGCGGCGGTTGCCAGGTGGTTCCCCCACTCCGTCTCGGCTTCGCCGAGCCACCTCTCCCCCTCCGGAGGGAGAGGAAAGTGTGGCGCGCCCCGATCTCAGGGGCGCGCCGGGCGCAGGGAGATACGCCCTATTTCTTGATCACGGCGTTGGCCTTGGCAGCCGCTTCCTTCAAGCCTGCCTCGGGGTCGCCGCCGAGATAGATCTTCTGCATGGCATCCGAGGTGATCTGGGCGACTTCTTCCCAGCCGGGGATGACCGGTGCAAAGCGGGCGTCGGGCAGCAGCGCGGTGAACGCTGCCAGATCGGCATTGTCGACGTAATAGTCCATCTTGGCCTCTTCCTTGTTCACCGGCAGGAAGCCTTCCCCTTGCGTGAACTTGGCGCGCTGTTCGGTGGTGAACAGGAAGTCGAGCAGCTTCCAGGCCTCATCCTTGTTCTTGGAATTCTTGAACATGATGATGGAATCGGTGACGCCGTACGTGCCGCGCGCGCCGGTCGGTCCGGCGGGGATAGCGGCCACGCCGTATTTCAGGTTCGGCGCCTCGTCCTTGATCTGGTTGGACAGGAAGGGCGCGGTGATCATCATGCCGACCTTGCCCTGCTTGAACAGGTTCTGGACGTCCTCGCGGTTGTTGGAGGTGACGCCGGGTTCCGTCAGGCCTTCGTCGATCATCGACTTGTAGAGCTTGGCGGCTTCGAGCGCGCCCGGCGTGCCGAGGCCCGACGTGCCATCCTTGTTGAGAATCTCGGTGCCTTGCGACCACATCGCATAGTAGTAATAGACGTCGGTCTCGATCTCCTTGCCCTGCAGGCCGAAGCCGAACGTGCCGGTGCCCAGCGCCTTGATCTTGCGCGCATCCTCCTGCAACTCGGTCCAGGTTGCCGGCGGGTTGGCGATTCCGGCCTTCTCGAACAATTCCTTGTTGTAGTACATGGCGCGCGCCGAAGCCGCGATCGGCAGGCCATAGGTCTTGCCCTCCATGATCGACGGCGACAGGAAGGTGTCGATGAAGCGGTCCTTGAAGTCTGGCTTGATGTAGGCGTCGAGCGGCTCGGCGACATCCTGCTGGACGAAATCGATCAGCCAGCGGGTGCCGATGATCGACAGGTCGGCATTGGTACCGGCCGTGATGTCGGTGGTCAGCTTCTGCAGCAGCACGTCCCACGGCACAACTTCGAACTTGACGGTGATACCCGGGTTGGCTGCCTCGAATTCCTTTTTCACCGCTTCGAAATACGGGCCGGTCTTGGCGCTGTATTCGGCGACGGTTACGCGCACCTCGCCGGCATCTGCCTGCGCGGCCAGGGCGAGCAGGCTCATTCCGGCCATCAGGCCGACAGTCCATTTTGCAAGCTTCATTCGATCTCTCCCATTTGATTGCGCCTGCGCTCTTGCGGCTTCCAGGCGACCAAGGCTTAATGTGACTTTCCTACATTATCCATCATTTGACCTCATGCAAGCGGATTATCCTGTTGCTTAATTACATTTCTTAAAATAGCGTTTTCCGATTATCGTAGATCCCAGGGAGGCGCGCAGCGTGGTTTCAAAGGCCGAATTCGCAGGCAAGACCGTGCTGGTGACCGGCGCCGGCGGCGGGCTCGGCTCGGCTATTGTGGCGCTGCTGGCCGAACGAGGCGCGCGCGTCGTCGGCTGCGACCAGTCGCAAGACCAGCTCGGCAGTCCGCATCTGGCGTCGGGCCACGTCTTCGACCTTCTCGACCGGATCTCCACCGATGCCGCGATCACGGCGATCCTCGGGAAAGACGGCGTGCCCGACATCCTGATCAACAATGCCGGCTGGACGCGCGCCGAGACTCTTGCAGCGCTGACCCCCGACAAGATCACGCATGAGCTCGACCTCAATCTGACCGGGGTGATGCTGTTCGCCGATCCGCTGATCAAGGCAATGGCCGCGCGCGGTTCGGGCAGCGTCGTCTTCATCTCTTCCGTCAACGCCATCGCCCATTTCGGCAACCCGGCCTATGCCGCGGCCAAGGCCGGCATCAATGCCTATGCCAAAGCGATCGCTGTGGAACTCGGCCGCAGCGGGCTGCGCGCCAATGTCGTCTGCCCCGGCTCGATCCGCACCGCCGCATGGGACCATCGGCTGGCCAAGAACCCGGATGTTCTCGGCAAGCTCAAGCGGCTCTATCCGCTCGGCCGCATCGTCGACGCCACGGAAGTGGCCGAAGCGGTGGCCTTCCTTGTTTCGGATCGCGCATCGGGGATAACCGGCGCGGTGGTGCCGGTCGACGCCGGACTGACCGCCGGCTTCCTGCCCTTCATCGACGACATATTGGGAGCCTGACCATGACCGATGTCGAGTTCCGCGACCTGTCGAAATCTTTCGGACGCCACAAGATCCTCGAAAACATCAGCCTCGACATCAAGAGCGGCGAGTTCGTCGTGCTGGTCGGCCCTTCCGGCTGCGGCAAGTCGACCTTGCTGCGCATGCTGGCCGGGCTGGAGCCGATCACCGCAGGCGACCTCTTGATCGGCGGCGTGCGCGCCAACGATTTGCCGCCACAGCAGCGTAACATCGCGATGGTCTTCCAGTCCTATGCGCTGTTTCCGCACCTGAAAGCGGCCGACAATATCGGCTTTGGCCCAAAGATCCGCGGCGAAAGCCGCACGGCAATCGACGCCAAGGTGAAAAAGGCCTCTGGCGTCCTCAACCTGTTCTCCTATCTCGACCGCTATCCCCGGGAGTTGTCGGGCGGCCAGCGCCAGCGCGTCGCAATGGGCCGCGCCATCGTGCGCGAACCCTCGGTGTTCCTGTTCGACGAGCCGCTCAGCAATCTCGACGCGCAACTGCGCGTGCAGATGCGCACCGAGATCAAGGCGCTGCACCAGCGGCTGAAATCGACCATCGTCTATGTCACCCACGACCAGATCGAGGCCATGACCATGGCCGACCGCATCGTGGTGATGGACCGCGGCAAGATCCAGCAGGTCGGCGCACCGCTGGAACTCTACGACCGTCCCGCCAACAAATTCGTCGCCTCCTTCATCGGCTCGCCGTCGATGAGTTTTGTCTCCGGCGCCCTGAAGACGACGCCCGAGAAAAGCTGGTTCGAATCGGCCGGCGGAGGGCGACTGGCGCTCGGCAGCAAGACGGTGCCGGCTGGCAGCACGGTCGAGGCCGGCATACGGCCCGAACACTTCGTCATCGGCGAGGCTGTCGACGCGATGGCGATCAAGGTCGATGTCGTCGAGCCGACCGGCTCGGAAACCCATGTCTATGGTGCGATCGGTGCCGACACGGTGCGCGCCGTGTTCCGCGACCGGATCCAGGTCAAGCCGGGTGAAATGCTGCCGGTCTCGGTAGCGCCGGGCAACATCCATCTGTTCGACACGGCGACAGGCCTGCCGCTATGAGCGCCGGCATGAAAACGAAAATACCACGATGAAGACGACAACCCAGAAATGAAAACGCCGGCCGACATCATCACGCGCCTGCAGCTGATGTCGCAGGACGGCACCAAATCGGACCGCCGCCTGGCCGGTCTCGTGCTCACAGATCTCGACTTCGCCTCCAAGGCGGCAATCTCGGAAATTGCCGCGCGCGTCGGCGTCAGCGAGCCGACGGTCACCCGTTTCTGCCGCAATCTCGGCTGCGAGGGTCTGCGCGATTTCAAATTCTACCTGGCGCAGGCGATCGCCATTGGCGGCCAGTATCTATCGCCCGAACCGCTGAACCGGGACGCGCGCGAGCAGCGCATTGCGTCGGCCATCACCGAAGCGGCAATCGCCGCCATCCAGCGCGCCAGCGAAAACCTCGACATGAAGACGCTGGTGGGCGTGGCCGCGCGCATCGTCAGTTCGGGCAATGTGCTGTGCATCGGCTCCGGCGGCATTTCCTCGATGATGGCGACCGAGATGCAGAACCGGCTGTTTAGGCTGGGCGTGCCGGTGCTGGCGCAGATCGACGGGCAGTTGCAGCGCATGTATGCCGCGGTCGCTACGTCGGAGACGACGTTGATCGCGTTCTCGGTGTCCGGCTATGCGCGATCGGTCATCGACGCCGTGCAGGTGGCCCAGCAATATGGCGCCACCACCATCGCCGTAACCCCGCCGGAATCAGCGCTCGCCAAGGCCGCCGATACCGTCATCCAGTTCCAGTCGCTGGAGGACGGCAACATCTACAAGCCGACCTCGTCGCGCTATGCTCTGCTGTCGATCGTCGACATGATCGTCACCTCCGTGGCCGAGACGCGCGGACCCAGGGTTCTCGAAAACCTGCGCCGCATCAAGCAGAGCGTGAACACGCTGAAGGTTGACGATCCGAAGCTGCCGCTGGGGGATTGAGAGCGGGGCGGAAGCTGCCAATCTCGTGGGGGAGATGTCCGGCAGGACAGAGGGGGGCGCTGTTCCGCCGACAGATCAAGGGGCTGCATGCCGCAACGCTGGATCTTCGATCAGCGGCTGAGCGCCCCGATACGCTGCGCCAGCACCGCCGGATCACCCGCGACACGCACCGTCTTCAGCCGTGCCGTGCCGCCTGCAATGACCGACACGGCCGATGCCGGAACGCCCAGCGCCTTGGCCACCAGCGGTTCCAGCGCCGCATTGGCCGCGCCATTCTCCGGCACGGCGCGCACGCGCGCCTTCAAACGGCTGCGCCCGTCGGCCGATACCTCGACGCCTTCGAGCCTGTCCACCGAACACTTCGGTGTCAGCCGGATAAACAGGTCGATGCCGTCGACGCGCAAGCGGAATGGCGCGCTCATGCCATCGTCAGGCTCACAGGACCAGCGGCGCTATCGTGGTGAGAATGAGCTGCCTGAGAAAGAACAGGAGCAGAAGCAGGATGATCGGCGAAATGTCGACGCCGCCGAGGTCGGGCATGAACCGACGGATCGGCCGCAGCGCCGGCTCGGTCAGCCGGTAGAGCATGTTGCCGATGCTGCCGACAAATTGATTGCGCGAGTTGACGACGTTGAACGCATAGAGCCAGGAAAAGATCGCCGAGGCGATGATGACCCACCAGTATAGGTCCAGCGCCATGACGATTGTTTGAATGAGGGCGAGCATGCCGGTCTCCGATTGTTGCCGACATGTAGCCATTGCGCGCGAAACCGGCAAGGGCCGGTCGCCTACAAGCACCGGGCACAAGGGAATTCGGCAAAACCCCGCCTTGACAGGAAACCGCAGCCTTCGATAAATGCGCCATCCGCTGGACGGGGCTGTAGCTCAGCTGGGAGAGCGCGTCGTTCGCAATGACGAGGTCAGGAGTTCGATCCTCCTCAGCTCCACCAGCGGAATTTTCCTGCCTGTCGACACATCTAAGTTCCGAGACGTCTCGTCAAAGCCCCGCCTTCGCTGCGAGATAGGGCGCCAGGGCAAGCGAGTAGCTGGCGGTCAGATGATGACTGTCCCGCCAGACGATGATGTTGCCGACAACTGCCGGGCATAGTTGCGGCCCGCAAATGGCATCGAGCATATCGATGGCGCGCACATTTTTCTGTCCTTCCGCGGCCAGCGCCAACACGTTGCTCCGCTCAATATCGCTCAGTTTGGTGACGCATTTCGTTGGGGTCGAACTCAGGCATTCGCCCGGGTCGAATTTCATATAGGGCGTGTTGCGGATGGCAACGATTTGCGAGCCGGCGTCCGTCAGCCCGCCCCAGAGACTTCGCAGCCCCTCGATCATCACGTCTTGCTGAACCGCTCCGTAATTGGACTGGCTGGTGAAGATCAGATCCGGTTTCAGCTTTAGGATCTCGGCCAGCACCTTTTCGTGCCACTGCGCGCATAAGACGTTGGGTTTGCCATCCGCCGTGATGGCCACGCGGGTGAATGGGCAGGCGGATTTTGTAAAGGTAACCAGTTTGAAGTTGCGGTCCTTTGCGATCTTGTCCAGTGCCGGCACCCACTGGGCTGCATGAGAATCTCCCACCAGAACCATTGTTTTCGCACCCGTGGGATCGCCTAGAGAGCATCGTTTGGGCTCCGAGCTTTCCTCCTGGTGGCACTTCCTTGCATACACGACCGGCACGTCCCGCCTCAGCCGGGCCAGCGGCGGCAGAAGGTTCACACCGTCCGGGACCACGGCGCCGGAGACGAGAGCGGCGGGCCCAGGGTAGGAAGGCGTGCCGATCAGCGCGGTGTCGATGCGTTCGGTCTTCAGAAAGAGCAGCAGGCTGCCGGATGCGGCCACGCATGTGAGAACCGCCGCGGTGCCGTATCCCAGCGGCTTCCACCAGGCGCCGCCCCGAGCTTGCCGGTAGCGCTGCTCAACATATCGATAGGACAGATCCGATAGAAGCAGGGTCGCCGCAATCAGGCCGAAACCGCCGGCAAGGGTCAGCGAATGACCCTGCGCCTGGGAGATGGTGATCAGCGGCCAATGCCATAGATAGACCGAGTAGGAGCGATCGCCGATGAAACGAAGTGGCAACGAATCGAGCCCACGAAACCGGCCGACTTCAACCTCGCCAGCCAGGATGACCAGCACTGTGGCCAAGGTCGGCAACAACGCACTGACGCCGGGAAATGGAGTTGCAGCGGAAAACAGCAAGGCGGACGCAACGATGCCCAGGATGCCGGCGATCGCCAGCCACTGTCTAGTGAGTGCCGCCAGTCGAAACTGGTGTTCGGTCAGCACCAGCAGACCACCCAGCGCCAATTCCCACAGGCGGGTATGGCTGACGAAATAGGCCTGGGCCGGATCCGTCGCCGTCAAAACGACAGAGGCAACAAGTGATGCCGCGAAAATGAGCGACAACGCCCCGATCAAGCAGGCCCTCAGCGGAAGGTCACGGCGGCGCGCCAGCCAGATCACGCCGATCATCACCAACGGCCAGGCGATGTAGAACTGCTCTTCGATGGAAAGCGACCAGTAGTGTTGCACCGGGCTCGGCAAGGTGTCGGCCTCGAGATAGCTGACCGCAATCGAGGCCAGCCGCCAGTTCTCGACATAAAGAGCGCTCGCCACGATCTGGTTGCCCATTTCCTCCCAGCGCGCCTTTGAGATGAAAAGCAGCGTGCCCAGCAATGCCACCAGCAGCACCAGGGTTGCTGCCGGCAACAACCGTCGCACCCGTCGCGAGTAGAATTCGATCAGTGAAATCCGGACGCCGCGCAGCGCCATCTGCGCCAGCAGGCCCGTGATCAGATAGCCAGAGATGACGAAAAAGACGTCGACGCCGACATATCCGCCAGGCAGCACATCCGGCCATATGTGATAGACCACGACAAGCGCGACCGCCAAGCCGCGCAGCCCCTGTATTTCGGGTCGAAACCGACGGTTCTGATCGATTGTCACCGGATATCCCCAACAGTCTCAGCCGGCCTGGATCAACCGGCAGTCCGCGCCACGATCTTCATAAGGGCAGAGTGCCGTGAGGCAAGAGCCGATCGCAGCAGTTCATTCCCTTTCCGTCTCCAGTCCGCTCACCAGCGTGCCGACGAAACCCAGCAGCTCACCTTCGAGATCGGTGGACGCCAGGCCAATGAAACGGTCTTCGAGCGAGATGGCGACGATCCCATGCACGGCGGAGAACAGCGTGCGCGCGCGGGCCAAAAGCTCCGGCGTTGCCGCCGCCGGGAGCAGCGCCGCCAGCGGCTCGACTAGATGCTGGATCAGCACGGCATGTTCGGCCAGATGCCATCCGGGCACCGCCACGCCTGGCGCCATGCGATGCTCGAACAGCGCCTTCCACGCCATGCGATTGCCGCGGGCGAAGCCGAGATAGGCCTTGGCCAGTGCCTTCAGCTTGGCCCTTGGCTCGGCGGCGGCGGTCGCCTCCTGTTCCAACGCCGCCCCAAGTCTTGCCAGCGTGATCGAATTGACGTGCAGGATGAGCTCGTCGAGGTCGGCGAAGGCGGTGTAGAGCGCGCCGAGCGCGCAGCCGGCATCGGCCGTGATGTCGCGTGCGCGCAGCCCGGCGAGCCCCGAGGACTGGATGCGCGCTTGCGCGGCCTCGATCAGCCTGCCTTTGAGGTCCTCGCGTTTGGCGTCCCGTTTTGCGGTCATTAACCTTCTCTTATGCGCAATCATGAACACCGTTCATTTTCTCCTTGAACGCCGTTCACAATGTGCTACTTTGCCTCATGAACAACGTTCATAGAGGAGAAACGGAAATGTTGAAACAGTTTTTTGCTCTCGTTCGCGGCCGAAGCTACGAAGCCGCCGAGGCGGTCGTCGACCGCAACGCGCTGATAATCCTGCGCCAGCAGATCCGCGATTGCGCCGACGCTATCGCGGCCGCCCGCCGGGCGGTTGCAATTGCCATCGCCCAGAACGAACAGGAAGTCGCGCAGTACAAGAAGCTTGTCCTCCGCATCGACGATTTGGAGAAGCGCACGATCGCCGCGATCGAGCAGGGACAGAATGAACTGGCCCGCGAAGCCGCCGAAACCATCGCCATGCTGGAAGCCGAACGCGACGCCTCCGCCGAGGCGCAGAAAAGCTTCGGCACCGAGATTGAGCGTCTCAAGCGGATTATCCGCGTCTCCGAAATGCGCCTGCGCGAATTGCAGCGCGGCCAGCGCATCGTTGCCGCGGTCGACTCGACCCAGCGCCTGCGAGAAAGCGCGCCCGGCTCCAGCCTGTCGGCGCTCAGGGACGCCGAGGAGACGCTGCTGCGCCTGCGCACCAGGCAAAAGCAGATCGACGACACCGCGGCCGCCATGGCCGAGATGGAACAGTCGGGCGATCCTGCCGCGGTCTCAGAGAAGCTTGCGGCCGCCGGCTGCGGTGCGCCGCTGAGAAGCAGCGCCGACGCCGTGCTCGAACGGCTCACGAAGACCATGACCAAGCCGGCCTGATCGTACCCGGCCTGATTGTTATCCAGTCTGATTGTATCCAGCCTGATTGTATCCAGCCTGAAACAGACCCACGCCCAACCAACCTAACCTTGAAACGAAAGGACCATATCGATGACCCCGAACACCTATTCCCCCAAGGACTCAAGCGCCTGGAAGACCTTCACCATGGCCAGTTTCGCCGTTGCCGCCACAATGATGGCCGGCGGCATCTACTTCATGGAGGCGAGCTTCGCCGCCAAGGGGTTTTATGCCATGGCCGCCATCATGCTCGTGCACACCTCGATCACCATCACCAAGACACTGCGCGACTCGGAAGAGGCAAGCCGCTTCATCAACCGGCTGGAAGACGCCAAGACCGAGAAGTTGCTGATGGAAGTCAGCCGCAGTAACGAAGTGTAACCGGGTTCCCGCTAAACAAGGCTCAACGCGCAAGACCGCTGATCAATCCAGTCAGGATTTTCACCGGTCTTGCCCAATGGAAGTCGCCGCTATGGAAATCGCCCCGATCAATCGTCCCACAGCTCATCTGATGACATCCAGGCGCTTTGCGCCCTTGTTCTGGACGCAGTTCCTGTCCGCCTTCAACGATAATTTCCTCAAGAACACGCTGGTGTTCCTTATTCTGTTCACGCTGGCGGCGGACCAGGCGGCATCACTGGTCACCTTGGCGGGCGCCGTCTTCATGGCTCCCTTCCTGCTCTTGTCGGCGCTCGGCGGCGAGCTCGCCGACCGCTTCGACAAGGCTCTCATAGCCAAGCGTCTGAAATTCGCCGAGATCGCCGCGGCGGGTGTCTCCGTCGTCGGCATCGCCCTGTCGTCCATTCCCGTGCTGATGACGGCGCTGTTGATGTTCGGCATCATCTCGGCGCTGTTCGGACCGATCAAATACGGAATCCTGCCCGATCACCTCGAACGCAAGGAACTGCCCAAGGCCAACGCCTGGATCGAGTCAGCCACGTTTGCCGCGATTCTCGGCGGCACCATAGCCGGCGGCGTCGTTTCCGCCGATGGTATCGGCGTCGCGGTGTTCGGACCGATCATGATGGCGCTCGCCGTCGGTTGCTGGCTCGTCAGCCGCTATATCCCGTCCACCGGTTCGGCGGCGCCCGACCTTGTCATCGACAAGAACATCTTCCGCTCGACCTGGCGCCAGGTCACCGAATTGCGCACCGACACGCGCATCTGGCGCGCCGGCCTGATGACGTCTTGGTTCTGGCTGATCGGCGCCATCGTGCTCTCGCTCCTGCCGGTCCTGATCAAGGATTCGCTCGGCGGCAACGAAATGGCCGTCACCGTCTACCTCGCCGTGTTCGCCGTCTCGATCGCCATCGGTTCGGCCATCGCCGCCTGGATGTCGCAGGGCCGCATCGTGCTGTTGCCGGCACCGGTCGGCACGGCGCTGCTCGCCCTGTTCGGCCTGCATCTCGCCTGGACCATCTCCGGCATGACGCCGTCGCCCCAGGCGGAAACCCTTGGCGCATTCTTCGCCGGCCCAAACACGATCCGCGTCGCCATCGACCTCGCCGGCATGGCCATTGCAGCCGCTTTCCTGGTGGTGCCGACCTTCGCCGCCGTGCAGGCCTGGTCGCCCGAAGCGCGGCGCGCCCGGGTCGTCGCCGCCGTCAGTATCGTCAATGCCGGCTTCATGACTGGCGGCGGCATCATCATGGCCCTGATCCAGACGAAGGTCTCGACCGGCGGCATCCTGTTCGGCCTCGTCGCGGCCAATGCGATTGCCGCCTGGCTGATGCTGAAATATTTGCCGACGAACCCCTTCCGTGACTTCGTCTCCATCCTGTTCCGCGCTTTCCTGCGCCTCGAAGTCGAGGGCATGCAAAACCTCAAGGCGGCCGGCAAGGCGCCGATCCTGGCGCTCAACCATGTCAGCTTCCTCGACGGTCCGCTCGCCTTGACGCTGACCGATGAGGAACCGGTCTTCGCCATCGACTACACCATTGCCCAGGCTTGGTGGATGAAGCCGTTCATGAAACTTGCCCGCGCTTTGCCGCTCAACCCGGCCAAGCCGATGTCGACCCGCACGCTGATCAAGATCGTGCAGGGCGGCGACCCGCTGGTGATCTTCCCGGAGGGACGCATCACGGTGACCGGCGGCCTGATGAAGGTCTATGACGGCGCCGCCATGGTTGCCGACAAGACCGGCTCGATGGTTGTGCCGGTGCGCATCGACGGGCTGGAGAAGACCTACTTCTCGCGGTTGAGCTCGCAGCATGTGCGCCGCCGCCTGTTCCCGAAGGTCAAGGTGACCATTCTGGAACCGGTCAAGCTCGAGGTGCCGCAAGAGCTGAAGGGCCGCAAGCGCCGCGCCGCGGCGGGTTCCGCGCTCTACCAGGTGATGTCGGATCTCGTTTTCCGCACCCAGGACATCGACAAGACCGTACTGGAAAAGATCATCGAGACGGCGAACGAACGCGGCATGAATCAGCTCGCAGTTCAGGATCCGGTCACCGGTTCTCTCAGCTACAGCAAGCTGCTCACGGCTGCCGCCGTGCTTGGTGAGAAGTTCCAGAACCTTTATGCCGACCAGCAGACGCTGGGCATCATGCTGCCCAACGCCAACGGCTCTTGCGCGACGCTGCTCGGCGTCATGTCCGCCGGCAAGGTTCCGGCGATGATGAACTTCACCGCAGGTGCTGCCAATATTCTGTCCGCCTGCAAGGCCGCCGAAGTCCGCACCGTGCTGACGTCCCGCGCGTTCGTCGAACAGGCAAAGCTCGGCGCTGTAGTCGAGGAACTCGGTCGCTCGGTCGACATCGTGTGGCTCGACGATCTCAGAAAGACCATCAGTCTCAAGGATAAGCTGCTCGGCTTGCTGCGCAAGTCGACGCCGCGCGCGAAACGCAAGCCCGGCGATGCGGCGGTGATCTTGTTCACCTCGGGTTCGGAAGGCACGCCGAAGGGCGTCGTTCTGAGCCACCGCAACATCCTGGCCAACGCCGCCCAGGCGGCGTCGCGTATCGACTTCCATTCGGGCGACAAGGTGTTCAACGTGCTGCCGATCTTCCACTCCTTCGGCATGACCGCGGGCACGGTGCTGCCGTTGATCTCCGGCGTGCCGGTCTATTTCTACCCCTCGCCGCTGCACTACCGCCTCGTGCCGGAACTGATCTACGGCTCGAACGCGACGATCATCTTCGGCACCGACACCTTCCTCTCCGGCTATGCGCGCACCGCTCACCCCTACGACTTCCGCTCGATACGCTATTGCTTTGCCGGCGCGGAACCGGTCAAGACAGCGACGCGCATGACCTATATGGAGAAGTTCGGCCTACGCATCCTCGAGGGCTACGGCGTCACCGAGACGGCGCCGGTGATCTCCATCAACACGCCGATGTACAATCGCTCCGGAACCGTCGGCAAGATCATGCCCGGCATGGAATACCGCCTCGATCCGGTCCCCGGCGTCGACGAAGGCGGCCGGCTGTTCGTGCGCGGCCCCAATGTCATGGCCGGTTATCTCCGGGCCGAGAAGCCCGGCGTGCTCGAACCGCTGGAGGACGGCTGGCATGATACGGGCGACGTCGTCGCTATCGACGAAGGCGGCTTCATCACCATTCGCGGCCGCGCCAAGCGCTTCGCCAAGATCGGCGGCGAGATGATCTCGCTCGCCGCTGTCGAAGCGCTGGCCGGCGAATTGTGGAAGGGCTCGCTGTCGGCGGTCGCCACGGTGCCCGACGCGCGCAAGGGCGAAAAGCTGATCCTCATCACTGAGGCATCCGGCGCCACACGAGCGGAATTCCTCGCCTACGCCAAGGCCAACGGCGCCATGGACCTGATGGTCCCGGCCGAAGTGCGGGTGGTCTCAAAGGTACCGGTCCTTGGCTCCGGCAAGCTCGACTTCGCCGCCGTGACAAAAATGGTGCGCGACGAAGAGGCCTTGAAGACCAAGGCCGCCTGACCCGGCTACGGCAACGGGCCGACGCAAGAGCCGGCCCGTTCAGATGATCAACCCTTCGCATGCCGCTGCGAGATCAGCATCGCCATGCGCTGGACTGCCCGCAGCTCCATTTCCACGCCCGGCGACGATGCCAGCGCCGGCATGTTGAGCGCCACCACGGTCAACGGCTCGAGCGTCGCCAGCAGCACATGGGTCGCCTCAAATTTCTCGAACAGCCATGCCAGCTGCTCGCGTATATCCTGGTCGACTGGCGCCCCCGGCTGCGTATCGGCGAGCGAGCGCACGGGCTCCTGCTCCAGTGCACGGGCCAGCACCTTCAGGTCGAAGTCGCCGAGGTCCCCTGCCGGCAGGATCAGCGCGCCGTCGACAAGGATATGGCTCTGCAGGCCGCGCAGGAAGCGCGCCGAGTCGGTGAGATCACCCTCGGCCATGTGCTTCAGCAACGAGTCGCGGCGCTTCTCCGCGGTGAGGCTGACGCTGTCATTGTAGATGACTGCCAGCAGCGTCGCCGACAGCACGATCACCACGCCCTGCACACTGCCGCGCCAGCCGAGATCGTCGATGCCGCCCAGCGCCAGCCCGGCGAAAACCGAGCTCAGCGTAATCACGGTAAAGGCGCCGATCGTGTCGCGATGGCCGAGGCTGGCGCGTCCAAGGCCGATCGTCAGCCAGCACAGGAACAGGATGGCGATGCCGCCAAGCCGAACCGGCACTTCGAACAGGCCGGGCCGGTAGTCGGTGACCATGAACGGAATGATCAACAGCAGCGACAGCGCCATGCGCTCGACCGTGCGGTTTTCGGCCGCCGACAGGCTGTCGCGATCGCGCGTCATCACCAGCCAGCCGATGGCGAGAAAACCTCCGAACTGGAAGGCAAGTAGTACCGCCATTCGCCATGGTTCAGCGAAACGTGCCGGGATCGGCGCCAGAAGGAAGAACAGCAGGGCACCGCCGGCGGCGAACAATTTGAGAGCGAACGGCGCGTGCCGGCGCAGCAGGCCTTCGGTCAGCAGCAGTGCGGCCAGCGGCAGCAGACCCGCCGCCGTGATGGTGACGAACCGGAAAAAGGCAAGACCCGTGGTCCAGTCGAGGATGCGGCAGGCAAGCAGCACTGCCAGCACCTTGAGGCCGAATAGAAAGCGCCGCGACAGCGGATCGCCCGTGTCGCGCCCGCCTATGATCGATATCACGACAAGCAGGCCAACCAGCGCCGCTAGCGAGGTGATGGTGTCGGCGACGAGCGTGCCGTCGAGGTTCATCATCGGCCGGCTGCCATCAGCTTGCGGATAAACCGAGACGCCACGAATGAAGCCATCAGCGTGTCCATGGTCTCAGCACATTCCATTGGCGGGTGCTATCGGCCCAGTGAACCACCGGCAGCACCAGCCGCTGCAGCGTGGCGGCCGCGCCGGCCACGGCAAGTGCTGCAAGCGAGCGGCGCGGAACCGTGTCGGCGAGAAAGGTGCGCGCCGACTGGAAGCTCATCTGGCCGATCTGCAGCACATCGTCGCCGCGCCCGTAGTCGAGTTCCTTGCGGCAGAACTCGTTAAAGGTCTCCTCGCGGTGCTTGGCCGTCTCGTCGAAGGTTTTCTTCAGATCGTCCGAGCCGCCCGTATAGGCATTGGTGATGACGAAACGCTCTTCGTCGAAACCCGCTTCGGGGCCGACGCCGAAGACATGGCGGTGCCGCGCCATGATCTGCCGCGCCAGAAGCACATGGGTAAGCGAGCGGCGCGCGCCGGCATGCGGTCCTGGGAACACATTGCTGAACGCCTCCGCGACCATGCCGACGACAGCGGGTACCTGGGTGACATTGGAAATCCAGATCGGCCGCAGTTGATTGCGCAAAAACATCAGGAAGCAGGTCAGGCCGTAGAGGATCCAGCTCAGCCCGCGGCTGCGCTCGTCGGGATCGATCATGACCAAACCGAGGTGCAAGACTTCATAGGGCTTGCCGGCGAGCGATGTCTCCATCAGCGCCAGCGAGTTGAAGGCGATCGGCTGCCGGTCGCTGCGCCGGTAGACAATGGTGATGATGGAATGTTCCAGCCGGCTGCGGTCGCCGGAAAACACGCCATAGGTCAGGCTGCCGAACTTCAGTGTCTTGGACGCTACCAGCCGCAGATCGCTGCTCAGCTGCTCCAGTTCGGCAGCCTTCATCCAGCGCCCGGGCCGCTCCACCACGCGCGTCTCGTAGCCCTCGGACACGCGCATGCGCACATCCATGAACCGACCCGGCAGCAGTTGCAGAACCGCCTTGAGCACTGTTTTCCCCGTGGCAAGAACGCCGACCGTATAGTGGCCGCCGTCCACCTAAGACGCGGTAAACCCGAGACGGCAGTTCTTGGTTGTACTCAACAAAGTAAAAGAACAGCTGCCAGCCAGTGCGGGCTCAGCTTTCCGCAGCAACCAGATGGCCGCCGCCGACATCGTTCAGCGCCAGCTTCAGCGGCGCCTCCCCGATCCTGCGGGTGGCGCTCGGGATTTCCTGGTCGAGGCGCGCGAAGCGCGTTCTGCGCTGCGCCGGATCGGGCACCGGCACGGCGTCGATCAGCCGCCTGGTGTAGGGATGGCGCGGGTTGGAAAACACCTGGTCGCGCGTGCCCATCTCGACGATCTGGCCGAGATACATGACGGCAACGCGGTCGGAAATGTTCTCGACCACCGCCATGTCGTGCGAGATGAAGAGATAGGCGACGCCGAATTCGCGCTGCAATTCCTTCAGCAAATCGAGCACACGCGCCTGCACCGAGACGTCGAGCGCGGAGACGCTTTCGTCAGCGATGATCAGTTTTGGTCGTAGCGCCAGCGCTCGGGCGATGCAGACGCGCTGGCGCTGGCCACCGGAGAATTCGTGCGGGTAAAGCTCCATCTGGTCGGCCGACAGGCCGACACGCTCGAACAGCGCCCCCACCCGTTCGCGGCGCTCGTCCTTGGAGGCGATGCCATGGATCACCAGCGGCTCGGCGACGAGCTCGCCGACGCGCATGCGCGGATCGAGCGAAGCGAAGGGATCCTGGAAAATCATCTGGACGTCACGGCGCACCGCCTTGCGCTCGTCGCGGCCAAGACCGGAGAGATTGCGCCCGCCAATGACGATGTCGCCGCTATACGGCGCCAGTCCGGCCAGCGCCTTGGCGGTCGTCGACTTGCCGCAGCCGGATTCGCCGACCAGAGCAAGCGTTTCGTTGGGCGCGATCGAGAAGCTGACGCCCTCGACGGCGTGGACGCGGCGGGTGACCCGGCCAAAGATGCCGCCACGCAGATCGAAGCGGACATGCAGGTCGTTGACCTCGGCGACATTGGCCGGTTTCAAGACGTCAATCGCATCCCTGGATTTCTGTCGACCGACACCACTGCCGATGCGCGGCACGGCAGCCAGCAGTTCGCGCGTATAGTCGGCCTGCGGGCGGGCAAAAATATCCGATGTCGTGCCTTCTTCGACCATGCGGCCGTCGCGCATGACGATGACCCGGTCGGCCATTTCGGCAACCACGCCCATATCGTGGGTGATCAGGATGACGCTGGTGCCATGCTGGCGCTGCAGGTCGCGCAACAGCTCCAGCACTTCGCCTTGCACGGTGACGTCGAGCGCCGTCGTCGGCTCATCGGCGATCAGCACGTCGGGCTCGAGCGCCAGCGCCATGGCGATCATCACCCGCTGGCGCATGCCGCCGGAGAGTTCGTGCGGAAACTGCTTTAGCCGGCTTTCCGCCTCCGAAATGCACACCGCCTTCAACGCCTCGATCGCGCGCTGGCGGGCTTGCGCCGACGACAGGCTGGTATGCGCTTCGATGGATTCGGTCAGTTGCCGGCCGATCGACAGCACCGGATTGAGCGAGGTCATCGGCTCCTGGAAGATCATGGCGATGCGGTCGCCGCGAATGCGCCGCATCTGGCGTTCGTCGAGGGTTGCTAGGTCGGTGTCGCCCCGATTCCCATCCCGAAGACGGATCATGCCTGACGATATGCGCGCCGCCGGCTGCGGCAAAAGCTGCATGATCGCCAGCGCGGTCATCGACTTGCCGGAGCCGGATTCGCCGGCAATGCAAAGCGTCTCACCGCGCGCCAGCGTCAGCGACAGGTTGGAGACTACATTGCGCTCGCCGTCCTCGCCGCGCACGCTGACGGAGAGGTTGGCGATGGAGAGGACGGGGGTGTCGGCGAGGGTCATTGTGGGTGGAGCCCTGCGACGGATTGGTTCCGTCGCACCATTCGCACAAACCTTGGCGCTGCCCCCCACCCGGACGTCCGGTCCGACCTCCCCACAAGGGGGAGGTAGGGCGGCAGCGCTTTACCCTCCGCCTTGTGGGGAGGGTCGCTGCGAAGCAGCGGGGTGGGGGTGCAGCGCCGACCTGACATCATTCAAACACGCAACGCGGAAAATAGAACGACACCACCCAATTCGGCATGTCGACGATCTCGCTGATGCGCAGATCACCACACACCGAGGCCAGCATATAGGCCTCGACCGGATCGATCTGGTAACGCCCAGCGAGCAGATCGACCATCTGCGCCACCGCCTCCTTCGCGCCCGCCATCAGATCCGGCCCAATCCCCGTCGTCACCTCGTAACCCTTGGCGTCGAGATGGCGCGTCACCGGGCCCGGCGTGGTGAAGCGCGGCGTCTTCAGCCTGGCGTCCTTGACAAGGTCGAGCTTGAGCACGACGTCCATCGGGCTCTCGATCGCCGTGCCGCAGACCTCGCCATCGCCTTGTGCGGCGTGCGTATCGCCGACCGAGAACAGCGCGCCGGCCACCTCAACCGGCAGATAGAGCGTCGTGCCGGCAGCGAGATCGCGGATGTCGAGATTGCCGCCGACCCGCCGTGGCGGCACCACCGAGTGAAGCCCCATCTCAGCCGGCGCATTGCCGATGGTGCCGGCGAACGGCTTCAGTGGCACGCGCGCGTTTTTCCCGAACAGCGCCGGTTCGAGCGCGGCTGCATCGTATTTCCAGATGTTCAGCGCCGGTTCCGTGAAGTCGTCGGCGAGCAGGCCGAAACCGGGAATGTTCGCCGTCCAACCGAAGCCGGACGGTTTGAACATCTCGATCGTCACCTTGAGCGCGTCACCCGGCTCGGCGCCCTCGACGAAGATCGGCCCGGTCACCGGGTTGACCCCGGCGAAGTCGAGCTTGACAATTTCGGCGACCGTGCTGTCGGCGTTCAGCTGGCCGCCGGCGGCATCGAGGCACTGGAACTCGATGGTCGCGCCGGGCGCCACCCGCTCGGCCGGGACAAAGGAATTGTCCCAGCCGAAATGGTGATGGCGCCCATGGATGGTGTAGTCGCAGCTATTGCACATCTTTTACGTACACATTGTCATAGTTGATCGGGATATGGACCGGGTCGACATAGAGGTTGTCGGCGCCGCCCATTCGGGCGGATTTCATGGTGAAGCGCTGTTCGTTGAAGACCGGCGCCCAGGGCGCGTCTTCCATCACCTTGTCGTAGATGGCGCTCCACATCTTGTCGCGTTCGCCGGCCTTTGCCGGGTCGACCACAGAATCCGCCTCGGCCGCCTTGGCGTCGAGGTCCTTGTTGCAGTACCACGACCAGTTCCAGCCGCCCGGCACCGCGCCGGCGCAGCCGAGGATCGGGCCGTAGAAATTCGACGGATCGGGGAAGTCGGCGATCCAGGCCATGCCGCCCGACCAGATCATCGGCGCGCCGGCCTTGTCACCGCCGGCGGCGATGACATTGGCCTGCGCCAGCGACTGGATGCTGGCCTTGATGCCGATGGCCGCCAGGTCCTGCTGGATCGCCTGGGCAATGCGCGGGTTGGGATCGGTGTTCATGGCGAACAGCTGCGTGTCGAAACCATCGGGATGACCGGCCTCGGCCAGCAGCGCCTTGGCCTTGGCTACGTCATAGGGATAACCTTTGTATTCCTTGTCGTAGCCCGGCATCGACGGCGGCAGCGGCTGGTTGGCCGGCACGGCGCGGCCGTTGATGATCTGGATGATGCGCGCCTTGTTGAGCGCCATGTTGACGGCCTGACGCACCTTCACATTGTCGAACGGCGCCATGGTGGTGTTCATGGTGACGTAGCCGGTGTGCAGCTGACCGCCTTCGACGACGCGCGCCTTCTGCTCGGGATCGGCCATCACCTCCTGGAATTTTGCCGGCGGAATGCCGTCGCCGGGCACATCGATCTCGCCCTTCTGCAAGCGCAGCAGCGCCACGATCGGTTCCTGGCCGATCTCGAAGGTGATCTTGTCGAGATGTGGCAGGCCCTTGTGCCAGTAATCCGCATTGCGCTCGAAGACGATGCGTTGGCCGAGTGTCCACTCGGCGAGCTTGAAGGCGCCGGTGCCCACCGGATGCTTGCCGAAATCGGCGCCATATTTCTCGACCTCTTCCTTCGGCACGACATGGGCGAAATTGATGGCCATGACATGCAGGAAGGTGGCGTCGGGCCGGGTCAGCTCGAACTTCACCGTGTAGGGATCGACGACGGTGACGCCGGAAAGGCCTTCGGCCTTGCCGACGGCGACATCGTCATAGCCCTTGATCGAGCCGAAGAAGCCGGCGCCGGGGCTCTGCGTCTTCGGATTGGTGACGCGGTCGAGCGAATATTTCACGTCGTCGGCCGTCATCTCGCGGCCATTGTGGAATTTCACGCCATGGCGCAGCTTGAAGGTGAAGGTCTGGCCGTCGGGCGAAATCTCGTAGCTTTCTGCCAGATCGGGCTTCAAATTGGTGGTGCCCGGCTCGTAATCCATCAGCCCATCGAACAGGCTCTTGATCATCGACCAGTTCTGCCAGTCATAGCCGATCGCCGGATCGAGGGTCGCAACATCGTCCTTGTAGGTGATGGTGATGGCGCCGCCTTGCTTGGCGTTGGGATCGACCGTGTCTTCGGCGCGGACGCTTGTCATGCCGAGCATGAGGGCCAAGGCCGATGCCGCGACTGTGGATGCGAGAAACTTTTTCATTGTTGTGTTCCCTTTCTCTGTTTCATTTTCATCTGAGCTTGATGCGGGGATCGATGAACGGCGCGATGATGTCGGCGAGCAGATTGCCGAGCACGATGGCGAAGGCCGAGACCAGCGTGACGCCCATGATGATCGGAATGTCGACGCGCTGGATCGCCTGCCACGCCAGCTGACCGATACCCGGCCAGCCGAACACGCTTTCGACGACGACGATGCCGCCCATGAAGATGCCGATGTCGATGCCGATCATGGCGATGACCGGCAGGATGGCATTCGGCAGTGCGTGGCGGAATATGATGGCGCTGCGCGCCAGGCCCTTGGCCCGCGCCGTGCGGACATAATCCTGGCGCAGGACGTCAATCATCGACGAGCGCATCATGCGCGCGTACCAGCCGGCGCCGAGTATGCCCAAGGTCAGCGACGGCAGCACCAGATGGCGCCATGTGCCGTAGCCGCCGATCGGAAACCAGCTTAGCCGCACGGCAAAGACGTAGAGCAGCAACAAGCCGACGACGAATTGCGGCGCCGAGACGCCGACGAAGGAGGCCACCATCAGGGTCTGGTCGGTGGCGGAGCCGCGCTTGACGGCGGCGATCAGCCCCATCGAGAGCCCGATCAGCAATTCGCAAAGGATGGCGCCGACCATCAAAAGCAGGCTGGCCGGCAGCCGCGAGACGATGAGTTCGGTGACCTCCGAGCGCTGGATGTAGGAGCGGCCGAGATCGCCGCTGAGTAGCTTCGTCAGATAGTGCCAGTACTGGACCACGAAAGGCTGGTCGAGGCCGAGTTGCTGGCGGATGTTTTCCACCGTCTGCGGCGTGGCACTGCGGCCGGCGATCTGCCGCACCGGGTCGGCCGGCAAGAGGTAGAGCAGCGCAAAAGTGATCAGCGAGACGCCAAGCAGGATGAGCAGCGACTGGATCAGCCGGCGGCCGAGATAGGCGATCATGACCGGCCCCCCATTATTCCCGGCCCCTTTGCGTCGGATCGAGGATGTCGCGCAACGCGTCGCCGATCAGATTGAAGGCCAGCGCCAACGCGAGGATTGCGGCGCCGGGGAAGAACACCAGCCAGGGCGCGGCCTGGAAATAGGTCTGGTTCTCGAAAATGATGTTGCCCCACGACGCGGTCGGCGGCTGCACACCGATGCCGAGGAAGGAAAGCGTCGCCTCGAGCAGAACCGTGGTCGAGATGCCGAGCGTGCCCCAGACGATGATGGTCGGCAGCAGATGCGGCAGGATGTGGCGAAATAGGATGCGCGGCGCACTCGCCCCGATGCTGCGCTCGGCATCGATGAACTCGCGCTCGGCCAGCGATGAGGTCTCGGTGTAGATGACACGCGCCGTCTGCACCCAGTTGACCAGCGCGATGACCATGGCGACGATCCACAGACTCGGCTGAAACACTGCCGCCAGGCAGATGGCGAGCAGCAGCGCCGGGAACGCCATCATCAGATCGGTGAAGCGCATCAGCGCACTGCCGATCCAGCCGCGGAAATAGCCTGCGGTGACGCCCACCAAAGTGCCGATCAAAAGCGCCACGCCATTGGCGACGATGCCGATGATCAGCGAGGTGCGGGCGCCGTAGAGGATGCGGGTCAAGAGGTCACGTCCGAGCAGGTCGGTGCCGAGCCAATACTGGGCGCTGGGCGGCAGCGGCGAGCCCTCGATGGTCAGGCCGTCGAACATCTGCTCGTTGGGATCGTAGCCGGTCAGCCGGGGCGCCAGCACGGCGCCGGCGACAACAATGGCGACGATGACCAGCCCGAGCAGCGCCAGGCGGCGTTTGACCAGCCGACGCCAGACGCCGGCGCGCGGTTTTGCCGGCATGCGTACCGGGAGATCAGGCGCGATGGGACTGGTCATCGCCGCCTTCCTCATCCGTCATTGCCACGATCCTGCGCGCGGCATCCTCGACGCTGATCTGCCAGCTCATCGCCAGCGATCGCAGTTGTGCATAGGCACGCTCGTCATCGCTGCCTTTCGACAGCGCCGTCACCGCGCGCACAATGGTCTGGCGCTCGGCGACGCGCTGGCGCAGCGACGCTATCTCGCCGGCTAAATGCTTGCGTGCCTCGAAGCTCTGCCTTGCGATCAGCAATGCGCTGTACACACCGGCATTGCCGACCGGCTTCAGCAGCTGCGCATCGGCCTTGTGCGACAGCGCCCATTCGATACGCCCCGGCGCCTCGGAACCGATCAGCGCCACCAGCGGCATCGGCGCCTCACCGGCTTCCCACGGGAACTGCTCGTCGAAACCGAGATCGGCATCGAAGAAGACGAAATCGGCGGCGAGAGCTTCCGGCGGCAATTCCGGCCAGCAGTCGATCGTAGCCAGGCCGATGGCCGACAATTGCCTGGTGATGGCCTGCACCGTCGGATGCGGGCGATGCAGGATGAAAGCCCGCGCGCCGCCGAGATTGGGGATGCGCGTCCGCGTCATGACACCACCCTCAGACGCGGACGGCCGAATGTCTTGGCGGGGTCGTAGCGCGACAGATAGGGATCCGGCGCGACCTCATCCTCCTGGCTGACGACCTCGAAGAAGCCATCGGCGATCCGGCCGATGATCACTGGCAGCGTCGCGTGCTGGGAGTGGGCGTCGATGGCGATCGGCCCGAGCCGGGTGGAGAAGCGCCGCTCGGCGAAGGCCTTGGAAAATTCCGCCGGGCCGGCATCAGTGTTGCGCGACAGCACGTCGGCCATCACCTGCACCGAGGCATAGGCGGAGGCCTCGAAGGACGAAGCGAAGGCAGCCGGCCGGGGCGCGAAATAGGGCCCGACCGACAGATGCCCTTTCCCTGTCTCGCCGATCGCCGGCAACTCGCCTTCCGTGAGGTTGCAGGAGATGACGGGGCAGTTTTCCGGCCTGAATGCCGCATCCTCATCGCCCAACTCGCGGTAAGCCGCCAGGAAGGCATACGACGAGGTGCCGATCAGATTGTTGAGGATGAAGCTCGGCCTCGTCGCCCGGATTTCCGCGATCAACCGCGACACGTCGGTCTCGCCGATGCGCAGATAGCGCTCGCCCAGCACTTTGCCGCCGGCATCCGCGATCAGGTCGCGCGCCACGCGGTTCATCTCCCAGCCCCAAATGTAGTTCGAGCCGAGCAGGAAGCCGTTGGCGCCGAAACGCGGCACGACATGCGCCATCAGCGGAACCAGATGCTGGTTGGGGCAGGCGTGCATGTAGACGACATGCTCGTTGGCCTCGAACCCTTCATAGGGGCAGGCATACCAGAGCATGCCGCCGGCCTTCTCCAGCACCGGGATGGTTTCCTTGCGGCTCCACGAGGTGACGCAACCGACGACATGGCGCGCGCTGCTGGTCCTGAAAATGTCCTCGCACAAAGTCGCGTAGCGATCGGCATTACTTTGCGGATCGCGCTCGACCGGAACCAGTTCGATGCCATAGCTCCGATCGGCATTGATGTCGGCGATGGCGCGCGTGGCGCCCATCCGGCACGCATCGGAGACCAACTGGTAGCTGCCCGAGCGGGAATACAGGATGCCGATCTCGATACGCCGTTTCAAACCGATCCTCAGAAATGACAATGCCCCGCAGCCAGCGCCGGAGGGCGAGGCATACGAGGCATATTTGCCGCCCGGCGACCAAGGCCGGTATTTTGCGCTAGCGTATTCGGTCCGGCGGGTCAGTCAAGCGGGAAAGTACGTGGTCATGGGATCGGCCTTGTCCGGCTGCTTCTAGTTCCGCAGCGTGAACATCAAAGGCGCCACGACAGCCGTACCGGCCTTCTCAGGCGGTGGCGCGGGCACCGTCGCACCCTGCAGAATGCCGAGCGCGGCGCGATCGAGATCGGCGTCCCCCGAAGATCGGGTCAGCCGGACGGAGGTCACCTTGCCCGAAGCGCTGACGACGAAGGTCACATTTGCGGTACCCACGGCGCGCCGCGACCTTGCCGCGCTCGGGTAGCGCTTGTGCCGATTGATCCATCCGATCAGCTGGGAGTTCCATTTGCTTGCACTGACTGATGATCCACTCGATTGCGAAGCCTTCGGCGCCGACGCCTTCGCCGCTGCCTTTTGATCGACACTGGCGGTCACGACCGCTTTCGCCGGCGCGGCCTTTTCCTTCTTCTCTTTCTTTGCTTTCGGCTTGGGTTTTTCGGCAGCCTTCTTCGCCTTCTCGATCGGCTTGGTCTCCGCCGGCTTGGTCTCCGCCGGCTTGGTCTGGGGCGGCGGAATGACCACATCCGGCGCTATGGTCGGGACGATGTCGGGCACCACCTCATCCAGCGGCGGCGATTGATCGGGCTGCTCGGCCGCTGCCGTCTCGATCGGAGCGGCGGGTTGAACCGCTTCCGTCTTCTCGGCGACCGGCCCCGGCTGACCGGGCTCGGGCTCCACGACGGGCTTCAGTTCGGCAACCGCCTCCTCGATCTGGTTCGGCGGCTCAGGCGTCACCACGTCGGCCATCGAGTCCTCCTGCACCGCCGGCGCCACCATCAGCGGCGACAGCTCGATAGCCACAGCCGGCGGCGGGCCGCCATCGGCCATGTTGGCCAGGCTGAAGCTCTGGACGGCATAGGCGATCGCGACATGCGCGCCGACAATGACAATGGCCGCAGCCGCCCACAAGCCAATTTCGCGCAGGCCGGCGCGTGGCGGGTCGGCCGCGGGTGCGGCGGCGGCCAGTTGCGTCACGGGGCGGCGCCCCGGTGCGCCGCGGATGCGTCCGCCGGCACCGTCTCCAGCCCCACCAGCGCGATCTTCAGATAACCAGCGCCGCGCAGCAGGTTCATCAACTCCATCAGCTCGCCATAACCGACCGCCTTGTCGGCACGCAGGAAGATGCGGGTCTGCTTGTCGCCCTTGGTTCTGCCGTCGAGCACCGCGGCGAAAGCCTGGCGCGGCACGCTGTCATTGCCGATCGCGAGCGTCAGATCGTCCTTCAGGGTCAGGAACAGCGGCGTTTCCGGCCGGGGTGCTGGCGTCGCCGTCGAACCCGGCAGATCGACATTGACGTCGACTGTCGCCAAGGGTGCAGCGACCATGAAGATGATCAGCAGCACCAGGATGACATCGATGAACGGGGTGACATTGATCTCGTGGTTTTCCTCGAGATCGCCATCGATAGCCTCGCGAATTCTAGCCGCCATAGCCCATCACTCCGCCGCCAGCGCTGGCGCCTGCGGCACCGTGCGGAAATCGAGATCGCGGCTGACCAGCCGCTCGACCCCGGCCGAGGCATCGGCAAGGAGCTGCCGGTAGCCGGCTATCGACCGCGCAAAGACGTTGTAGATGACCACCGCGGGAATGGCCGCGACCAGGCCCATCGCCGTGGCGAGCAGCGCCTCGGCGATGCCGGGCGCGACGACCGCGAGGTTGGTGGTCTGCGCCTGCGAGATGCCGATGAAGGCGTTCATGATGCCCCAGACGGTGCCGAACAAGCCCACGAAGGGCGCCGTCGAGCCGATCGTCGCCAGCACGCCGGTGCCGCGCGACATGCGCCGCGCCGCCGCCGCTTCGATGCGCGACAGGCGCGACGTCACGCGTTCCTTCAGCCCGTCGCCGGTGACATGGCCGAGCGCACCGGCCGAAAGGGCAGTCTCTTCCTCGGCCGCCCGCACCAAAAGCGCACCGGGGCCGCCACTGTTGCCAAGCGCGCGCCCGGCCTGGCGCAGCGTGGCGGCATTGCCGATGGCGCGCGCAGCGCGACGGGCGCCGAGCTTGCCGAAGAGAATCTCCAGCGATTTGGCCAGCCACACCGTCCAGGTGACCAGCGAGGCGAAGGCCAACCCGATCATCACCGCCTTGACGATGATGTCGGCGGCCATGAACATGCCCCAGGGCGACAGATCGTGCGGCAGCGTCAGCGATATTGCCGAAGGCTCGGCCTGCGCGGATGCACCGGGCTGGGTTGCCGGCTGTGGCGCGGTCGGCGCCGCCTGCCCGGCAGTTGGCGAAGCCGGCGCGACAGGCGCAGCCGGTGCGGGCCGTTCGACTGCGACCGGGGAAGGCTGGGCCGCCGACCGGGCAGCTGCAGCGGGTTCCGTCGTCACCCTGGGCTGCGTGTTTGGCTGCTCTTGCGCAGCAGCGCTGCCGGCCGACAGCATGACCGCGGCCAGCGCCGCCAACAAACCATTTCTGGACACGCTTCTTCCTCGCTTCGTCATTGCACGTACGATCGGCTGGTCGGTGACGGAATGTCGACCCCGGAAATCCAGCCACTGGTTCTGGCTTCTCTCAAACGCGGCACAGCCGCTGGAAACAATTCAGGCGGCCGAGTGCCCTGCTTGACTATAAAACATGAGTTTACTAGTCAACAAACAAGATGGCTTTTTTGGCCAACGATTATCGGCGCGATGTCTCAGCGGCACATCGTCCTGGCGTCGGTCTACCTGGTGTCGTCGCACTGAGGGATGGACGGCCGCAGGGTTGCTGGGCCACGATACCGGGCAGCAATTGAGGCAGGCTGCGATGATCAAGGCGATACCGTTCGATTTCCCCTATGACGGCCGGCTGGTGCCGGCAAACACCGCGTTGCTGGTCATCGACCTGCAGGAGGATTTCCTCTCGCCGACCGGCTATTTCGCCAGGAAGGGTTATGACCCCGCGCCGCTGCGCGCCATCCTGCCGACAGTCAACCGACTGATATCAGCGGCACGCGCGGCCGGCCTCACCATCATTCACACCAGGCAGGGATATCGCGGCGACATGGCCGACATGACGCCGTACGAGAGATGGCGCCGCAAGCGGGCGGGTCTCGAAGGCACCGACGTGCTGCTGCGCTCCGGCCCCGGCTTTCAGATCGTCGCCGACATCGACGTCGCGCCGCACGACATCATCGTCGACAAGACCTGCAACAGCGCCTTCACCTACACCGACCTGGAACTTGTGCTGCGCGCACGCGGCATCACCCATCTGATCTTTTCCGGCTGCACGACCGATGTCTGCGTGCACACGACGCTGCGCGAGGCCTGCGACCGCAATTTCCAGTGCCTGACCATCGCCGATGCCTGCGCCAGCGGCGACCAATACGCGCATGACGCGGCGCTGCATATGGTGACGGTGGAGGACGGGGTATTTGGTACGCTGACGGAATCTGACGCGGTGTTGGAGGCGCTGGCAGTGCTGAGTGGTGATTAGACGCTGGCGGGACAGCACCCCTCTGCCCTGCCGGGCATCCCCCGCAAGGAGGGCGATCAGACATCACGTCGGCTTTCGCCAATTACCAACGTTGAGAGCCGGCGCTCAAGCTGCCAATCTTCCCCTTTGAGGGGGAGATGTCCGGCAGGACAGAGGGGGGTGCTGTCCCCGCCGGCGTTCCCGATCGCGATCTCGCTACCCAGCTGCGTGAATATCCGACCCGCCCCGCGAGGCAAACGCGCCGGGCTGCGGCACCTCCGCCTCACGGCGTGCCAGCGAATTACGCAAGAGCGCGATCGTCTCGCGGCCGACGCCGGCGATCTCGCGCGGCCTGTCGACGCCAACGATCATGAACTCGCTGATGCCCAGCGCCGCATAGGACAGCAGCGACAGGGCGATCTGCGCCGGTGGTCCGGAAAGTTCGACCGCCTTGTGTCCGACGGTAGAGGCGCCACCCTCCGAGCGGACCCGGACCGGAAGCGCAAAACGCAGCTTGCCGGCGCGGCCATGCTCGGCGGCGGCGCTGCGCGCCCGTTCCATCAGCTGGCGGATCTCGTCGGGCGAACCAGGCGCCAGCTCGAAGACGTCGGCATGGCGGCCGGCGACCTTCAGCGCCGTGCCGGACTGGCCACCCATGCGGATGGTGATATCGACGCCATGCGGCCCCTTGCGCGGCACATAGCCACCCTTGATGCTGTAGAACGCACCTTCATGGTCGAAGGGCCGGTCGTTCGACCACAGCCGCTTCAGCAGCACCAGATATTCGTCGATGCGCTGCCAGACCACGGTGTGGCCGACCGGACGCGTCTCGGCATCGTCGTCATCCAGCGGCTCGCTCAGCATCCTCAGCGCCAGCCGGCCGCCACTCCTGGCGTCGAGCGCCGCCAGTTGCCGCGCCGCAACCGCAGGCGCGATCACGCCGGCCCAGTGCGTCAGCACCACTTCCAGCGACGAGGTGCGGTCCAGCGCCTGGGCGGCGATGTCCATATTGGTCAACAGCCCGGCCGGGTCGTCGACGACGATGTTCTGGAAGCCGGAATCCTCGATCAGCGACAGCTTTGTCGCCGTCTCGACGAAATCATAGAAGAACGGAACGGCCGAACCGGCGTCGGCGGCATGCGTTTTACCGGGAACATGCGTGAACTCGATCGGCATTGCCATCTCCTCCATCACGTTGGATGTATGTCGCCCAAAAGTGGCCCCGGTTTTTGAGACGACGACATGCGTAAAAACAAGCGGTCAGCGCCAAAGCGCATCCGCATTCGGTTCATCAACTCCGGTCACTCACTGAAAGCGATAGGTCGCCACCCTTCGGCCTGAACGGGTCAGGGAATCAAGCCGAGCACGACTGCCCCGGTGAACACGAACGCAAGGGCAAAGACGAGATAGGCGAAGGCGCCGGCATAGGCCGGGCGGAAAGCCTGGCTATTGGCCAGCCTCTGGCTGGTGCGGTCCGTCTCGGCGTTCTGGATATAGGACATATCGACCTCCGTCTTGCGGATTAATCTATAAAATCAGTAGACTTTGTCGAGTGCTATTTTTTGGCGATATGTAGAACGATTTTCTCAGTATGCCTTATTATTTGGTTTTGGATTGCTGGGGGACCCCTGCTGGCGACAAGCGAGCGACAAGCTTGGCCGACGTCTGCATAGGCGATAGCATCGCCATTCCGGCATAAATGCGGATCATTTCGATCGGGAACGGGAACAGAACATGGGTACAAGACTAGCCGGCAAGATTGCAATCATCTCGGGCGGCGCGACCGGAATGGGCGGAGCGGCCTCGGAATTGTTCGCCGCCGAAGGCGCCAAGGTGGCGATCATCGACCGCAATGGCGAGGCGGCGGCAGCCACTGCGGCGGCGATACGCGCGCGGGGACATATCGCCGAACACTGGGTGGCCGACGTCTCGGACGAGGCGCAGGTCGAGGCCGCAGTGAAGGCGGCGACTGCCAGGCTCGGCCCGGCCACGGTGTTGTTCAACCATGCCGGCACCATCGTGATAAAGCCGTTCCTGGAGACGACAGTGCAGGAATGGGACTGGCTGCATGCGGTCAATGTCCGCTCGATGTTCCTGATGACGCGCGCCGTGTTGCCGGGCATGATCGCTGCCGGTGGCGGTTCGATCGTCTGCACCTCGTCGATCTCGGCTGTGGCGGCCACACCCATGGAGGTGCTCTACGACACCACCAAGGGCGCCTGCCACATGTTCGCGCGCGCCATCGCAGTCGAATTCCGCGACCGCAACATACGCTGCAACGCCGTCTGTCCCGGCTTCATCCGCACGCCGCACGGCCTGCGCGAGGTCGCCGATCTCGGCAAGCTCGGCGTCGACGTGTCGGACGCCGCATTGGCCGCACAGCAGGGCCGCATCGGTGAGCCGGAGGAAGTGGCCAAGGCAGCGCTGTACCTCGCCAGCGATGAGTCCAGCTTCGTTAACGGGACGCATCTGTTTGTCGATAATGGTTTTACGGCGATGTGAGTATCCCAGGCTTGGCCTACTCGCTTACCGCTCTTCTCGTCGAAACGGCTTCAGCAGCGCCGACGGCGCAACCGCGTTGCGTGACATCACGGCCATCGCGACGATGGTGAAAATGAACGGCAGCATCAAGAACGTCTCATAGGGAATATGCCCGAGGCCGCTCGCCTGCATGCGCAATTGTAGCGCATCGACGAAGGCGAACAGCAGCGCCGCGCCCGCAGAGCGCCACGGGTCCCAGCGGCCGAACACGACCAGCGCGATCGCCACCCAGCCACGGCCCGACACGACACCAAAGGTGAAGGCGTTGAACTGTGCCATGGTGAGGAAGGCGCCCGCAAGCCCCATCAGCGCACCGCCGAGGATGACCGCCTGGAAGCGCGTGGCGATGACGCTGACCCCAGCGGAATCAGCGGCGCGCGGGTTCTCGCCGACCATCCGCACCGACAGCCCCCAAGGCGTGCGGTCGAGCACGAAAGCAGCGAGCGGGATGGCAATGATTGCCAAGTAGACCAGCGCAAACTGGTTGAAAACCGCTGACCCCAGAACCGGAATATCCGACAGCAGCGGGATCGGCACCGTCTGAAAACCCTTGATGCTGGGCGGCACCGATTGCTGGCCGAAGGTCAGACGGTAGAGGAAATAGGCAAGGCCGGACGAGAACAAAGTAACGCCGATGCCGCAGACATGCTGGCTGAGGCCGAGCGCCACCGTGAACAGCGCATGCAGCGCGCTCATCGCCATGCCGGTCAACACCGCGGCCAGCACGCCGAGCCACAGGCTGCCGCTGAGGCTGGCGGCGGTGAAGCCGGTCATCGCGCAGAGCAGCATGATGCCTTCGATACCGAGATTGAGCACGCCGGCCCGCTCGGAGAACATCTCGCCCAGCGTGGCAAATGCCAGCGGCGTGGCGATGCGGATAATGGCGGCGAGGAAGCCGACCTGAAAGATCTGTTCGAACACCGCGCTCATAAGGCGGCACCGACGCGGCGGATGCGATAGGCCGTGAACAGCAGCGCCACCAGCATGGCGAGCAGCGCCGTGCCCTGGATGACATCGCTGAGGAACGCCGGCACGCCGGTGGCGCGCGACATCGCTTCGGCGCCGGTCATCACGGCGGCCAGGAAGATCGCCGCCGGTACGACGCCGAGCGGATTGAGCCTGGCCAGCATGGCAACGACGATGCCGGAATAGCCATAGCCCGGCGAAATGTCGCTCATCACCTGGAAATGCACGCCGCCGACCTCGCCGACGCCGGCAAGCCCGGCCAGCGCGCCCGACAGCAGCGCCGTCGAGATCAGCACCCGCTCGACATGTATGCCGCCATAGCGGGCGGCTTCCGGGCTTTCGCCGGTGACCCTGATCCGGAAGCCGAGCGTGGTCCGCACGATCAGGAACCAGATCAACGGTGCCGCGATCAACGCGGCGATGACACCCAGATGCAGCCTTGTGCCTTCGAGCAGCACCGGGAAATTCGCCGAATCCTCGATCGGCGGCGAGATCGGATAGCCGCTGAACGAGTCCTTCCACGGCCCCTCGATCAGCGCCATCAGCGCATAGTAGATGACCGAGTTGAGCAGCAGCGAGCTGACGACGTCATCCACCTTGAATTTGACCCTGAGCGTCGCGGGCACCAGCGCTACCGCGGCACCGGCAGCAGCGCCCGCCAGCGCCATCGACAGGATCGCCAGCGCGCCCGGCATTGGGATGGCGCCGACGAAGCAGCTGGCCACGGCGCCGGCCAGCAATTGGCCCTCGGCGCCGATGTTCCAGAATTTGGCCCGGAAGGCGACGGCCACAGCCAGCCCGGTGAAGATCATCGGGGCGGCGCGCACCAGCGTTTCGGTGATGGCATAGCTGTCGCCGAACGAGGCCGACAGCATCACGCCATAGGCCTCAAGCACGCCGGCGCCGGCCAGCGCGATGAGGCCGCTGCACAGGACCAGCGCTGCGCCGATGGCCAGCAGCGGCAAAGCGAGATTGAACCAGGCGGGGGTGGAACTGCGGGCTTCGAGGCGGAACATCAGCTATGCCCCTCCGCCGCCCAGACGGTCGCGCCGCCCTTCATCCGCCTGCCGGCACCTTCTCCCCGTATAGACACGGGGAGAAGGGATCTGGGCCCTATGCAACTCCCCTCTTGCAGCTGTGGCGATTGGCGAAACCATGGGTGAGAGCCCCTCTCCCCGTCTCTATACGGGGAGAGGATGCCGGCAGGCAGGTGAGGGGCAGCGCTGACGCTTAAAGTCAGCCAAAAGCGGGCAGTATTATTTGAGGTTTCTGCGAGGAACCGAGTGAGAAAGTCCATCTAGGCTCTGCCCTCCGCCCCGGTCATCAGCAGCCCAAGCCGCGCGATGTTCGCATCGGCGCTGTCCAGCGTGCCGGCGATGCGGCCCTCATACATCACCGCGATGCGGTCGCAGAGCACCAGCAGCTCTTCGAGATCCTCGCCGATGACGATGATCCCGCAGCCCTTCGCGCGCATGTCGAGGAATTTTTCGTGGATGAAGCGGGCGGCGCCGATGTCGAGGCCGCGCGTCGGCTGCGAGACGATCAGCACCTTCGGGTCGAAAGCCAGTTCGCGCGCCAGCAGCGCCTTCTGCAGATTGCCGCCCGACAGCGCGCCGGCGCGGGTCATCGGCCCGGGGCACCTGATGTCATAGGCCTTGATCTGTTCTTCGGCGAAGGCGCGGATCGCATCTGGCTTGAGCAGGCCCCGGCTGCTGAAAGCCGCAGTACCAATGCGCGGCAACACCATGGAATCGGCGAGCGGCAGATTGGTGACCAGCCCGGTCGTCATACGGTCTTCCGGGATGCGGCCAAGGCCGAGCGCCTGCACCTCGCGCGGCGAGAACCGCGTAGCAGGTTTGCCGGCTATCGTCATCGCGCCGGCGTCGGGCGCGCGCGTGCCGGAAATCACCTCGGCCAGCGCCCGCTGGCCATTGCCGGAGACCCCGGCAATGCCGAGGATTTCGCCCGCGCGAACGGCAAGCGATACGTCGCGCAGCGGCGTCCCCGAATGCCGTGAGGTGGAAATACCGTCGAGCGTCAGCACCGCCGCGCCTGGGGTCGAAGGTCCTCTTGCCGGCGGCACGATCTCATGGCCGCACATCAGCTGCGCCATTTCTGCCGATGTCGTGTTCGCCGGATCGTCGACACGGCCGGCGACGCGGCCGTGCCGCAATACGGTGCAGCGATGGGTGAGCGCCCGCACCTCGTTCAATTTATGCGAGATGAAGATGATGCCGAGCCCCTGCGCCGCCATCGAGCGCAGCGCCGAAAACAGCCCGTCGACCTCGCCCGGCGCCAACACCGCCGTCGGCTCGTCGAGGATTAACAGCCTGGCGCCGCGAAACAGCGCCTTGACGATTTCGAGCCGCTGCTGCTCGCCGACCGACAGCGCGGAGACAGGCAGGTTGGGGTCCAGCGTCAGCCCATACTGACGGCTGATGTCGGACAACCGGGCAAGTCCGCCGGCGCCGTCGATGCGGCCGGATTTGCCGGGAATGCCAATCAGAAGGTTTTCCAGGACCGTCAGCCTTGGCGCCAAATGAAAATGCTGGTGCACCATGCCGATGCCGGCGGCCAGCGCATCGGCCGAACTGGTGATCCGCACGGTCTTGCCCCGGATAAGAATCTCGCCGGCATCCGGCGCATAGGCGCCGAACAGCACATTCATCAGCGTCGTCTTGCCGGCGCCGTTTTCGCCCAGCAGGCCGAGGATCTCACCTGGGGCGACGCTTAGATCGACAGCCTCATTCGCCTTGACGGCGCCGAAGCTCTTGGTGATGCCGCGCATTTCGATGAGAGGGGCGGACAAGGATGCTCCTGCGGAGATACCCCTCCCCCTCGAGGGGAGGGTGCCGAGCGAAGCGAGGCGGGTGGGGTCACCTCAACTGCCTCAACCCATGACTTAGCAGGATGGAGCACTTCGCGGAGGACCCCACCCGGCCCTGCGGGCCACCCTCCCCTCAAGGGGAGGGGGTGCGCCGAGCTAATCCGAAACCGGCGTGTTCTCATCCACATCCACCCGGAAATTGCCTTCCAGGATCTCGGCCTTCTTCTTCTCGACCAGATCCTTCACATCCGCCGGCAGCGTCTTGTCGAATTTATGGTAGGGCGCCAGGAACGACCCGCCCTTGGCCATGCGCGAGAAATCGCCATAATCCTGCGCGGTGAAGACACCGGCCTTGACCAGCTTGATCGCCTGCTCGACCGTCGGATACATGTCCCAGACCGGCCCGGTTATGACCGTGTCGGGGCCGAGGCTCGACTGGTCGGACATGTTGGAGATGGCGAGGATCTTCTTGTCCACCGCCGCCTCGATGACGCCGAAGCGCTCGGCATAGATGACATCAACGCCGGCATCGATCTGGGCGACCGCCGCTTCCTTGGCCTTGGGCGGATCGAAGAACGAGCCAATGAAGGCGACCTTCTTCTTGATGTTGGGATTGACCTCCTTGGCGCCGGCAAAGAAGGCGTTGACCAGCCGGTTCACTTCCGGAATGCCCATGGCCGCCACCGCGCCGATCGTGCCCGACTTCGACATCTTGCCGGCGATCATGCCGGACAGATAGGCCGGCTCGTGGATCCAGTTGTCGAAGACGCCGAAATTGGGCTCGGCCGGGCCGGCGCCCGAGCCGAACAGCCATGCCGTCTTCGGGAACTGCTTTGCCGTGCGGCGCGATTCACGCTCGGCGGCGAAGGCGTCGCCCAGCACCAGCTGGTACCCGCCTTGCGCATATTCGCGCATGACGCGGCTGAAATCGGCGGTCTGCACCTTTTCCGACCATTTGTATTCGATGCCGAGTTCCTTCTCGGCCTTCTGCAGGGCGACGTGGATCTGGTTGTCCCACGGCTCCTCGATCGGCGTGGCGAAGATCGCCGCCACCTTCAGCTTCTTGTCCTTGGCGAAGGCTGCACCCGGCAGCATGGCTGCGGCCAGGCCAAGTGCGCCGAGTTCCAGCACGTCGCGCCGCGACAGGCCGGTCGATTGCGATTTGTTTTTCCGGTTTTCCATCTAGTGCCCCTCTGTTTGACAGCCGTGTCGAGCCGGCTGTTCCGAAATCAGACGCGGAACTATGGAACGGGTGCGGACTTTTGTCCACATGGTCAAATTTAGCGGGACTGCTGCCGGGCTCACGCCTTTTAGCGCAGCGCCTTCTCGCCGCCGGCTACGGTGATGACGCCGACGATGATCAGCCCGGTCAGCAACAGCCGAACGCCGGCGCTGACGCCGAACGTGTTGAGCATGGTCAGAAGCAGTACCAGGAACAGCGCCGCGCCCCAGACACCGGGAACATTGGCCTTGCCGCCGGCGACCGAGGTGCCGCCGATGACGACGACGGCGATCGAGGCCAGCAGGTACTCGTTGCCGATATCGACATTGGCGCCGCGGAAATAGCCGGCGAGCAGCGCCCCATCCATGCCGCCGAGCGCGCCCGACAGCGTGTAAGTCAGGAAGCGGGTGCGGCCGACATTGACGCCGGCAAGCCACGCGGCGCGGATGTTCTGGCCGATCGCCAGCACCGAGCGGCCATAGATCATGCGCTGCAAGGCGATGGCCGCACCGATGCTGAACAACACGGTAAGGATCGCCAGCACTGGAATGCCCAGGATTTGCCAGTTCGCAAAATCGGCAAAGCCGGGCGGCGGCTTGATCTGCAGGCCACGCCCATAGCTGATGTCGATCGACTGGATGATGAAGCTGGCCGACAGAGTGGCGATGATCGGCGGGATCCTCAGCGCCCAGATCAGGAGATAGTTGACGGCACCGATGGCGGCGCCGCAGGCGAGCGCGGCGAGCAGCCCGACCACGATCATGGAATCGCTGCCGCCCATGACCTTCATGGCGACGGCACTGGCGAGCCCGATATTGGCCGGCAGCGACAGGTCGACATTGCCTGGCCCGAGCGTGATGACGAACATTTGGCCGACTCCGACGATGACGGTGAACACCGCCAGCGACAGTGCCGCCGTGACCATGCCACCGCCGCCATAGCCGCCGGTGAAAGCGATGGTCGCCAGCCAGACGAACATCGCGCCGATGAACGACCATATCCAGGGTTTGGCGGCCAGCGATTTAACCAGCGTCATCGCTACCTCTCCCTGCGGCTGATCAGGACGCGGGCTGCCAGCACGATGATCAGGATGGCGCCGTTGGCGGCGACCTGCCAATCCGGCGGAATGTGCATGAAGGTGAGCAGAGGCGATGCCGCCAGCGCCAGTGTCAGCGCGCCGAGCACGGCGCCGATCGGCGACACCCGGCCGCCGACGAACTCGCCGCCGCCGAGAATGACGCCGGCGATCGCCAGCAGCGTGTAGCCATTGCCGATATTGGCGTCGGCCGAGGTGGTGATGCCGATCAGCGCCATGCCGGACAGAACGCCGAATAGGCCGGTCAGCGCAAACAGCACGATCTTGGTTCGAAGCAGCGACCAGCCAGCGCGCCTGAGCGCCGCCGGATTGCCGCCGGATCCCCGCAGGATGACGCCATAGGAGGTGCGCATCAGCCCAAAATGCACCACCGCTGCGATCGCCAGCGCGGCGATGATAGGGAACGGAATGAAGGGCGGCTTGAAGGCCATCAGCGACAAGAGCCAGTCCGGCGCCTTGCCACCGGGCTTGGGCAGCACCAGAATGGCAAGCCCCTGCCAGACGAAGCTCATGCCCAGCGTTACCACGATCGACGGCAGATTGCGCAGATGGATCAATGCGCCCACCAGTGCATAGACCCCGATGGCGCCGAGCAGGATGACCACGCCGAGCAGCGGCGCGTCCTTCAGCCAGGTCGCGGTGACGCAGCCGACAAAGCCGACAAAGGTGCCGATCGACAGATCGAGCTCATTGCCGGCGATGACGAACATCTGGGCGATCGTCGCCAGCGCGATCGGGATAGCCAGGTTCAACATCAGGCTGAAGCCGAAATAGCTGATGGCGCGTGGGTTGAGCCAGGCGATGGCGATAACCACCAGCGCCAGCGACAGCGCCGGCAACAGGCTGCGCAACAGGCGCGCGCGGGCGGCACTGCTGCGCGGCGAGGTCGTCGGGCCGGGAGCGATTGCCGTCATCTCAGGCCGCGTCGCCGAATGAGGACTGGATGATCTTTTCCTCGGTCAGCTCGTCGCGCGTGAGATTGGCGACGATGCGGCCGTTCTTGAAGACATGGATGTGGTCGCAATTGTCGAGCTCTTCGGTCTCGGTGGTGTACCAGAGGAAGGTCCGGCCCTTGGCCGCCTCCTCGCGCACGAGATCGTAGACCTCAAGCTTGGTGCCGATGTCCACGCCGCGCATCGGATCGTCCATCAGCACGATCTGCGCATCGGAACCCAGTGCGCGGGCAAACAGCGCCTTCTGCTGGTTGCCGCCGGACAGCGAGAAGATGTTGTTGGTCATGTCAGGCGTGCGGATGCCGATCTTCTGCTTCCAAAACTCAGCAAGCTCGGCCTCGCGCTGCGGCGAGATCAGCAACCCTTTGCGCAGCCGCGCCAGCGAGCGGATGCCGATGTTTTCGGCAATAGACCATTGCGGGAAAATGCCGTCCGATTGGCGGTCTCCGGCCACCAGCGCCACCGGGGCGGTCACCTCGATATCAAGCCTTCTACGCGTCGCGGCGGCAAAGATCGCCAGCAACAGGTCGGTCTGGCCATGGCCGGCAAGCCCGGCAAGCCCGATGATCTCGCCGGCGCGAGCGACAAGCTCCTTGCCATCCTGCTGCCGCTCGGGCCGCGCCCGCACCCTGAGCGGGCCCGCCGCCGGCCTGGCGGCGATCTCCGCCGCGATCTTCTCGCGCGCTTCCGCGCCGCCCATGGTGGCCACCAGCCGGTCGCGGTCGAACGCTTTTGCAACGTCCGTGGCGACCACCTTGCCGTCGCGCATGACCACGATGCGGTCGGCATTCTGCAGCACCTCGCCCAGCACATGCGAGATCAGGATGCAGCTGCCCCCGGTGGCTACGAAACGGCGCACGAAGGCAAGCAGCTGGCCCGCAGTATGCGCGTCCAGCGAAGAGGTCGGCTCGTCGAGAATGACCAGGTCGAGCGGATCGCGCGTCACCGTGAAGGCGCGCGCCACCTCGACCATCTGCCGCCGGCCGATGGAGAGATCGCCGGCAATGTCGTCTGCCGAGATGCCGTGATCTGGAAAGATTTCGTCCAGCTTGGCGGCAATGAGAGCAGCCGCCTTGCGTCGCCAGCCGAAGCCGGTGAGCGCCGGATGGTTGATGCGCGTATTCTCCGCGATACTGAGGTTAGGGCAGAGCGACAGTTCCTGGAACACGCAGCGTATGCCGAGTTTCAGCGCGCGCGCCACCGAGTAGTCGGTTTCGGCATTGCCACGCACCGCGATCTCACCGCCATCGGGCTGCAGCGTACCGGCCACCATATGCATCAGCGTCGATTTGCCGGCGCCGTTGTGGCCGACCAGCCCGACGCATTCGCCTGATACAACATGGAAGTCGACGCCGTTAAGCGCCCGAACGGCGCCGAAATGTTTTTCGGCGCCGTTCAGCCTGATGATGTCCAAATGGGCGGCGCCGATTTGTTTTTCGGCGCCGCCCAGTCTGATGATGTCCGTATTGGCCTCAGGCATGCTCAACGATATCCGGTCGGTCATGCCGCTGGCAATGAATGCAATGCATCACTTGATATTGGCTTTGATCGCCGCGATTGCGTCTTCCTGGCTGTATTCGTGGGTGGCGACGCCGCCCTCCTTGATTTTCGGCAGCTCGGTCTCGAAATTGTCTTGGGTAAAGGCGAGATACGGCACCAAAAGGTCATGCGGAATGTCCGTGCGGCCGTCGAGCACCTGCTGCGCCACCCAGAAGGCCAGCGACGACACGCCGGGCGCGATCGAGGCCGACCAGGTCTGGTAGCCATCCTTGTCCTTCTGCTCCTTCCACCATTTCAGCTCGTCCTGGCGGTTGCCCATGATGATGGTCGGACGCGGCTTGCCTGCGGCGGCAAAGGCTTGTGCCGCGCCATAACCGTCACCGCCCTGGTCGACGATGCCGACGATGTCGGGCAACGAAGGCAGGATCGTCGCGACCGCCTTCTGCGCCGTCGTCTGGTCCCAGTCGCCGGTCACCGAACCGACGATCTTGAACTCGGGATGGGCGGCGACGCCTTCGAGGATGCCGGCATGGATGGCATCGTCGATCGAGGTGCCGGCAAGGCCGCGGATTTCCAGCAAATTGCCGCCCTTGGGCTGGAACTTGGCCATCTGCTCGACTTCCTGCTTGCCCATGTCCTTGAAGTCGACGACGACGCGGTAGGCGCAAGGTTCGGTGACCGTCCCGTCGAAGGAGACGACGACGATGCCGGCATCGCAGGCCTGCTTGATGGCGCCGTTCAGCGCATCCGGCGATGCGGCATTGATGACGATGGCGTCATAGCCCTGCAGGATCAGGTTCTGCACCTGGGCAGCCTGGGTCGGCACTTCCTTGTCGGCGGTGGTGAAGATGTCGGCGGCGCCGACGATCTTATCCTCCACCGCCTTCTTGGTGACGATGCCGTAGCTGTCGAGCATCGCCTGGCGCCACGAATTGCCGGCGTAATTGTTGGAGAAGGCGATCTTCTTGCCGCTGGTGTCGGCAAGCGCCGTGCCCGAGGCGAGCATCGCCGCCAGAGCGCTCAGGACGAGCAGTGTCTTCATGTCATAATCCTCCCATGGATTGTCGGCCCCGCCGACTGTTGCAGATGGTTTTGGCGTTGTCTGCCTGTTTTTTATCTATTGTCAGACAAATTCAGATACGCCCGCTTGTCAACTGCGATCGATCACGCTTGGACGATCAACTTCAGGTGCGGCGGTTGAAAAGCCTTCGCGTGCTGGTCTAGGGAAGGGTCCAGGAGACCATGCATGGCAGCGATGCCGCCGACCCTTCCCCCCAGTGCACCCAAAAGAATGGGCGCCCCCGGAATTCCGGCGCGCTGGACGTCAAGCGCCAAGAGCGGCGTAGGTGCCGCGCTTTCGCCGGCGAGCCGCGTCTGGTTCACGCTCAGCCATGGCATCGTCAACGAGGTCTATTATCCCGGCCTCGACAGCGCCTGCACGCGCGACATGGGACTGCTGGTCACCGGTCCCGGCGGCTGGTTCTCCGAGGAGAAGCGTGACGCCACGCATGCCATCGAGCCGTTCGAGGACGGCGTGCCCGCCTACCGGCTGGTCAACGCGACGGCGCGTTACCGGATCGAAAAGCGCATCCTGGCGGATCCGGCGCGCCCGGCCCTGCTGCAGGAAATCAGCTTCACGGCACTCGAGGGCGTGGCCACGGACTACCGCGTCTACGCCCTGCTGGCGCCGCATCTGGTCAATGCCGGCATGGGCAACACCGTCTGGATCGGCGTGCACAAGGGCAAGCCGATGCTGTTTGCGTCCGGGCACGGCGCCTGCTTGGCGCTTGCCTCCTCGCTGCCCTGGGGCGACTGCTCGGCCGGCTATGCAGGCTTTTCCGACGGCTGGCAGCAACTCAGCCGCGCCGGCCGGCTCGATCCGACCTGCCAAAGGGCGGAGGACGGCAATGTCGCGCTGACCGGCGAGATCGGCTTTTCCTTACGCAACAGCAAAGCCTTGCTTGCGCTTGGGTTTGGGGCAACGCCGGATGAAGCGGCCGAAAACGCCGCCGCCAGCCTGAAACGCGGTTTTGAGCCGGCGGCAAAGGCCTATGTCGCGAAATGGCGGAAATGGCAGGCAGGCCTGACGCAGCTCGACCACCATGATGCATCCGGGCTCAACACCTACCGCGTCAGCACAGCGGTGCTGGCGACGCACCTGTCGCTGGCGAGGCCCGGTGCGGCCGTTGCCAGCCTGTCGATCCCCTGGGGAGCGAGCAAGGGCGACGACGACCTCGGCGGCTATCATCTGGTCTGGCCGCGCGACCTCGTCGAAACCGCGGGCGGCTTCCTCGCCGCCGGCGATCCGGCGCAGGCGCTTGAGATCCTCGCCTATCTCCGTTCCATCCAGCAGCCGGACGGCCACTGGCCACAAAATGTGTGGCTCGACGGCTCGCTCTATTGGCCGGGCATCCAGATGGACGAATGCGCCTTCCCGCTGCTGCTTGCCGATGGGCTGCACCGCGCCGGCCACCTGCCGCGCGCCAAGCTCGCCGCCTTCATGCCGATGATCGAGAAGGCCGTGTCCTATGTCGTGCGCAATGGTCCCGTCACCGGGCAGGACCGCTGGGAAGAGGATGCCGGCTACAGCCCATTCACGCTCGCCGTCGAAATATCGGCACTGCTTGGCGCCGCCGATCTGTTCGACGTCAACGGCAAACCCGAGCCGGCTAACTATTTGCGCGAGGTCGCGGATTGCTGGAACGACCAGATCGAGCGCTGGACCTATGTCAGCGGCACACCGGAGTGCCACGAGGCTGGCGTCGACGGCTACTACATCCGCATCGCGCCGGCCGACGCTTCAGGCGCCGCATCGCCGAAGGACGGCTTCGTACCGATCAAGAACCGTCCGCCGGGCGATACCGACAAGCCGGCCGAAGCGATTGTCAGCCCGGACGCGCTGGCGCTGGTCCGCTTCGGCCTCAGGGCCGCGGACGATCCGCGCATCGTCGGCACGGTCAAGATCATAGACGCGCAACTGCGCTGCGACCTGCCGCAAGGGCCTCTCTGGTATCGCTACACCAGCGACGGTTATGGCGAACACGCCGACGGCGCGCCCTTCGACGGCAACGGCCAGGGCCGGCCCTGGCCGTTGCTGGCCGGCGAACGCGCCCACTACGAGCTGGCCGCCGGTAACAAGGACAAGGCGGCAAGCCTGCTCAGGACATTCGAGGCTTCGGCTGGCCTGGGCGGTCTGCTGCCGGAACAGGTCTGGGACAGCACCGACCTACCGGAGCGCGAATTGTGGCTGGGCAGGCCGTCGGGCAGCGCCATGCCGCTGGTCTGGGCGCATTCGGAACACATCAAGCTGTTGCGCTCGCTCCGCGACGGCGCCGTCTTCGACATGCCGCCGCAATGCGTCAAGCGCTATATCAGGGACAAGACCGGCTCGCCGCTGAGGATATGGCGCTTCAACAACAGGCTGCGCACCATGGAAGCCGGCAAGACGCTGCGGGTTGAACTGCTGCAGCCCGCACTGATCCGCTGGAGCGGCGACCAGTGGCAGACCAGCCATGAAATCAACACGTCCGTGAATGTCTTTGGCGTCCATCTGGCGGATCTGCCGGTGGCCGATATTCCGCGAGGTAATACGATCGTCTTCACTTTTTTCTGGCCCGACGGCGACCGTTGGGAGAATGTCGACTTCACCGTCGGCATTGAGAACTAACTCGCCAGCAATTTTCTTTTCTTTCCTCAAGCGACTAGGACAAGACCATGCAGATCGGAATGATGGGACTGGGCAGGATGGGCGCCAACATGGTGCGCCGCCTGATGCGCGACGGCCATGAATGCGTCGTCTACGACATCAACCCGGCAAGCGTTGCCGGCCTGGTTGCCGATGGCGCCATCGGCGCCGCTTCCATGGAAGAGTTCGTCGGCAAGCTGTCCAAGCCGCGTAGCGCCTGGCTGATGCTGCCGGCGGCGATCACCGGCAAGATCGCCGACCAGGTGGCAGCATTGATGGAGCCCGGCGACATCATCATCGACGGCGGCAATTCCTATTATCACGACGCTGTCGACCAGGCGGCCGAGCTTGCGGCCAAGGGCCTGCACTATGTCGATGTCGGCACCAGCGGCGGCGTCTGGGGCTTGGAGCGCGGCTACTGCCTGATGATCGGCGGCCCCGATACGGCGGTCAAACACCTCGATCCGATCTTCGCCACGCTGGCGCCCGGCGCCGATGCCGGCGCCACGCCCGACAAGGCGGGCGGGACCGCACCCTTTGGCTACCTGCATTGCGGACCGAGCGGCGCCGGCCATTTCGTCAAGATGATCCACAACGGCATCGAATATGGCGTCATGGCCGCCTACGCCGAAGGCATGAACATCCTGAAATCGGCCAATGCCGGCAAAAGACAGCGCACTGCCGACGCCGAGACCAGCCCTTTGGAAAACCCGCAATACTATCAGTTCGACATCGACCTGCCGCAGGTGGCCGAGGTCTGGCGCCATGGCAGTGTGATCGGCTCCTGGCTGCTCGACCTCACCGCCGGCGCTCTGAAGAGCGACCCGGCATTGGCCCAGTTCGGCGGCCGCGTCTCCGATTCCGGTGAAGGCCGCTGGACGCTGAAGGCGGCGATCGACACCGGCGTGCCGGCGCCGGTTCTGTCCTCGGCTTTGTTCGACCGCTTCTCCTCGCAGGGCGAATCCGAATTCGCCGACAAGCTGCTGTCGGCCATGCGCTATGCCTTTGGCGGCCATGTCGAAAAGCCGAAGGCCGGCAAGTGAAGGCCGCAGGGGAGACGCGCAAGATGAGCCCGGAACGGTCCGACACGCTGGTGCTCTTCGGAGCAACCGGCGACCTTGCCCACAAGAAGATATTTCCGGCCCTCTACCAGATGGTAGCCAAGGGGACGCTGACCGAGCCGGTGATCGGCGTCGCCTTCGATGCCTGGGACATCAACCAATTGCAGGCGAGGGCCCGCGACGGCATCGTCAACGCTCTCGGCAAGATCGACGAAAAGATCTTCGCCAAATTCGCCAGTCTGCTGCGCTATGTCAGCGGCGACTACCGCGACGGCGCGACCTTCGAGAAGCTGAAGACGGCGCTCGGCTCGGCGCAGCGGCCTCTGCACTATATGGCGGTGCCGCCGACCATGTTCGAGACCGTCGTCCAGGGGCTGGAGCAATCCGGTACCGCGCATGGCGCGCGGCTGATGGTGGAAAAGCCGTTCGGCCACGATCTCCAATCGGCGCGCTGGCTGAACCGCGTGCTGCATCTGGTGTTCGAAGAGCAGTCGATCTTCCGCATCGACCACTATCTCGGCAAGGAGGCGATCCAGAACCTGCTCTATTTCCGCTTTGCCAATTCCTTTCTCGAGCCGATCTGGAACCGCAACTTCGTCGAAAGCGTACAGATCACCATGGCCGAGGACTTCGGCGTCGAAGGCCGTGGCAAATTCTATGACGATGTCGGCGCTATCCGCGATGTGATCGAGAACCATCTGCTCAACATCCTTTTGCTGCTCGCCATGGAACCGCCGGTCGGCCGCTCGGCCGACGATCTGATCGACGAGAAGGTGCAGGTGCTGCGCGCCATCCGCACGCTGACCAAGGACGACGTCGTGCGCGGCCAGTTCACAGGCTATCTCGCTGAACCCGGCGTGAAGCCGAACTCGCCGGTCGAAACCTTTGCCGCGGTGCGCTTCATGGTCGACACCTGGCGCTGGCAGGACGTGCCCTTCTTCATCCGCACCGGCAAGAACATGCCGGTGCATGTGACCGAAGTGATCGTGCGGCTGAAGCGGCCGCCGCTGGACGTCTTCGATCCGATCAAGCCCAGCGACGCCAATTACGTGCGCTTCCGCATCGACCCGCAGGTGGCGATCTCGATCGGCGCGCAACGCAAGGCACCCGGCGACGACATGGTCGGCGAGCAGGTCGAGCTCACCGCGCTCGACGATTCGAAGGGCGACATGCCGCCCTATGAGCGGCTGATCGGCGATGCCATGAACGGCAATGGCCAATTGTTCACCCGCCAGGATGCCAGCGAGCTTGCCTGGCGCATTGTCGGCCCGGTGCTCGGCGACACCACGCCGCCGCATATGTATGAGCCGAAGACCTGGGGGCCGGCCGACGCCATGGCCAGCTTCGGGCCGCCCAACGGCTGGATCAATCCGAGTTGAGCAATTCAGGAAGGTGCGAGCGGTTTTTCCGTCCGGAATTGCGTAAAAACAAAGAGTTGGAGCATTCCCCCGTTCCCTGAAACGGGGGAATGCGCCAAGTGAGCGGAGGAAACGACATGGCCAAGGCAGCCAGGCCCGCGAAGGCCAAGGCCGAACCGATCGTGCTGACGATCGATGTCGGCGGCTCGCATGTGAAAATCCTCACCAGCGCAGGCGGCGAGATGCGCCGAGCCGATTCCGGACCGGATCTGACGCCGCAGCAGATGGTCGCCACGGTGAAGACGCTGGCCGAAGGGCTGGCCTATGACGTGATCTCGATGGGCTATCCCGGCCCGGTCAAGCACAACAGGCCTTCGCTCGATCCCGCCAATCTCGGCAAGGGCTGGGACGGCTACGATTTTGCCGCCGCCTTCGGCAAGCCGGTCAAGGTCGTCAACGACGCGCTGCTGCAGGCGATCGGCAGCTACGATGGCGGGCGCATGCTGTTCCTCGGCCTCGGCACCGGCCTGGGCGCGGCGATGATCCTCAACAATGTCGGCCAGCCGATGGAACTGGCGCATCTGCCGTACCGCAAGGGCGGCAGTTTCGAAGACTATGTCGGCGAGCGCGGCCTGGAGAAATACGGCAAGAAAAAATGGCGCAAATACGTTTTCGACGTCGTCGGGCGGCTGCGTGCGGCGCTGCAGCCGGATTATGTCGTCATCGGCGGCGGCAATGTCGACAGACTGGATGAATTGCCCGCCACATCCAGGCGCGGCGACAATACGCGCGCTTTCGAGGGCGGTTTTCGACTATGGCGCGACAAGGCGCTGATCGTCTGATAGTATTAAAATTCAGTATAGTTGTTCAAAATGACGTGTGGCGCGATACGAAGTCATTGCGTTACGCAGATTTGGCGATTAGATCGGTGGCACCGGATGGAATCATCTGGCGCAACCGCACATATGCGGCAAGACAAATGACTAGAGCGGATTTCCGGCTCCGCTGGGACCGCTCTGGGAGTTTCCGCCACCCCCCTAGCGACGGAGAGATAAATTGGCCGACGACAGCAACGACTCTGACAAGGACATCGACCTGCTCGAGCTTACCGCCCATATCGTGTCCGCTTACGTCGAGAAGAACCGCTTGCCCGTTGCCGGCCTGAGCGATCTCATCGCCAGCGTTGCGGCGTCGATCGGAGGGCTCAGCCAGCCGCCGGCCCCAGTGGCGGCGCCGCAGATCCCGGCCGTCAATCCCAAGCGGTCGGTGACGCCGGATTACATCATCTGCCTCGAGGACGGCAAAAAATTCAAATCGCTGAAGCGCCATCTCGGCGTCCATTTCAACCTGACGCCGGAAGCCTATCGTACCAAATGGGGCCTGCCGGCCGACTATCCGATGGTTGCCCCCAACTACGCGGCGTCGCGCTCCGAGCTGGCCAAGTCGATCGGCCTCGGCCGCAAGGCTGCAGTGGCCGCGCCGGCGAAAGCCAAGGGTCGGAAGGCCAAAGTTCCGGCCTGAGTGGGATCAGCGCCTCGGCCCTGAGCCAATCGTTTGGACGGCTGAAACAGAAGCCTGCCGGCGAATGAGCCTTGGCAGGCTTCGTGCTTTTATGGCTTGTACCTCTCAGTGTCAGGACTTTGGGGGAGCAGCCATGAACTACGCCAGAATGGTGATCGAGAAAGAGGCGCCGGAGGAATACGGCTACGATCGCATTCGGTTCAATCTCTCCGAAAGCTCGATCGCCGATCAGAAACTCTCCGACGTCGGCCTGTCGCTGCCGGATCTCACGCTGTTCTACGGCGAGCATCGCGGCGACAAGGAGTTGCGGGCGCTGATCGCGGCGCAGGATTCCGGCATTTCGCCTGACGATGTTCTTGTGACCGCCGGTGCGGCGGGCGCGCTCTTCATCATTTCGACCTCGCTTCTGTCGGAGCGCGACCACCTTGTCGTCGTCCGGCCGAACTACGCCACCAACATCGAGACCCCCAAGGCGATCGGCTGCGCCATCTCCTATGTCGATCTCGATTTCGACGCAGGCTTTGCCATCGATTTCGGCCGCGTCGCCGCCAGCATGCAACCGAACACCAAGCTGATCAGCGTCACCTGCCCGCACAACCCGACCGGCACGATGATGGGCCGGGCCGATCTCGACGCGCTGATTGCGCTGGCCGAAGCGAGCGGCTGCCATCTGCTGGTCGACGAGACCTATCGCGACCTCTCCTATGGACAGCGCCTGCCGGCGGCGGCTTCTCTCAGCCCCAAAGCGATCAGCGTCTCGTCGCTGTCGAAAGCCTTCGGCATTCCCGGCATCCGCATTGGCTGGCTGATCACCAGCGATGCCGAACTGCAGGAGCGCTTCCTCGCCGCCAAGGAGCAGATCGGCATTTGCGGCAGCGTCATCGACGAAGGCATTGCGCGCGGCATGCTGGGGCGCCGCGACGCTTTCTTGGGCGCGCTGCTGCCCGAGATGGCGAAACGCCGCGACATCGTGCAAGCCTGGATCGACCGCGAGCCGCTGGTCGACTGGGTGCGGCCACAAGGCGGCGTCGTCGGATTTCCAAGGCTCGTTGTCAGTCCAGACTTCGACCTCGACCGTTTCTACGTCAATCTCTTGGAAAACCACGGCACCTATGTCGGTCCCGGCCACTGGTTTGATATGCCCAAGCGCTTCTTCCGCGTCGGTTTCGGCTGGCCGAAAGAGGCGGAATTACAGGGCGGCCTCGACGCCATTTCCGCCGCGCTGAGGCAGTAACGTCCGCGTGCAATCGGGCGAGCGGCTTGAAAACCGCTTGATCCGGGCCCGATTTTCACGCATACGCGCCCCGAACTTTGATAAGTTTCATTGGCCGGAACAGCGCCCATTTCCGGGAAGTGCCCCGCCGGCCAATGCAAGCAACGGGGCCTGTATCCATGACATCCCATTCCCATACACCGCCTGACCGGCGTTACGCCGCCTTCCGCCATCGCTCCTTCCTGAGCTATTGGGCGGCGCGTTTCCTGACCACCTTCGCCACCATGATCGTGTCCGTCGCCGTCGGCTGGCAGATCTATGATCTGACGCGCGATCCCTTCGATCTCGGCATTGTCGGCATCGTCCAGTTCCTGCCGTCGCTGCTGCTGGTGCTGGTCACCGGCGTTGTCGCCGACCGTTTCGGCCGCCGCCTGATCATGGCGCTGGCGACGGTAGTCGAGGCAGGTTGTGCGCTTGTCCTGTTGTACTTCACGCTGCGCGGTCTCGTCAGCCCGCTGCCGATCTTCATCGTGCTGGCTATGTTCGGCCTGGCGCGCGCTTTTTATGGGCCGGCCTCGTCGTCGCTGTTCGCCAACCTTGTTCCGCCGGAAGATTTCGGCAATGCGATCGCCTGGAACTCGTCCGCCTGGCAAACGGCGACCATTGTCGGCCCGGTCGCCGGCGGCCTGCTCTATGGCGTCTCGGCCGAAGCCGCTTACGCCGTTGCCTCCGTGCTGATGCTGGTGGCCGGTCTGCTGATCTTCACCATTCCGAAACCGGCCCAGCAGAGCGCCACCGACAAGCCGACGATGGAGACGCTGTTTGCCGGCTTCCGATACATCTGGAGCGAGAAGATCGTCCTGGGCGCCATCTCGCTCGACCTCTTCGCCGTGCTTCTGTCCGGTGCCTCGGCGCTGCTGCCGGTCTATGCCCGCGATATTCTGGAACTCGGCCCGTGGGGCCTCGGCCTGCTGCGCTCGGCGCCCGGCATCGGCGCCATCTGTGTCGCGGTCTGGCTTGCCGGGCATCCGCTGCGCGACAGTGCCGGCAAGATCATGCTCGGCTTCGTCGCCGGGTTCGGCGCCTTCACCGTGCTGTTCGGCGTCTCGACCATCACCTGGCTGTCGATCCTGGCCCTTGCCGGCCTCGGCGCCACCGACATGTTCAGCGTCTATATCAGGGAGACGCTGATCCAGCTGTGGACACCCGACGAGGTGCGCGGCCGCGTCAACGCCGTCAACCAGGTCTTCGTCGGCGCCTCCAACGAAGTCGGCGAGTTCCGCGCCGGCACCATGGCGGCGCTGATCGGCACCGTGCCGGCGGTGGTGATCGGCGGCGTCGGTGCGATTGCCGTCGCCGGACTGTGGGCGGTGCTGTTTCCGCAACTGCGAAGGGTGCGGCATCTCAACAGCCGCAACTGATCGAGTAAGCCGCAGGATCCGGCGCTCGGTCCAAATCAGCTTGCGCCGATGACGGCTGAGATGGGCCGGAAGCGGATGGGCCGGTTCTGGGCGAACTAGCCAGAAGGCGGGGCAGCCACAGGGTGGACATTTCAGTCCATATGGAAAATGATTATGTTGCCATGCACAATACTGCAGTGCTCTGGTCTCGACGAGAAACCTTAAATATAGAAGAGAACCACCCGACCTCCGGGTCCAGCTAGCGGGGACGCAAATGGACACTTCAGGGAATCGGCAATCGCATCGCGACGCAAGCGGGCGACCCAGCCGATCGGCCGGCTGGCTGGCCCGCTCCGCCGTCCCAGTGGCATTCCTGCTCGGCATGGCTTTCAGCAGCAACGCGTTTGCGCAGGACCAGCAACTGCCGGTGGTGACGGCGGCCAAGCCGGTGGTGCGTGAAATCGTCGAAGACGATGAGTTCGTCGGGCGCTTCGAAGCCGTCGACGAGGTCGCCATCCGTTCGCGCGTCAGCGGCTATCTGGACAAGATCAGCTTCCAGGACGGCGCACTGGTCAACAAGGGCGACCTGCTCTTCACCATCGACCAGCGTCCGTACCAGGCGGCCTACGATGCCGCCAAGTCGCAAGTAGACGTCGCCAAGTCCCTGCTCGAATTCTCCAAGATGCAGCTGGATCGCGCCGATGAACTCGCCAAGACCGGCAATATCTCGGCCGCGACGGTCGACGACCGTCGGCGGGAATACCTTTCGGCGCAGGCGCAGATGCAAGGCGCGACGGCTGCGCTGACGACGGCCAACCTGAACCTGGAGTTCACCGAGATCAAGGCGCCCTTGTCCGGCCGCATCGACCGCCGGCTGGTGTCGGTCGGCAACCTCGTGCAGCCGGATTCCACCTTGCTGACGACTATCGTCACGCGCGATCCGATCGACTTCTATTTCGACGTCGATGAGCGCCTGTATTTCAGCTACGCCCGCGACGCGAAGGAGCGCGGCGGCAGCATGCAGGAAGGCGCCGGCGGGCTCGAGGTGGTGGTTCGCGTCGCTGACCGCGCGGAGGCGGTATTCAAGGGCAAGCTCGATTTTGCCGAGAACCGGATCGACAACGCGACCGGCACCATGCGGGTGCGTGCAAGGTTTGCCAACGCCGACGGCGTTCTCCAGCCAGGCATGTTCGGGCGCATCAACGTGCCGGGGTCGCTGCCGCATAGCGGCGTCCTGGTGCCCGACGAGGCGGTCGGCGCCGATCAGGATCGCCGCATCGTGTACCTGGTGGATGAGGCTGGGATGGTGTCGGCGAAGCCCGTGCGCACCGGCCCGCTTCTCGACGGCTACCGGGTGATCCGCGCGGGCCTGACCGGCGACGAGACGATCATCGTCAACGGGCTGATGCACGCCAGGCCCGGCACCAAGGTGAAAGTCGAGATGGTGACGTTGCCGCCCAAGGTCGACACCGCCGGGTTGCAGCAATGAGGTTCGCCCATTTCTTCGTCGACCGTCCGATCTTCGCATCGGTCGTTTCGATCGTCCTGCTGATCCTCGGCGGGATTGCCTATACCCAGCTGCCGATCGCGCAATATCCCGAGATTGCGCCGCCGACCATCGTCGTTCGCGCCCAGTACCCGGGCGCCGACGCCGAGACAGTGGCAGCGACGGTGGCAACGCCGATCGAGCAGGAGATCAACGGCGTCGAGGGCATGCTTTACATGTCGTCCTATTCGTCGGGCGACGGGGCGATGGCGCTGACCATCACCTTCAAGCTGGGCACCGATCTCGACCAGGCGCAGGTGCTGGTGCAGAACCGCGTGTCGGTCGCCGAGCCGCGCCTGCCCGAAGAAGTCCGCCGCCTCGGCATCACCACCATCAAGAGCTCGCCCGACCTGATGATGGTCGTGCACATGCTGTCGCCCGACAATACCTACGACCAGCTCTACGTCTCGAACTACGCCCGCTCGCGGGTGCGCGACATACTGCTCAGGTTGGACGGCGTCGGCGACCTCATCATCTTCGGCGAACGCGAATATTCGCTGCGCATCTGGCTCGATCCGGAAAAACTGTCCGCCCTGGGGATGACCTCGGGCGATGTGGTGCAGGCGCTGCGCGACCAGAACGTCCAGGTGTCGGGCGGCTCGATCGGCGCGCCGCCGACCAATACCGGCACGGCGTTCCAGTACACGGTCACCACGCAAGGCCGCTTCAACGACGCACGGGACTTCCGATACGTGATCGTCAAATCGGCCGAAGATGGCCGCCTGATCCAGCTGCAGGACGTGGCGCGCATCGAGCTCGGCGCCAAGGATTACGTCACCAACTCCTATCTCAACGGCAAACCGGCGGTGGCGCTCGCCATCTTCCAGCGGCCAGGCACCAATGCGCTCGCCGCAGCCGCGGAGATCCAGGACAAGATGAAGGAGCTTTCCCAGGACTTCCCGAAGGGATTGAGCTACGACATCGTCTACAATCCGACCGAGTTCGTCGCCGAGTCGATCCAGGAGGTCTACAAGACGATCCTCGAGGCGATGGTTCTGGTCATCATCGTCATCATCGTCTTCCTGCAATCGTGGCGCATGGCGATCGTGCCGATCGTGGCGATCCCCGTGTCGCTGATCGGCACGCTGGCGGTGCTTTACGCCGCCGGCTTCTCCCTCAACATGCTGACGCTGTTCGGCCTCGTGCTGGCCATCGGCATCGTCGTCGACGATGCGATCGTCGTGGTCGAGAACGTCGAGCGAAATATCGCCAGCGGGCTGGCGCCCAATCCGGCGTCGCATCTGACCATGGACGAAGTCGGAACGGCGGTCATCGCGATCTCGCTGGTGCTGATAGCGGTGTTCGTGCCGACAGCCTTCATTCCCGGCATTTCCGGGCAGTTTTACCTGCAGTTTGCGATCACCATCGCGGTGTCGACGGCGATCTCGGCATTCAATTCGCTGACGCTCTCGCCGGCCTTGGCCGCGCTGCTGTTCAAGCCGCACCACACTGCTGCGGCGCCGCCGCGCTTTTTCCTGGCGCGGTTCGGACGGGCGCTCGCCGACGGCTTCAATCGCGGCTTCGACAAGGTCGCCCATTGGTATTCGAGCATCGTGCGCGTGCTGGTCGGCTCGCGGATAGCGATCGCCGCCACGCTGGCCGTTTTCGCGGCCCTCATCTACGCCACGGTCTATATGGTTCAGACGGTGCCGCGCGGTTTCATTCCGTCGCTCGACCAGGGCTATGCGATCGTCGTCGTCCAGTTGCCGGACGGCGCCTCGCTATCGCGGACCGATGCCGTCATCCAGCAGGCGTCGCAGATCATCCAGAAAACGCCGGGCGTCGACTACGCGGTCGCCTTCGCCGGCTTCTCCGGTGCCACCTTTACCAATGCCAGCAACGCGGGCGTGATCTTCGCCAGGTTCAAGCCGTTTGACGAGCGACTGGAAGCCGGCCAGTCCGCGACCCAGGTCATCGGCAATTTGTTCGGCAGCCTGCAAAGCATCAAGGAAGCCTTCATTATCGCATTGCCGCCGCCGCCGATCCGCGGCGTCGGCAATGCCGGCGGCTTCAAGCTGCAGATCCAGGAGCGCAACAGCGCCGACATGCGGCAGATCCTGGCGCTTGCCTATGAAATTGCCGGCAAGGCCAACAAGACGGCGGGGCTGACCGGCGTGTTCACCACTTTCTCCGCGTCCAGCCCGCAATTCTTCCTGGCGATCGATCGCGACAAGGCGCGCATCCTGAACGTGCCGATCCCCAACATCTTCGAGACGCTGTCGATCAATCTGGGCACCGCCTACGTCAACGACTTCAACGCTTTCGGGCGCGTCTACCAGGTGCGCGCGCAGGCCGACCAGGCGTTCCGCCTCGATCGCGCCGACATCTTGAAACTGAAGGTGCGCTCGGCGACCGGCGCGCTGGTTCCGCTCGGCACGTTGATCGAGATCCGCGACGTCACCGGCCCGGCGCTGGTCCAGCGCTACAACATGTACGTCTCGGTGCCGCTGCAGGGCAACGCCGCGCCCGGCGTTTCCACCGGCGATGCGCTTGCCAAGATGGAAGCGATCACGGCACAGACGTTGCCGGCCGGTACCTCCTACGAATGGACCGAACTCGCCTATCAGGAGCGCAACACCGGCAATGCCGCTGTCTATATCTTCGGACTGTCGGTGCTGTTCGTGTTCCTGGCGCTGGCGGCGCAATATGAAAGCTGGGTGCTGCCGTTCGCCATCGTGCTGGTGGTGCCGCTCGGCGTGCTCGCAGCGTTGCTCGGCGTGTCGTTCCGAGGGCTGGACAACAACATCCTCGTGCAGATCGGCCTCATCGTGCTGATCGGGCTTGCCGCCAAGAACGCGATCCTCATCGTCGAATTCGCGCGGCAGGCGCAGGAACGCGGCCTGTCGGCCGCCGAGGCTGCCGTCGAAGCCTGCCGGCTCAGGCTGCGGCCGATCCTGATGACCGCCTTCTCGTTCATCCTCGGCGTCGTGCCGCTGATGATCGCGACGGGCCCGGGCGCCGAAATGCGCCAGTCGCTCGGCACCGCGGTGTTCTCCGGCATGCTCGGCGTCACCTTCGTCGGCCTGTTCCTGACGCCGGTGTTCTACGTCACGCTCAGGTCGCTGTTTTCACGGCGCAATCCGCATGCCGAGGCCGAGCCTTCGGCACCGGCAGAGGTGCCGTCGGAGACGGCCGCCGAGTAGTGTTACACGGGCAGTTCGTGGCGCTGCCGACTATTTCGTTTTGGTGTTGAATTCACGGTTTGCGGCATAGTCGATAGTGAAGGTGCCCGCAGGAGCGCGAACGCCCTGCTTCACGTTGGATATGGTGACTGTCGAGGTAAGGCCCCTCTCGTCAGTCAGGGTCCATCTGCGTAGATCGAGCGATTCCCTGTCAAACACCATAGTGATATTCGAATTGCCGAAGGCCGACTTGTCGGCCAGCCTGATGATCACCTGGGCGCCATCGTCCTTGATACTTTTGAGGCGATTGCCGGAAAAGTTGACCTGATTGTCGAGGAGCAGCTTGAGCGGCGTCTTCGAGAGAGCATAAAGCCGCGATGTCTTGAGCTTCTTGTTATAGACCACCAAGGATTTTCCATCTGCAATTACGCTGACCCCTGATTGGCCTGCATAGTTGAACCGGATCTTGCCCGGCCGCTGGAGGAAAAATTTCCCTTTGGTCCTTTCCGCTCTTGGGCCCGACTGGACAAAGTCCCCGGACATGGACTTTACCGATGAGAAGTGATCGGCAATCGTCTTCGCTTCTACAGGTGCGGCCAAGGCCGCGGTCGAAAGTTCGGCGTTTATCGCGACAGCGCTGACAACGGCGAACCAGAAAGCCCGCAGTCTTTTGCTGTTATATGCCATTCAGTTATCCTACCCCGAAAAGACGCGTGATCGAAAGAGATCACGCGTCTTTGAGATCAGTAGCCGTCCGGGCACTGAGCAACGTAAACTCGACCGTTCCGACCGCGATATCTGCACTGGCCGGCTTCGCTGGCGTGCCCGATGACCGCCCCGGCCAGCGCTCCGACCGCCCCGCCAACAACCGCCCCTTTTACCGGGTCGCCGGCCACTGCTGCGCCTACAGCTGCGCCACCCAAACCACCGACGGCAGCGCCTTGTTCGGTGCGGGAGCATGCCGCGAGCGGAATGAGTAGGCTCAAAATGAGCAGCGTCTTCTTCATTGGTTCTCTCCTGGGGCCGTTATTAGCCGAAGCTTAAATGCGCCACGGAGTTTTTCGATCCATCGGAGTGTTTGGGGCGCAATCCAAATCTGCGGGAACGGGCTAAGGTCCCGGATCCATCGTACACGCCTCCCAGAGGTAAGTCGTCTTTGGGCAAGCTCGGCCGTTCAGAGTAGTTGGATCTTGCTCTATCCCTCAGTAGGCTTGCCGAAGATAAGGCTCAAAAATTCGCTCAGCCAGCGCTTGAGGTGCATATCCCAGATCAGCCGGCCGCCGAGATGGTCGCGGCCGGGCTGCGCGCCGGGCAATTCGAAACGGTGCGCGCCGCGCACCACCCAGCGCTGCATCATCAACCTGGTCAGTTCGCCATGGAACTGGATGCCCCAGGCATTGTCGCCATAGCGAAAAGCCTGGTTGGGGTAGGTTTCCGCCGTCGCCAGCAGCGTCGCATCCCTGGGCAGCGAAAAGCCTTCGCGGTGAAACTGGTAGACCATGTCGGGCCAAGGCAGCAGCTTCTTGCCGGCTTCGGTCGGCTTCAGCGGATACCAGCCGATCTCGACCAGCCCCTCGCCATGCCCCTCGACCTTGCCGCCGAGATGATTGGCCAGCATCTGCGCGCCAAGGCAGATGCCGAGGAAGGGCCGGTTCTCCTTTAGCGGAACATTGAGCCAGTTGGTCTCGCGGCGGACGAACTCATCTTCGTCATTGGCGCTCATCGGCCCGCCGAACACCACGGCGCCGGCGTGTCCCTCCAGCGTCTCCGGCAGGCTGTCGCCGAGAGGCGGCCGGCGGATGTCGAGGTCGAAACCTTCCTCGAGCAGCATGTGGCCAACCCGGCCGGGGCTCGAAGTCTCCTGATGCAGCACGATCAGGACTTTTGGTTTCGAGCTCGGTCTGGGCGGCATGGAAAGGCGGAATCCTATTCGTCGCTCGACGTTCCGCTGGCGTCGGGCGCGGCGGCCGCCGCCTTGCGGCGCGCCTCGACGCGATCCTGGCGCTCGACGCCGATCAGTTCGGCAACGCGCCAGACGGTGTTGTCCTCCAGTTCATGCAGTTCGCCGTCGGCATAGACGATTTCCCACATCAGGCCGATGAAAGCCTTGCGCGCCTCGGCGTCGAGATGGCGCTTCAAGACGCTGGTGAAGGCATAGAGGTCGATCGCCTCATTGTCGGCGCGCTCGCCGGCGGCAGCCAGTGCATCGAGCTCGTCGCCGCTGATCGAATAGCTCTGCGCCAGCACCTGCTTGAACCGCTCCCACTCGACATCCTGGCGCACGCCGTCGGCATTCATCACATGATAGAGCAAAGCCGACGCCGCAACGCGCGGATCGTCCGCATTGGCGCGAGCCCCAGCCCCGGAGGGCAGGTCTTTCAGAAAGGCCAGGACGCGTTCAAACATGGTGCTCACTTCACATTATTGGAGCATGATCTTTTCCAAAAACCGGTATCCACTTTTTGGGATCATGCTTCAGCGATCAAAACAGGCGGAAGCGGCGCGGTGACTTCTCCGCTTCGTCATCGGGGTCGACGCCGGGGTCGTCGGGCAGCCGCGCCAGTTCCTCGGCAGGTTCGACGGGTTCGGCATCGGGTGGTATTGCGGCGAAAGCGGCGGCGGTGACCGGCGTGACCTGGTCGTCGCCCACAGCGGGCTTCGGCTCGGTCGGCGCCTCGCTGATCGTCTTGGCAACGGCGGGATGATCGATCACTTCGGCTTCCTTTGCCGGCTTGGCGGGTGCCGCAAGCACCGGCACATCGGCTTCGTCTTCATGGCTGTCGATGAGCTGGCCCAGCCGCTCCATCGGTGCGCGCCAGGCGAAAGCGTCGAGCTTGCCGCTGACCGGCGATACCGGCGCCCAGCGTTCGGAGACGACGCCGTCGGCGACCCAGGCCGGATCGCGCGGCGCCCTGACCGCCTTGGACAGCAATTGCCTGATCTTGCCCTGGTCGCCGGTCTCTGCCTCCTCGATATCGGCCAGCAGCAGGTAAGCGCCTTCCCGGCGATCCATGCGGATCGCGGCTTCCGCCTCGCGGCGGGCGGTGGAAAAATCCTGCGCATCGAGCGCGGCGCGCGCCACCGTCATCGACGATTCGGCATTGTTGCGCTTCAGCTCCTGCAGCTTCTTCGCCCGGTTGAGACGATCGACCACGGCATCTCCCGGCCTTGCATGGGTGTAGAGCTCGGCGATCTCGGGATGCGGCTCCGCCTTCCAGGCTGCCTCAAGGATCTTCGAGCCTTTGCGCACATCGTTCTGTTTGAACAGAAGATTGGCGGCTGCAACCGCGGCCGGCGCGAAATCGGGCGCGAGCTTGTTGGCCTCGAGTGCCGCTGCCTTGGCTGCATTGGGGTCGCTGTCGGTCAGCGCCTGCGCCTTGGCGGTCAACAGCACAGCGCGGCGGCGATTGGCGGCGTCGCGTTCGATCTGCCTGGTCGACTTCTGCGCCTCCACCAGCTTCAGCGCGCCGTCCCAGTCGCCGCGCCCGGTCAGATCCTCCAGCGTCGATTCGGCGGCCCAAGCCAGTTGCGGTGCGACGGAAGCGGCGCGCCCGGCATAGTGACGCGCCGCGTTGCGGTCGCCGAGCCGCTCGGCTTCGAGATAGAGCCCGCGCAGGCCAAGCAGCCGCATTTCGGGATCGTCGAGCATCGCCTCGAATTTTTCGCGCGCGCCCTCATGGTCGCCTTCGAGCAGCGAGGCTTGCGCTTCGAGCAGCTGGATCAGCGGCTCCTGGTCGGAGCGGATCAGTTTGGCGGCTTCCTTGGACTTCTTGCGGGCCAGCGCGCCATCGCCGGCGCCGGCTGCGATCATGCCGGTCGACAGCGCCTGATAGCCACGGTCGCGGCGGCGGACGCGGAAATAGCGCGAGATCGTGTACGGGCTGTTCCACAGCGACTTGATCAGCCACCAGACGATCATCACCGCTGCGACGACGGCAACGATCGCCACCGCCGCCACCATCAGGCTGACCTGGTATTGGTAACCGTTGAAGGTGACGACCATCTCGCCCGGACGATCGGCCAGCCAGGCAAAGCCGAGGCCGAGCGCGAAGACGGCGGCGAGAAAGATGAGAATGCGGATCATCGTGTCGTCCTCATGCCTTCATCGCACCTGCAATCAGCGCGTCGACCTGCGTCTCGACGTCGATGCGCGCCTTCAGTTTGCCGGCAAAGTCGGCGCCGGCAGCCTTGACCGCATCCGGCAGCGTTGCGTATTCGCTGAGCGCCTTGGCGTAGTCGCCCTGATTGACCGCCACTTCGATGCGCGCCACGGTTTCCGGCGCGCCGGCGCCTTCGACGCCGCCGATCGGCCGGACCTTGACCAGCGATTCGGCGCTCGACAAAAGGTTCTGGAAGAAGCCGGCATTTTCATCGACCGGCGTCGCCGCCGCGACCATCGCATTGGCCGCGGCGTCGGCCTCGCCGGCGATCTCGGTGCGGGTCGGGACGCCCTTTTCAGCGTAGGGGCGCAGCGCTGCAATCTGCGGTGCATCGGGCGAGATCGCCGCGAAGGTCTCCAACTCGGCGGCGAACGGCGCGCCGCGGTCAAGCGCCGCCTTCAAGGCCGAAGCGGCGATGGCCATCGCGATCTTTGGCTGCGAGGCCTGCGCATCGACCTTGCCGGCGAGCTGCGTCACCGACTGCTCCAGCGCGGCGATCTTGCCTTCCTGCGTCTTGGCTGCCTCACCGGCCGATTTCACCAGTGCGTCGAGGCCCGCCAGTCTTTCATTGAGCGGCGCGAGATCGACGGGCGCTGCACCACCGGCCCGGCCAAGGGCGGCGACCGCGGTCTCGATCTGCTTGACCTTGTCGCCAAGCGAGGCAAGCCCGGCATTGTCGCCGGCGCCGCCCCTTTCGACCGCCGATTTCAGCGATGCGACATCGGCCTTGACCTGATCCAGCGCCGAAGACAGCCCGTCGACCTTGGCCGTTGCGGCGCCATTGCCGCTGGCTTCCCTGAGGTCGGCGATTTCGCGCTTCAGCGAAGCGATCTCGCCATTGACGCCGTCGAGCGAGACCGTGCCCGCCCCTGAGCCCGGAGCGCCAAGCACGCCGGCAAACTGCAGCCCCCCGGCGGCAGCCAGCGCGATGACACCGCCGATGATGCCGGCGGCAATGCCGTTCGTGCGCTTCGGTTGCGCGGCCATGGGCTGGTTCCCGGCTGTCCTTGGGGTTTCCTTGGGTGCACCCGGCTTGGGCGAGGCATCCTCGAAACTGTAGTCGGAGGTTCTGGCGCGCGGTGGCGCATCCGAAGCGGTGGGGTAAGGCTGCTCCGCCTGGGTGGACGCCTTCGCATCGGCGCTTTCGGGAGCGGCCTGCGCCGCGGCATCGGAGTGCTCCCACGGCTCGAGATCGGCCTGATCGGCATGAACGGGCTCGTCAGGCGTCTCCGGCTGCGCATTGGCCATGGCAGCGGCATCCTCAGCCGCAACCGACCCTGCCGGGGCCTCGACGTCGTCCGAGTTGGCGACATCCGTCTTGGCGGCATCCGCATCGGCAATGCGCGAGACAGCGCCGGGTTCGAGTTCGATGGTCACCGGCTCGCGGCGGCTTTTCGAATGTCGCATCTTCGGCGTCTTGACCATGCCTGGGCTCCGCAATCCTGCTTCGTCTGGGCGCCCGACGGCGCGTGATGGTTTGAAAAATGGTCTAGCACATCATCATCAGGTGAAAAGGGGCGGCGTGATGACACGGGCTCAGTCGCCGCGGTGCAACAGCTCAAGCAGCGCCTCCTCCTGCGGTTCCCGCGCCATGCGTATTTTTTTGCCGGCGGCATTGTCAAACGCCGCTGCCACGCGCTCGGAGAGCGCAAAAGCCTGCGTATTTTCAAAGAGATCGCGCAGTTCCGCCCGGCTGGCCAAGGCCTGCAACGCTGCCGCCGCCTTGGCTGAATAGAGCAGCACCGCGTCGACCGCCTGATCGGACAGGCGTGTACGGATTTCAGCATCGGAATAATCGAGCGAAATCGTGTCGTAGGTTTCGACGGTGCGGACCTCGACGCCGGCCTTTCGCAGCCGCGCCTCGAATGCCGGAAACCGCACGCGCCCTGTGAGATAGACGACCGCCTTGCCGGAAAGGCCGGCAGCAATCGCCTCGGCCAGCCGCTCGGCGTCGCCCGCCCCTTCGCTGACCGACAAGAACCCTGTCGAACGTGCCGCTTCAGCCGTCCTGCGTCCGACGGCATGGCAAGGCAAGGCGGCGAGCGCACGAATGAGTTCTTTCGGCGCATGCCGCACCGCATTTGCGCTGGTCACAGCGACGGCCACGGCATTGTCGCTCGCAGCATCGGCGCCAACCCGCAGTGTCACCGTTTCGGTCAGCGGCAGAAGGAGCGGCTCAAATCCCAATTCCTGCAGCCGCCGCATGGTTCGCGACGCCCCAGGTTGCGGCCGCGTCACCAGGACACGCATATCAGACCCAGCCGTCGAAGAAGGTTTCGCCCGCTTTGACCCGCACCATCCTGGCCGCGTCCGTGCCGATGTCAGCGGCATCCAGCGCCAAGCCTTCGGCTTTGACCTCATGCGATTGCGTGCCATCGGGCGAAATGATCAGCCCGGCGAAAACCAGCCTGCCGCCCGAGATCGTCGCATAGCCGGCGATCGGCGTGCGGCAGGAGCCGTCGAGCGCCGCCAGGAAGGCGCGCTCACAGGCCAGCGCCTGGCCTGTCGGCACATCATGGATGGCCACCAGCATCTTTTCGACCTCGCTGTCGCCGATGCGGGTTTCGATGCCGATTGCGCCTTGTCCCGGCGCCGGCGGAAAGGCATCGAGCGGCATCAGATCGGTGACGACATGGCCGAGCCCGAGCCGCTTCAGCCCGGCATAGGCGAGGATCGTGCCTTCGGCGACGCCTTCCTCCAGCTTGCGCAGCCTGGTCTGCACATTGCCGCGGAACATGACCACGTCTAGGTCCGGCCGCATGCGCCGGATCAGCGCCTGGCGCCTGAGCGAAGACGACCCGACCTTGGCGCCTTGCGGCAAATCAACAATGCGCTTCACCGCCTTTCCGATGAAGGCGTCCCGCGCATCCTCGCGCGGCAGGAAGGCGGACAGCTCCAGCCCGTCCGGCAGCACTGTCGGCATATCCTTGGAGGAATGCACGGCGATATCGATCGTGCCGGCCAGCAGCGCCTCTTCGATTTCCTTGGTGAACAGGCCCTTGCCGCCGGCTTCCGACAGCGGCCGGTCCTGGATGCGGTCGCCGCTGGTCGAAATGACGACGACCTCGAAGGCTTCCGCCGGCATGCCGTGCGCTTCCATCAGCCGCGCCTGCGTTTCATGCGCCTGGGCGAGCGCCAGCGGGCTGCCGCGTGTTCCGATTTTCAAAGTTTGCATGGCGCGCGGTCCGTGATAACCCCCGGCTGGCTTTGCGTTGCCGGCGCTCTCCCTAGCGAGGCCCGCCTCTACTAACTAGGAAAGTCCGGCGACACAATCTCTGGAGATAGCGACGAATTGATCCGCGTTCTGGGCATTGAGACGAGTTGCGACGAGACCGCCGCCAGCGTGGTGACGCTGGACGGCGATTCCGTGCCGGTGATTGCGTCCAACATCGTGCTCTGCCAGATCGAGGAGCACGCCGCCTTCGGCGGCGTCGTGCCGGAGATCGCCGCGCGCGCCCATGTCGAGGCGCTGGACGGCATTGTCGAGGCCGCTCTTGCGGATTCGGGCGTAGCCCTGGCCGACATCGACGCCATTGCCGCCACTGCGGGCCCCGGCCTGGTCGGCGGGCTGATCGTCGGCCTGATGACGGCCAAGGCGATTGCAGCGGCCGCCGGCAAGCCGCTGATCGCCATCAACCATCTCGAAGGCCACGCACTGACCGCAAGGCTGACCGACGGGCTCGACTTTCCCTATTTGCTGCTGCTGGTTTCCGGCGGCCACACCCAGATCGTCGCCGTGCGCGGCGTCGGCGACTACCAGCGCTGGGCGACGACCATCGACGACGCGCTCGGCGAAGCTTTCGACAAGACGGCCAAAATGCTCGGCCTGCCCTATCCCGGCGGCCCGAACGTCGAAAAGGCGGCAATGTCGGGCGATGCGACGCGCTTTGCCTTTCCGCGGCCGATGAGGGGCTCGGCGCAGCCCGATTTCTCCTTCTCCGGCCTCAAGACCGCCGTGCGCCAGGCGGCGACCGCCATCCAGCCGCTAAGCGAGCAGGATGTCGCCGACATCTGCGCCTCGTTCCAGGCGGCGGTAGCCGACGCACTTGGCGACCGCGTGGCCCGCGCGCTGGCCCGCTTCCGCGACGAATTTCCGGACAAGGCCGAGCCGGCGCTGGTCGTTGCCGGTGGCGTCGCCGCCAACAGAGCGATCAAGGCGACGCTGCAGAAGCAGTGCGCCGAGGCCGGCTTCGCCTTTGTCGCGCCGCCGCTCAAACTGTGCACCGACAACGCGGCGATGATCGCCTGGGCCGGCATCGAGCGGTTGCGGGCAGGCATGGCTCAAGAGAACGGCTTCGATTTCGTGCCGCGTTCGCGCTGGCCGCTGGACAGCATTTCGGCCCCGATGGTCGGCTCCGGCCGGCGCGGAGCGAAAGCATGAGCGCCGGCAACACAAGCGGCAGGGACAGAACCGGCTGGCGCGTCGCCGTGCTCGGCGGCGGCGCCTGGGGCACGGCGCTGGCGCTGGCGATGCTGCGCGCCGGTCACGATGTCCGGCTCTACGCCCGCGACGAAGAGACTGTTTCCGCGATCCGCCGCGGCGAGAACCCGCGTTATCTCCCCGGCATCGCCATTGAAACAGGCATTGCGGCGACGAGCGATATCGGCACGGCCCTGACCGATGCCGATTGCGCGCTGGCCGTGGCGCCGGCGCAGGCGCTGCGCGCCATGCTGACGACGGCAAAGCCCCATATGCCGAAAGGCATCCCGCTGGTTCTCTGCGCCAAAGGCATCGAGCGCGACACCGGCGCGCTGCTGTCGGCGATCGTTGGTGAGATCCTGCCCGAAACTCCGGTTTCGGCCTTGTCCGGTCCGAGCTTTGCCGCCGATGTGGCCAGGGGTCTGCCGACCGCTGTCGTGGTTGCTGCCCCCGACGACGCCTTGGCGGCCGAGCTTGCCGCGCGCTTTTCGGCGCAGAATCTGCGCTGCTATTCCAGCGACGATTTGATCGGCGTCGAGATCGGCGGCGCTTTGAAGAATGTCTTCGCCATTGCCGCTGGCGCCGTCACCGGCGCCGGGCTCGGCGCCAGCGCGCAGGCCGCCATGGTGACGCGCGGCTTCGTCGAACTGCGCCGCATCGGCGCGTCCTTCGGCGCCAAGCCGGAGACGCTGATGGGGCTTTCCGGGCTCGGCGACCTTTTGCTCACCTGCTCTTCCGCCCAGTCGCGCAATTTCGCCTATGGGCTGGCGCTGGGGCAAGGTAAGCCCTTGTCGGGACTGCCGCTCGCCGAAGGCGTGCCGACGGCGGCGATCGCCGCCCGCATCGCCACCGAGCGCGACATCGACGCGCCGATCATCGCTGCGGTGTCGGCGATACTGGACGGCACGATCACCATTCGGCAGGCTGTCACGGCATTGATGACCCGGCCGCTGAAGACCGAAACCGGTATTTAATTGTAAACTCCCGTGAACAGCTCGGTATTGTCCCCGCCAGGCACGATGCGGTTTTCATAGTGACCTTCCGGCAGCAGCAGTGCCTCGGCTGGACCGTTGCGCAGGACAACGTCGCTGGTACCTGCCTCCAAGGATAGGGGCGAAGAATGCGAGGTGCCGTTTATCTCGACCTCGCCGTCTGCAAGCTCCCCGCTGGTCGTGTACAGGCTGTATCGTCCGGCGACAGGCACCTTGAAAACGACCGGACGACCGGAATAGAGGCGACGACCAGCCATTCTGATGTTGGGAGCGATCTGGACGTAGCTGTCGCGGATGAGAGGCGCGATCACGGTATCGATCAAATCCATGCGATATGACCAGAGGACCATCTTGGGCGGGGAATCCGAGAGAACTTTGTAGGCTTCCGATTGCCTGCCTTCCTGCAATGTTTTCAAGACATAATGCTGGTCGAGCCAGAGTGTGGAGGGCTCCTGTCGATTGGGCAGCATGGCGATGCCGTCGAAATACTTCTCATCCGGTGCGAGCAAAGATTCCGCGCGCGAGACCAGTTCAAGCTGGGTCTGATTGTTGAGGCGTAGGTAAACGACATTGCTCGCGTAGCTCATTGCGATGGCTGTGATCAGCACCGCGAGGACAGGAACCCGGTAGCGCGCGTGGGTTGCGGTGCTGTCGAGAAGCTCCAACGACCAGAGCGCAACGAACGGCAACGCCATGATGAAGACATAAGGCCAGGGCTGGTCGTGCGTGAATACCAGCACCGTGATGACGAGTGAAAAGATCAGCGCAATTCGCCTTCGACCATCGAGTTTCATGATCCGCATCAGTGACAGGGCCATACCGGAGAAACAGATCCCGTAAAGAAGGGCGTTCCGCGCCAGTGTCTGTAACACGAACTGCCTCAGTCCCCCGTAGTCACCGCCTCCACGCGTCGCAATCTCGACCGGGCCAAGTAAAAGGTTTTTGGCCGCGAGAACAGGGGCGCCTCCACCGAAGATCAAGCAATAGACGATTATCGGAACGGCCCATCCAAGCACGAGCCACCCTCCGCGAACCGCCCCTGTTGCGTAGCGTCTCATCAAGGCTGCGTCAGCAACAAGGCCGATGCCGAGCGCAACGTTGAAGTAGACCGATTTCTGAGTGATGACGAAGGCAAGGCCACTTAGCATGCCGGCGGCAACAAGCTGCCTTGCCCTCAACCCAGGTGCGCGCAGGACAACCAGCAACGCCGCCACGGCGAAGAACACTGCCGGCGGTTCGGCGATGGTACGAAAGATGCGCTCCATGAAATTCGAAAAGCACAGGAGAACGAGGACGATCGTCAAAGCGCGCACGCGATCCTCGCCCAGAGCGCGAGCGCATGCGTAGATCAAAGAGATCGTCCCGCAGGCCAGCAACGCAGTCTGCATGCGGCCAGCAAGCAGAATCGACGTGGCGTTCCAGCCGATCAGATGAGCAATCTCATAAAAAGCCGCATAGCCGACCGCCTTGGGATGCCAGATCGTATCGAACAGGCCGTTGGAGAAATATTTCGCCCATCCGAGTTGGACGAATTCATCCATGACGAAGCGGATGTTCCAAGCCAGAACGAACAGCAAGATGATCTTGAGTGCGATCAGGATATGCAGAAAAGTTGTTGTTGGTCGCTGCCCGAGAGCGAACAGCTTGTTTGGTCCCGGCTCCTGCGTATTCAAGACAACCCCTCGATCGTGCCCAGGCAGACCAACGCCAGGCGTGCTGCCTCGCTGGGCGCAACGCCCTTCATCCTCAGACAACAACTTCGAGGCCGGCAGATCCGCTTGGCGAAGCATGGTTCCACCGCGGTTAATATCCCGACACTGTGCGGAACTGAAGCCGTCGCGCTTCGGATTCTGCAGCGCTCCGCTCCAGCCTGTCTATACGCAGCGGACTTTAGCCGCTGTTAGCCTTTTGCTTGCTAAGAAGCGTTACGTTCAGACACGGCAACCTGCCTCTGCGACAATGCGGAGGCTTGAAAGGACATCGCGTGCTACAACCCAAGATGGCATCGGGCCTCGTCTGCCCAGTCTGCTATTCCAGGCTTGGCACAAGCCCGGCTGCCCTGACCTGCGAATCTTGCCCTGCCGCCTATCCCGTGCACAAAGGCGTTCCGTTCTTTGTCGAGTCGCCGGTGAGGGAGGGCTTCGACGCTAGCTTCCATAAAGAGGCGTATGACGGTACCAGCACGCGCGCCCGAATGTACAATTCGCTGAAGCAGGTCATCACCAGCGAATATTCACCTCACGACACGCTGAATTCGTTTCTTGCGTCGATACCTCAGGGCTCGATGGTCGTGGAGTTCGGCTCCGGCGCACGGCGCGTCCGCCCCGATGTCCTCAACATTGACCTGTTCCCCACCCCGAACGTCGATCTGGTTGCTAATGTCGAGCACACGCCGCTTGCGAGCGATTCCATTGACGTCGTCATTCTGGACAGCGTGATCGAGCATGTTCCCAATCCGGCAGCGGTCGTCGATGAAGTGTTCCGTGTCCTGAAGCCGGGCGGAACGCTGCTCTGCATCAACCCTTTCTTGTTCCCCTATCACGGCTATCCCGCCCACTACTGCAACTTCACAAAGGATGGGATCGAGCAGCTTCTGCAGCGGTTCGCAAGGGTGGAGGTCCAGACGCATCAAGGACCGACAAGCGCGATCGTCAACATCCTTTCGGAATATATCGGCGTCGTTATCGGTCGAGAGAACCGAACCCGCTACATGATAGCGAAAGCCGCAATCCTGACGCTGACATTCCCGTTGAAGTTTATCGATAAATTTCTGGTCGATCGCCCGGAGAGTCACCGGATCGCCAGCATGCTCAGCACCATCGCGACCAAATAGCGTGTCGTTGATCCGCGCTTACCGCCTCGTGACACGCCGGGATCCACCCATCTGCTACCAGCTGAGCAGTTCACAATAATTCGGCCGGTCCGGTGATGCCGATACTCTCTTTGCCGTCGGGAAATGCCGCTTTGCCATGGCCGCGAAGTCCGAACGCGAAAACAAGACGACATGCTTGTCTCCGGTAATGTGCCGGTCCGCAAGAAGCGACAAGGTGGCGCGTATTCCACCAGGCTCGATGTCCTTGAGGATGATCTTCCGGCAGGCCCAGCGTTCGCAACTGTTGGCCAGCGATTTGAAGAACGCCTCGCGCCGATCCACCGGTACATGATGAATGACGTCGGAAATCGTGACGACATCGTAAGACCCTTGCACGCTGGAAAGGTCCGTCGCGGGCAGAAGTCCGACCTTCGCCCGATTTGCGTTGCTTAGAAACGCACCGATCGAAGGGGCGAGATCGCACATCGTAATCCTCAGGTCGGGGCGCTGATCGAGCAGCCGGTCGACGAGCGCTCCATCGCCGCCGCCGATATCCAAAACCTTCGCGCCGTTCGGCAATTCGCGATCGAGAAAATCCGCGATTGCATTGAGATTGACGAAAACGCGACGGTAGACGTCTCCGACCGGCTTGAAATGGCGGCCAAGAGCCCTGCGCATGATCTGACCTGGCGGTAGCATTCTTATTCCTCGTTTCCGGAAAATTGTCGTGTGGTTGAGCGAGATGCTGTCGGCGCGGTGGCGGACCGTAGACTGAACCGTGACAAGATAGCCAAATGCGCAACCACAACGTTCCAGATGAGTAACGCCACGGTGGCGATCGGAGACGCGATCGCAACACCAAGGCCAAGCCAGGAACAGAGAAGCACCATCATGGCTACCGAGATCGGGTAGGCCGCAGCCACGCCTGCCGCAAAACGCGCAAATGCCTTGAAGCGCAGCGGTTTGCCGAAGGTGAACCAGCTGTGCAGAGCGTAGCCGGTCGGCGTCACCGCCAGGAATGAAATCATGATGCCCAGCAGGTAGTGCCTGCCCAGCTGATCGACCGTAATCATGATGACATTGTGCGCAATTGCGCATATCGCTCCCACCACAATGTACCGCCGTCCCCGTTCCAGAAGCGGTCTTTCGCTCTGGTCCACTGGGATGTCGGCGATCCTGACAGAGCTGGACATCGCCTCAGAAAGCTCCTGTCAGTTTCGCGCGAAGCCGGCACATGACACGCTCACGCAGCCGCGAATCGCGCAAATAGCGCCTCAATCCCGTCGGCCCGAGCGACAGCATAATACGAGCGGCTCGAAGCAAGGCGTTCAAGTCGCCGGCTGACGCAGCCGCCAGCGACACATTAACGCTGATCGATGCCCGAGCAGCAGATTCGATCCGGCGCCGGCTGCGCGCCGAAAGCCGGTCCAAATGGCGCTCCAGGACAGTCTGCATTTGCGAACGGAATTCGTTCGCATCGCGCGATCCGGTTACGGTCAGCGAATCGCCATGAACCCGGAAGGCCGTGGTTATCTCCTGGTGATAAATGACGGGTCCGGCAACGGCGAGCTTCGCCCATATATCCCAATCAGCCGTATACCAGAGCCTCTCATCCATACCCCCGCATGCCAGCCACGCATTCCGACGAAATATCGGAGCAGGCACGGACACGAAATTCTGTACGAGAAGCCGTTCCAGCAAGAAGTCGGATTCGAGCACCTTGTCGCTCGGCAAGGGACAGTTCCAGCATCCCATTCCCCGGCCGTGGCGGTCGACGATCGCAGTCGGGGCCAAGTGAAGCGCTGCTTCGGGCAGGTCCTCGAGCCAGCGTCGCGTGGCCTCGATGCGCCCGGGCAACCAAAGGTCGTCTTGGTGGAGTATGCAGACATAGTCGGCGGCGGCCAGCTCAACGCCCAGATTGGTCTTCGACTGCCAGGGCGCTAGATCCTTTCGCCGCAGCAGCCGGAAGGCCGGCCGGTGGAGAAATCGCTCGACAATGGCGGAAGTAGCGTTTGTCGGGCTGCTGTCGATAATGATTATCTCCAGGCCATCGCTCGGCTCTGCAGCAAGCGAGTCAAGTGTCGCTCCAATCCATGCCGCCCCGTCATGGACCGGCATGACAACCGACAGAAAAGGCTTTGCGGCCGCGCGGCTTGCCGCTTGAATTTCCGCTCGCAAGGCTGCTGGAGGGCTAGAGCTCACGTCTGCTACTCAACGTATCAAGCAGCAATTTGAGCACGAAGCCGGACAGCACCATCGACATGCCGGCCACGCAGATGGTGGTGACTACAAAGGTCAGGTGCACCGATTGCTCCATGGGGCCGCCAATAAGAATCCAATGTAGCGCGAGTGACACATCGGCCGCGAAGCCGGTTGCCGCGAGTACGCCACCGGAAAAAACCAGCCATTCCAAGGGCCGGCCGCGCGTCAGCCATGGCACAATTCGACCGCTGTAGACCGGGTGGTAGATGGCGATTGCCACCTTTGCCAGCATACCGAACAGGATCGCTGAAAGGCCAATCAACGTCGCCATGGCCGAAAGCGCGACGAAGTGAATTCCAAAGTACCATCCGCCGATGCGAACAGGCCCAGCCGCGAGAACGGCAAGGCCGGCAATGCCAGCGATCAACAAGGTCAGCCCAGGCACGAGATACATGTTATCGGGCGCATGGGCTATGATCAGCCGCAGATGTCGCCAACCGTCCCGGAAGGAACGCAGATGCGGCGCGCGGTTGCGCTTGTCGGGATAGAGCTTGATCGGCACTTCACGAATGGCGAGCCCAGCGCGATGCGCATTGATGATCATTTCCGAAGCGAATTCCATCCCTGGCGAGCGCGCGCCGATTTTTAGAAATGCCTCGCGCGTGAAACCGCGCATGCCGCAATGGAAGTCGCGGACCGGAGAGTTGTGCAAACAGCGAGCGATGGTGGAAAGGACAGGATTGCCGAGGTAGCGATGCAACGATGGCATGGCGCCCGGCTGGATCCCGCCGGCGAACCGGTCGCCCATCACAAGTTCCGCACCCTGTTCCAACGCATCGACGAAATCGCCGAGCTGGCTCCAATCGTAGGAATCATCGGCATCCGCCATGATGAGATATTTGCCTTCGGCCGCTTCGACCGCGGCTCTGATTGCCGCGCCATAGCCCTTTACCGGCTGATGAACGACCCGCGCTCCCAGCTTTTGCGCAATCTCCACCGACTTGTCCGCGGATCCATTGTCGCCAACGACGACTTCCCCCTTGATGCCGCGCATCGAGAAGGCATTGAAGGCTTTGCGAATGCAAATGCCGAGCGTCAGTTCCTCGTTCAGGCAAGGAATGATTGCAGAGACGAGAACACGCTCGGTCCCCATGCCGGCCGTGAAAGCAAGCGCGACGTCGTCGATCCGAACCGTCGTGTTGCGCGCGATGCTCTCCATTGCGACCTCTATTCAGGCGTTCTGAGCAGACCAGCCCATTTCACAATTGACTTGCTGGAGTGTTGCGTATCGAAAATTGATTATTTTTGAATTTACGAAATACTCGGTAGTGTATTTATAGGCGGCGGCAAGCAAAGCTGGTGCGCTGTTGTGGTGCGCGATGCAGCCTGTCGCCTTCGTCCACTCTTTCGGCTAAGCGGGTTGCGTTTGTGATTTTCATCAACCCAGGACTGTCAACTATTTCAACGCCTTGGCTTGAGCCATAGCGGAGATTCAATGCGTCGAGAGATCGTCATTTGGCATTGACCCGAAGCCAGCATAAAAGCAAAACCGCGATTTCGGCAGTTCAAGCGAGCTGTTGTCGCAATCCCAAAACGGAGTTTTAAAAATGCTGTTTGCGTTGATTTGCAAGGACAAGCCAGGCAGCCTGCAGGTGCGGGTCGATACGCGGCCGGTCCACGTCGCCTTTCTCGAACGCCTGAACGCCGACAACAAACTGGCCTTTGCCGGCCCGTTCCTCGACGCCGAGGGCAAGCCCAATGGCAGCCTCGTCGTCGTGGAAGCGCCCGACCTCGTCGGTGCGCAGGCGCTGTCGGCTGCCGACCCCTATGCCAAGGCCGGGCTGTTCGAAAGTGTCGAAATCCGCCAGTGGAACTGGACCTTCAACAAGCCGGCGGCTAGTTAGTTCCGGCGGCGCCTAGAGTGATCCCAGGAAAAGTGTGTAACGGTTTTCCGTCCGGAATTGCGCAAAAATAGTAGTTGGAGCAAAGACATGAACTACTGGCTGTTCAAATCCGAACCTTCGGTCTTCTCCTTCGAGGCGCTGAAGGCCAAGGGCAAGGCCGGCACGCAGTGGGACGGCGTGCGCAACTATGCAGCGCGCAACAACATGAAGGCGATGCAGATCGGCGATCTCGGCTTCTTCTATCACTCCAATGAGGGGCTGAACGTCGTCGGCATTGCCGAGGTCTGCGCGCTTGCCCATCAGGATACCAGCACCGACGATCCGCGCTGGGAATGCGTCGACATCCGCGCCTTCAAGGATGTGCCGAACCCGCCGACGCTGGAACAGGTCAAGGCCAATCCGAAACTCGCCGAGATGGCTCTGGTGCGGCTTGGACGGCTTTCCGTACAGCCGGTGACGCCGGCCGAATGGAAGGAAGTCTGCCGCATGGGCGGCCTGACGCCGGCTCCGTGACGGCCCTCACGCCGAACAGCGCGAAAAAGTTCATTCTCGACAACACGGCGCTTATGTCGCCGCCGCATGTGCCGGAGATTGTCCTCAATCTTGCCGACGAAGCGCATGACCTCTGGCAGCGCACGGAGAACGAGCTGATCGAAATCGGCCTGCCGCCGCCGTTTTGGGCCTTTGCCTGGGCCGGCGGTCAGGGCCTTGCCCGTTACGTGCTGGACAATCCGTCGGATGTGCGGGGCAAACGCGTGCTCGACTTCGCCTCCGGCTCCGGCCTTGTCGCCATCGCCGCCGCCAAGGCGGGTGCGGCGCACGTGATCGCAACCGACATCGACCCGTTCTGCGAAACGGCGGTCCGCCTCAATGCCGAGGCCAACGGCGTTGCCATCGAGTTTTGCGGCACGGACTGCATCGGTACCGACGCCGGCTGGGACGTGGTGCTGGCCGGCGACGTCTTCTACGACAAACCCTTCGCCGACACGCTGATGCCGTGGTTTTCGACACTGAAGGCGCGCGGCGCCGACATCCTCGTCGGCGATCCCGGCCGCTCCTACATGCCGAAGGCGGGACTGGAGCCGCTCGCCGTCAACGAAGTGGCGGTGACGCGGGCGCTGGAGGACGCCCTGGTCAAGCGCACCACGGTGTGGCGCTTCGCTTGACGGCATTGCCGAACAGGCGTTCCATCGCGCATTTTGAAGAATACGCATGTTGTTATCCCAGAACCGTCAGGCTTTGGGCGGCATGCTTGAGGGGAGGACTTTATGGATTTTTCAGTGGTGAACTGGCTGGCGGTGGTTGTCGCGGCCGTCGCGGCGTGGCTGTTTGGCGCCGTCTGGTACACGGCCCTCAGCAAGCCTTGGATGAGGGCGGCCAGGATCGATCCGTCAACATCAAAGAAATCGATATTGCCCTTCATCATCTCCTTCATCGCCGAGCTGATCATGGCGCTGGTCTTAGCCTTGGTCGTCGGCGCGATGACCGGCGGCGAGCCGGTCCTTGTCGCAGGGCTGATCTTCGGCTTCGTCCTCTGGCTGGGTTTCGTCGCCACGACGCTGACGGCCAACCATCGCTATGAGAATTTCGGCTGGGACCTGACCCTGATCGACGGCGGCCACTGGCTCGGCGTGCTGTTGATCATCGGCGCGGTGATCGGCTGGTTCGGGGCTCCGGTCGTCGCCGGCTGAGGCCTGCAGAAGTCGTCAGGTCTGCGTCCTGGCGACTTCGTCGAGGATCCATTCGCGGAAAGCGATGATGCGCGGATCGTTGGCAGTGCTCTCGGGATAGACCAGGAAGTAGCCGAACTCCGGCCCCACGCGCAGACCGAGTTCAAAGGGCTGCACCAGCCTTCCCTGGGAAAGGTCGTTTGCCACCATGGCGAACTCGGCGAGCGCCACGGCATTGCCGTCGAGCGCCGCCTGCACGGCATCGGTGGAGGTTCCAAACACGATAGTCCGGCTGTCGTCGAAATCGTTGATGCCGGCCGCGGCCATCCACATGCGCCAGTTCGGCCATGTCACGCCTTGGCGCGACCATTCGATATGGGCAAGCGTGTGGTTGAAGAGGTCGCGCGGTTCGCGCAGCGGCGGGCCGGAGGTCAGCAGGCTCGGGCTGCACACCGGAATGAGGATGTTGTCGAACAGGCGATGGGCGCGAAGCCCCGGATACTTGCCGACCCCGAACCGGATGCCGACATCGACGTCGTCGAGTTCGAAATCGCGCACTTCGTAGCCGATGTCGAACCTCAGTTCGATACTGGGCTGAAGTTTGCGAAAATCGTCGACGCGCCGCATCAGCCATTTTGACGCGAACTGCGCGTCGAGCGTTACCTTCAGCAATGCCGTGCCGCGCGTCAGCTTGCGCGCCCGCGACACCGCCCGGTTGAGCAGGTCGAGCGCATCGATCGAGGCCTCGAACAGCACCGTACCTGCCTCGGTCAGCCGGATGGTACGACTGGTTCGCGTGAACAGCACCAGCCCGAGCTGATCCTCGATTTCCTTGATCTGGTGGCTGACCGCCGCCGGCGTCAGCCCGAGCTCGTCGGCAGCGCGGGTGAAATTGAGGTGGCGGGCGGCGGCTTCCAGAGTCCTCAGCGCGCGCGTTCCGGGCAACAGACGGGACATCACCGTATCCTCAAATAAAACTTGACGATCCGAAAAGAACTACTCGTTTCTCGCATGGATTTCAATGCGGCATGATGCATCCATCGAAACACCATCAAGCCGGATTTGATATCCGGCGGAACACGGAGCGCATCATGTCCATCTTCGTTTTGAACTCGCCAGCAGCTCGCTCGAACTGGTTGCATGCCGTAACGGACTGGCTTCGCCAAGCGAAAGTCGCCATCAACCTGACGCGCCAGGACGTGGAGGATCTGTCGGATCGCCAGTTGCGCGACGTCGGCGCGCAGCGCAAGGACGTGACGCGGGCCGTGGACCGGGAACTCGGCCGGCTTGGATTGCTGGACACTGGGTGGCAGAAGCCGAGAAGGCGTTAGGCAATGGTGAGTAGGGAGTAGTGAGTAGTGAGTAGTGAAGGATTGAAACGACGCTGAGACCATCCTACTCCCTACTCCCTACTCCCTACTCCCTACTCCCTACTCCCTACTCCCTACTCCCTACTCCCTACTCCCTACTCCCTACCTCACCACCCTCACCACCGTCCGGTCCGACACCAGCGGCAACAGCCGCGCCATTGACCGCGCCGTCACCGCCACGCAGCCTTGCGTCGGTGTGAAGCCTGGGCGCGCCAGATGGAAGAAGATGGCGCTGCCACGGCCGCGCCGGCGCGGCGCCATGTTCCAGTCGAGCACCAGGCAGGCGTCATAGAGGCGGTCGTCGCGCCGCATTCGCTCATGGCTGGCGCCATAGGGGATTTTCACCGGCCGGTTGTAGTTGCGGTCGTCCGGCACCTCGCACCAGCCGAGATCGGCGCCGATCGGCGCCATCGCCAGCCGGGTTTTGCGGCCGGCCGCGAAATGATCGCCCCGAAAATATCCTGACAAAATCCGCATCTCGCCAAGCGGCGTCGCACCGTCGCCTTCGCGCTTGTTGGCTGAGATGCCGCCGCGTCCGAGCGCGCAGGCAAACACCTTGCTGCCGGCCTGCAATATCCCCTGGCTGGGGTTGCCCGGCCTCGCCCGAACCACCAGCACACGCAGCCCTTTCGGCAAAATTTCGCCGGCTGCATTGCGATCGCGTTTTTTCTTGTATGATCGTGTCACGGAACAAATCACTGTGATCGGACTGTTGCGCCGGTCAGCTTCCGCATAAATGGGGGGCGGTCAACTGAAAATTCTTTTCAAAACAATGGATTGATCCATGACATCACGTACCATTCTGATCGTTGACGACGATGACGACCTGCGCGGAACCCTCGTCGAGCAACTGGCCCTTTACGAAGAATTCGACGTCTTGCAGGAAGCGACCGCCGCCAAAGGCGTCGCCGCGGCGCGCGGCGGGCTCATCGACCTGCTCATCATGGATGTCGGGCTGCCGGACATGGATGGCCGCGAGGCGGTGAAGATCCTGCGCAAGGGGGGCTACAAGGCGCCGATCATCATGCTGACCGGCCACGATACCGATTCCGACACAATTCTGGGCCTCGAGGCCGGCGCCAACGACTATGTCACCAAGCCGTTCCGCTTCGCCGTGCTGCTCGCCCGCATACGCGCACAACTGCGTCAGCACGAGCAGAGCGAGGACGCCACCTTTTCGGTCGGGCCCTACACGTTCAAGCCCAGCCAGAAGCTTCTGATCGACCAGCGCGGCGGCAAGGTGCGGCTGACCGAGAAGGAAGCCTCGATCATCAAATATCTCTATCGAGCCGACCAGAAGGTGGTGACGCGCGACGTCCTGCTTGAGGAAGTGTGGGGCTACAATTCCGGCGTCACCACGCACACGCTGGAAACTCACGTCTACCGGCTGCGCCAGAAGATCGAGCGCGATCCTTCCAATGCTGAAATTCTTGTGACAGAAAGCGGCGGCTACAAGCTGGTTCCTTAAACTTTTCATTGTTCAATAGGCGGTCGGGGCGGGACTGTTTCGGGGAGGATCCGGCTGGGGGAGCCTGGATCGGCCCGCTGCGCAGATTGAAGTGTTAGAGCGTCCTTTGCGCGTTCAATTGGACACGCGGCGCTCTAAGGGAGGGATTGGACTGACCGTTCGGGGACGCAGCTAGAGATGGCGCTGGATGACGACATCCGCATCCTGTCCGCCGTGAAGCTCTTTGAGGGTTTCACGCAGGAACAGCTGCGCCTGCTCGCCTTCGGCGCCGAAGCCACCCATCTGCAGGCCGACCGCAAGCTGTACCGCGAGGATGACGAAGCCGACTCAGCCTATATCGTGGTCAGTGGCCGCATCGTGCTCTACCGCGAGCATGACGGCGACCGCATCCCGATCGGCACCGCCGGCCCCGGCACGATCCTCAGCGAACTGGCGCTGATCGCCGACTCAAGACGGCTGACCAGCGCCTCGGCCGAGACCGATTCGGAAGTGATAAGGTTGAGCCGCAAGATGTTTCGCCGCATCCTGGAGGAATATCCCGAGGTGGCGGTGAAACTGCACCAGCGAATCCTCGATGATTTTCAGGCCATGATCGCCCGCATCGAGAAGCTGGCGCCAAGGTTTGGCGGGTAGGTCCCCGCGACCGCGCTCACGCTTGGGTGTGTCGAGATTCAGGTCAGGCCGAGTCGAAAATGGCTGATACCGAGAACCGGAGCGGAGCGTACTCAAAGTACGCACCGGAAGCGCAGGTATCGGCCATTTGCAGGCCGGCCTCACCTGAATATCGGCACGCCTAATCCAGGTCGAACCGCGCAATCACCGGCACATGGTCCGAGGGCCGCTCCCAGCCACGCGCCTCTCGCAGGATCTCATAGCCGGCAAAGCTCGGTACTAGGTTCGGTGACGACCAGACATGGTCGAGCCGGCGGCCTCGGTTCGAGGCTTCCCAGTCCCGCGCGCGATAGCTCCACCAGGTGTAGAGCTTCTGCTCTGGCGGCACGTTGAGCCGCATCAGGTCGACCCAGTCGCCGGCGATCCGCATCGTGTCGAAATTTTGCGTCTCGACCGGCGTGTGGCTGACCACGTTGAGCAATTGCTTGTGCGACCAGACATCGTGCTCCTGCGGCGCGATGTTGAGGTCGCCGACCAGGATCGAGGCTGACACCTGGTCATGCGCGGCGCGGATGGCGTTCATCTCGGCAACGAAATCGAGCTTGTGGCGGAACTTGCGGTTGATCTCGGGATCGGGCTCGTCGCCGCCGGCCGGCACGTAGAAATTGTGGACCAGGATTGCCTTTCCGCCGGCCTGCACCTTGACCGACAGATGCCGGCTGTCGTCGATCTCGCAGAAGCGCCGCTTCTCGACAATCTCGATCGGCCGCCGCGCCACCGTCGCCACGCCGTGATAGCCCTTCTGGCCATGGAAGGCGATGTGCTCGTAGCCGGCCTTGCGGAACGCCTTTTCCGGAAACAGCTCGTCGGGAACCTTCGTCTCCTGCAGGCAAAGCACATCGGGCGCCTGCTCCGTCAGCAGCCGCTCGACGATCGGCATGCGCAGGCGCACGGAGTTGATGTTCCAGGTGGCGATGGAGAAGGGCATGCGGCGGTCCGAACAAGGTCGCCGATCTACTGACAGCCGAGCGCCACAAACACAAGCCAGCCTTTGCGGGCGGCGGCCCTGATTCAGGTCAGGCCGAGTCGAAAATGGTGGTCTCCGAGAACCGGAGCGGAGCGTACTTAAACCCCGTGAGCGCCGGAAGCGCAGGAGATCGCCATTTTCAGGCCGGCCTCACCTGAATCTAGCGCGTCTTGGTGTTCAGCTCGCGGTTCGCCGCATAGTCGATGGCGAACGTATCCGCAGGGAAGCTGACGCCTTCCTTGGTGTTGTAGATCATCACCGTGGTGTCCTTGCCCTGCGCGTCGGTGATGGTCCACTGGCGCAGATCATAGGATTTCGGATCGAACATCATGGTGATCTTCGAATTGCCGAACACCGACTTGTCGGCAAGCTGGATGGTGGTGAGGTCGCTCTCTTCCTTGATCGATTTGACGCGGCCGCCCGAGAGGTCGATCTTGGTGTCGAGCAACAGCTTCAGCGGCGTCTTCGACAACGGATAGAGATCGGACGTTTTCAGCCGCTTGTTGAGGATGACCACCGACTTGCCGTCGGAAATCACCCGGAAATTCGACTTGCCGTCATAGTTGAAGCGAATCTTGCCTGGCCGCTCAAGGAAGAACTTGCCGCCGGTCTGCTGGTTGTTGGGGCCGAACTGGACGAACTCGCCGCTCATCGATTTGACCGAGGAGAAATGGTCGGCGATCTTTTGCGCCGTCGGCGGCACCGCCGCCTGCGCCGAGGCCAGGAGCTGGAACCCCGGCACGACGTTGATGGCCGCGGCGCCGGCAAGCATCAGGCCAAGGCCGAGCAACTGGCGACGGTTTGGAGCGAAATCGCTGATCGCGGAAAGATCGTTTTTCATGCCGGTCACTCTCGTGTGGTGTGTGTCTCATTGCAGTCCGTGGACCCCCAGTTAGACTTAAGTTTGGCGGGCCGGACAGCGCTCAGTCGCTGTAACGCGCCAAAAGGTTCAAGGTTGCCGCCGGGCCGTATCGGCTGATCAGAACTTGTCGTCCTCGGTCGGCACCAGGATTTCGCGTTTGCCGGCATGGTTGGCCGGGCCGACAATGCCTTCCTTCTCCATCTTCTCGATGATCGAGGCGGCGCGGTTGTAGCCGATGCCGAGCCGGCGCTGGATATAGCTGGTCGACGCCTTGCCGTCGCGCAGCACGACCGAGACCGCCTGGTCGTAGGGATCGTCGGAATCCTCGAAATTGCTGTTGCCGCCACCACCAGCGCCGCCCTTGCCCGACGGCTCGTCATCGTCCTCGCCGTCATCCTCGGTGATGGCGTCGAGATATTCGGGCACGCCCTGCAGCTTCAGATGGGCGACGATCTTCTCGACCTCGTCGTCGGCGACGAACGGGCCGTGCACGCGCTGGATGCGGCCGCCGCCGGCCATGTACAGCATGTCGCCCATGCCGAGCAGCTGCTCGGCGCCCTGCTCGCCCAGAATGGTGCGGCTGTCGATCTTCGACGTCACCTGGAAGGAGATACGGGTCGGGAAATTGGCCTTGATGGTGCCGGTGATGACGTCGACCGACGGGCGCTGCGTCGCCATGATGACATGGATGCCGGCCGCGCGCGCCATTTGCGCCAGGCGCTGCACCGCGCCTTCGATGTCCTTGCCGGCGACCATCATCAAATCGGCCATTTCGTCGATGATGACGACGATGTAGGGCATCGGCTCGAGATCGAGGTTCTCGGTCTCGTAGATCGCCTCGCCGGTCTGGCGGTCGAAGCCGGTCTGCACGGTGCGCGAGATTTTTTCGCCCTTCTTTTCAGCCAACTGCACGCGCGCGTTGAAGCCGTCGATGTTGCGCACGCCGACCTTGGACATCTTGCGGTAGCGGTCCTCCATCTCGCGCACGGTCCATTTCAACGCCACCACCGCCTTCTTCGGGTCGGTGACCACCGGCGTCAGAAGGTGCGGGATGCCGTCATAGACGGAAAGTTCGAGCATCTTCGGGTCGATCATGATCAGCCGGCAGTCCTGCGGCGTCAGCTTGTAGAGCAGCGACAGGATCATGGTGTTGATGGCGACGGACTTGCCGGAGCCGGTGGTGCCTGCGACCAGCACATGCGGCATCTTGGCGATGTCGACGATCACCGCCTCGCCATTGATGGTCTTGCCCAGCGCCAGCGCCAGCTTGGACTTGGTCGTCTCGAAATCGCGGCTGGCCAGGATCTCCCGGAGATAGACGGTCTCGCGCTTGGCATTCGGCAATTCGATGCCGATGGCGTTGCGGCCGGGCACCACGGCGACGCGGCAGGCAATCGCGCTCATCGAGCGGGCGATGTCGTCGGACAGGCCGATGACGCGCGACGATTTGATGCCGGGCGCCGGCTCCAACTCATAGAGCGTGACCACCGGGCCGGGCCGTACCGCGATAATCTCGCCCTTGACGCCGAAATCCTCCAGAACGCCTTCGAGCAGGCGCGCATTCTGCTCCAGCGCGTCCTTGGACAGGCTGGCGTCGCGCACCACGTTCTTCGGCTCCGACAGGAAATGCAGCGACGGCATTTCGAATGTTTCCGAGCCGATCAGCGAGGTCTGCGCCTCGCGCTGGACGCGCGCGCCCGGAGCGGGACGCGGCGCAGGTGCGGCGACGCGGGTCGCTGCATCTGACCGGAAGTTCTGCACCTTGGCGTTCGTCGCGGCACGGCGCTGGACCGGCTCGTCGTCGAGTTCGACCTCCTCGTCGCCATTGTCGAAACCGGCATCGAGGACGTCGTCATCGTCCGGATCGACGGAAACGCTGCGGTCATTGACCATGGCGGCGAAGAACTCCGGCTCGACGCGGGCGCGGCCATCCGGGCTCATCCGCGCTTCGGCGAATTCCGCCGATTCGACCCGTTCGGCGGCGCGGCGCCATGCGGTGGAGCGCTGCTCCATCTCCGGCTCGAACTCGTCGCGCTCCTGCTGGCGGCGCACAGCCCGGCGATGCATCCAGGCGCGGAAAGACAGCCACCAGTGGGTAACGGCGCCGAGCGCCAGTATCCCCTCGTCGCCCTCGTCCTCGTCTTCGTCGAAGAGCAGGTCGTCCTCTCGGGGATCGGGCTCCGCGGTGCGCTCCATGACGGCAAAGCCGTTCTTGCGCGCAATCAGCGCCGAGCCATAGACAAACAGCCACAGCGCCGGCGCAATGAGCACCATGGCAATGATGCTGGCAACGATGCCGGTCGGGTAGCCGCCAATGACCAGGCCCGGAATATTGAGCACCATGTCGCCGAACACGCCACCGAGGCCGGTCGGCAACGGCCACGTCTTGGGCGGCACCACGCAGCCGGCCATCGCCGCCGCGAGCAGCGCGAAGCCGAACCAGGCAAGGCCGCGCTTCGGCAGCCTGTCGACGCCTCGCGCCGAAAACAGGAGAAAGCCCCAGATCACCGCCGGCACCAGGGCGGCGACCGCGGCAAGGCCGAAGAACTGCATGGCGAGGTCGGAGAATACCGCGCCCGCATAGCCCATGGCGTTGGTGACGATGTTGTCGGTGGCGTGCGAGAAGCTGGGATCGGCGACGTTCCAGGTCGCCAGCGCCGCGACGCCAAAGGCGACCAGCGCAAACAGGCCGGCGCCGACCAGCCGCCCGACCTGGCGCCGCGCGAATGCCTGGATGCCGTACCCCGTATCGGTCAGCGCGAGCGGTGCTGAAGCCCCTGAACGCATGCTTCGTTCCCCGTCTGTCATGGACTGGCCGGGCGCATGACGCACTCCGGCAGATTCGGATGTCAGACTATCGGGGGGAAGGTTAAGGCCGCATTAACTATACGGCACCCAGAGCCACGATCTTGCTCACTCCACTGTAGGCAGTCTCAACAGTTCGGAACCAATCCGGTCGACGTCTCCCCGCCGGCGGCCATCACTAGAACGTGATTGCGCAGGGACCGAGGCCTGCCAGCACGGTTGCCAAAAAGAGAGGCCCGGAATGACCCGGGCCTCAAAGCGTGAACTCCTTTCGGGAGCGTCACGACGGGATGGGAGAATGCGGGGCGGCCGAGGCCGCCCCGCAAGGCTTACGAGTGGTAGGCCGCTTCGCCATGCGAAGTCAGGTCGAGGCCTTCGCGCTCGGCGTCGGCTGTCGGACGCAGACCGATGATCAAGTCGACGACCTTGTAGAGGATTGCGCTGCCGATGCCCGACCACAGCAGGGTTACCAGGACGCCTTTGCCCTGCGCCAGCAGCTGCGTGGCCGTGCCGGCATAGCCGGCGGCGAAGTCGGCCGTCGAATAGTCGACGATGCCGGCGCCGCCGAGGGCGGGATTGACCAGAATGCCAGTGCCTAGCGCACCGATGATGCCACCGACGCAGTGGACGCCGAAGACATCGAGGCTGTCATCATAGTCGAACGTGTTCTTCACCACCGAGACGAAGAAGTAGCAGACGAAGGTGGCAACGATGCCAAGCACGATAGCGCCCATCGGGCCGGCAAAACCTGCAGCCGGCGTAATCGCGACGAGGCCGGTGACCGCGCCCGAAACAGCGCCGAGCATGGAGGCTTTGCCGCGCAGCAGCGATTCAAGCACGATCCAGGCCACTGCCGCCGCCGCCGTGGCGACGAAGGTGTTGATCATCGCCAGCACCGCATAGGCGTTCGCTTCGAGGTTCGAACCGGCGTTGAAGCCGAACCAGCCGACCCACAGCAATGAAGCGCCGACCATGGTCAGCGTCATCGAGTGCGGCGCCATGATGTCCTTCTTGTAGCCGATGCGCTTGCCGATCATCAGCGCGCCGACGAGACCGGCAATGCCCGCATTGATGTGAACGACCGTGCCGCCGGCGAAGTCGATGGCGCCGAAGCTGAAGATCAGGCCGGACGGGTCGGCATAGGCGCTCGGGCCGCCCCAGAACCAGACCATGTGCGCGATCGGGAAGTAGATTAACGTCACCCATAGGATAACAAAAAGGATCAAGGCGGAGAATTTGACGCGTTCGGCGAATGCGCCGACGATCAGGGCGGGCGTGATGCAGGCGAAGGTCATCTGGAAGACGACGAACACCAGTTCAGGAATGGCGACGCCCTTGCTGAAGGTTTCCGAAAGCGTCGATACGTTGACGCCGGAGAGAAACATCTTCGAAAGGCCGCCGACGAAGGCGTTGCCCGGGGTGAAGGCGAGGCTGTAGCCGTAGAAGACCCAGATGATCATGACCACGCTGGTGATGGTGAAGACCTGCATCAGCACCGACAGCATGTTCTTGGTACGAACCAGGCCGCCGTAGAAAAGCGCAAGGCCGGGAATGGTCATCAACAGCACCAGCACGGTGGAAATCATCATCCACGTGGTGTCGCCCTTGTCGACGGTAAAAGCCGGCGCTGCTGGCGCTGCCGCCGCGACGGCGGGAGCCGCCTCCTGCGCGAAGGCAGCAACCGTGCCCAATGCTCCGAGCGCTAAGGAGCCCAGCAGCGCGGAGCGCGCCACTGACTTCAAGGTGGAAGGTATATTCATTGAACTCTCCATTGGAATACGTGTTCGCCGCTCAAAGTGCGTCGGTGTCTGTTTCGCCGGTACGGATGCGCACCGCCTGATCGATGCCGAAGACGAAGATCTTGCCGTCGCCGATCTGGCCGGTCTTGGCCGCCGCCGTGATGGCTTCGACGGCCTTGTCGACCAGGTCTGTGCTAACCGCGACTTCGATCTTGATCTTCGGCAGGAAACTGACCGCGTATTCCGCCCCGCGATAGATTTCCGTGTGTCCCTTCTGACGCCCGTAGCCTTTGACTTCGGTGACGGTCAGGCCCTGGATGCCGACGGCGGTGAGCGCTTCGCGCACCTCGTCGAGCTTGAACGGCTTGATGATTGCCATCACGATTTTCATAAGGTTTCACCCTTTGCTGTTGCGGTCCCCCGCGTTTGCACACCTTCACCGATCCCAAAAAGCCCGGAGAGTGCCCAACAGGATTCAAGCTCCGTGCCAGTTGCCGAAGCAGGGTGTTAACTCATTGTAAATAAACAGATCGCTCGAGTCCCGGCGCCACGGTGCGCACTGTCAACGGACAGTCACTGATTAAAAAGTAGGCAATTTTTCGAAAATGCCTATTCCGCAGGCGGCCGCTTCAGCCGGATCAGGCCTTCCTGGGCAACCGAGGCGATCAGCGTGCCGTCGCGGGCAAACAGCGAGCCGCGGGTGAAGCCGCGCGACCCCTGCGTCGACGGGCTGTCCTGCGTGTACAGGATCCAGTCATCGAGCGGATGGCTGCGATGGAACCACATCGCATGGTCGAGGCTCGCCGCCTGGATGTCGCGGTCGAAAATGGCGCGGCCGTGCGCAAAGGTCGAGGTGTCGAGCAGCGTCATGTCGGAGAGGTAGGCAAGCACCGCCGCCTGGATGCCGCGGTCGGCCGGCACCGGGCCGGTGGTGCGGATCCAGATGTTCTGCTGCGGCTCCAGCTTTTCGCGGCTGGTGTAATGCTTCAGCATCACCGGCTTCATCTCGATCGGCCGGTCACGCTCCCAGTAGCGCTTGATGCCGTCCGGCACCGCCTCGCCGAACTTGCCCAGCAATTCGCGCTGCGACAACAGGCTGTCGGGCGGCGGCACGTCGCGCGGCATCGGCAGCTGATGCTCAAGGCCAACCTCGTCCTGCTGGAACGAGGCTTCCAGCGAAAAGATCGCCTGGCCGTGCTGGATCGCCACCACGCGCCGCGTGGCGAAGGAGCCGCCATCGCGGATGCGGTCGACCTCGTAGACGATCGGCACCTTGGTGTCGCCGGGCCGCATGAAATAGCCGTGCAGCGAATGCACGTGGCGCTCGGGCTCGACGGTGCGCTGCGCGGCGACCAGCGCCTGGGCGATGGTCTGGCCGCCGAAAACGCGCTGCCAGTCGAGCTTGGGGCTGCGACCACGGTACAGATTGTGTTCCAGCTGCTCGAGGTCGAGAATGCTGAGAAGCTCGTCCATGGCCGCCGTCATGCTTCGTGACCTCGCCGTAAGATGCTATGGCGGTTTCCGACAGGAATGGCGGGCAGTCAAGGCCGGAATGCCCCAGTGGGCGGGGATGGTCGAGACTTCGAAAGGAATTGACATGGCGAACCGCAACCCGGACGCAAAAACCCCGCTCGACGTGCTGGTCGCTGGCGCCGGCTATGTCGGCCTCGCCGCCGCCGTGTCGCTGAAACAGGCGCGGCCGGGCCTCGCCGTGGCGGTCGTTGATGCTGCCCCCGCCGGCGTCTGGCAAAAGGACCGCCGCGCCTCGGCGATCGCCGCCGCCGCCTGCCGCATGCTCGACCAGCTCGGCGTCTGGCAGGAAATCGTCGGGCAATCGCAGGCGATCACCGAGATGATCGTCACCGATTCGCGCACCGCCGATCCGGTGCGTCCGGTGTTTCTCACCTTCGATGGCGAGGTCGCGCCGGGCGAACCGTTCGCCCACATGGTCGCCAACAAGGACCTGAACAGCGCCTTGCGCCGCCGCGCGCAAAAGCTCGGCATCGACATCATCGAAGGTGTCGCGGTCGCATCGTTCGACGGCAATGGCGCCGGCATCACCGTGCATCTGGCCGATGGCGCGGCGATTGAGGCGCGGCTGCTGGTCGCCGCCGACGGCGTCAATTCCAAATTGCGCGACATGGCCGGCATCAAGACGGTGAAATGGGAATATGGCCAGTCCGGCATCGTCTGCACGGTGGCGCATGAGCGCCCGCACAATGGCCGCGCCGAAGAGCATTTTCTGCCGGCCGGCCCGTTTGCGACGCTGCCGCTCAAGCCCACCGACGACGGCACCAACCGCTCGTCGCTGGTCTGGGTCGAACGTTCCGAGGATGCCGAAAAGCTGGTCTCGGGCGACGACCTCGTCTTCGAGCAGGAGCTTGAATTGCGCTTCGGCCTGAAGCTCGGCGAAATCCGCGTCACCGACAAGCCGCGCGCCTGGCCGCTCGGCCTGACCATCGCGCGCGCCTTTGTCGCCCCGCGCGTAGCGCTTGCCGGCGATGCCGCGCACGGCATCCACCCGATCGCCGGCCAGGGCCTCAATCTCGGCTTCAAGGATGTGGCGGCCCTTGCTGAAGTGGTGGTCGAGGCCGATCGCTTGGGACAGGATATCGGCGCGCTCGACGTGCTCGAGCGCTACCAGCAATGGCGCCGCTTCGACACGGTGCAGATGGGCGTCACCACAGATGTGCTGAACCGGCTGTTTTCCAACGACATCGGCCCGCTGCGCCAGGTCCGCGACATAGGCCTCGGCCTTGTCGAACGGATGCCCAGGCTGAAGGAGTTCTTCATCCGCCAGGCGTCGGGGTTGTCCAACGGCAGACCACGGCTGCTCAAGGGTGAGGCGATTTAGGCCGGGAATGAGTGCCGCTTTGTCATAGACGCGGCTCGGCTCCTGACATCAGCCGCGCAATGTTGGCGCGGTGACGCACGATCACGTAGATGCCGCCGGCGATGACCAGCAACCGGTAGGGCAATGGTTGTTCCATGCCGCCGACGAGGGCGATCGCGGTGAGCGCCGCCAGCATCGAACTCAGGGACACAATTCGGGAAACTGCCAACACTACGGCAAATGCCGTCGCCGCGCCTAGACCCACAGGCCAGGACATCGCCAACAAAACACCCAACCCCGTCGCAGCCGATTTGCCGCCGGTGAAATTCAGCCAGATCGAACGGCTATGCCCAAGCAAAACAGCGAGTCCGGCCAGGCATACAACCCAAGGAGCCCAAACGGGCATATCAGATATTGCCGACGGCGGCGTTGCGGAAGACCAGAAACAAAACCAACGGGCAAAGATGACCGCTGCCGCCCCTTTCAGCACGTCCACCAGAAGCACCACCAATGCTGGCCATTTCCCGAGTGTGCGCAATACATTTGTCGCACCGGTGGACTTGGAGCCGTGCTCCCGGATATCGATGCCCTTAAGCAGTTTCCCCGCCAGATAGCCGGCAGGCGTAGAGCCGATAAGGTAAGCGGCAGCCGATCCTACCACGCTCGCTATCCAGAATGACATGCGCCCGGGCTGTTTCTCAGTTGACCTCAAACCCCAGCTTCTGCCGCAGTCGCAGCATGCGTTGGTCGGCGACCTTGAAACTCTGCTCGCCGCTCTTGGCAACACGATCCAGCATCTGCAGCAGGTCTTCGCGCTCATGCGGATCGAGGCGCTCGCGCAGGAAGGGCGCCAGCTTGTCGATGACGATCGTCGTGTCGTCGATCTGCGCCGCGGCCCATTTGGCGTAGACGACGGCTTCATCGGTCTTCTTCTGGTTGTCCGCAATCTGCGAGATCACCTCGCGGATGACCGTTTCGCGCTTCGGCATGATCGGGCCGTGCTCCGCTGCCAGTGCGGTGATCAGCGTTGCCGCCGCCACCACCGGATCGTCGATCGCCGTCAGCGGCGACAGCGCCGCCTGCTTGCGCAGCTTCTTGCGCCTTATGTTGCCCTGAACGCGGCCGACGACGTCGGCGACCTCGCGCGCGGCTTCGTTCATGGCCTTCATGCGATACCACCAGAACGCCCCGGCTCCCAGCACGCCGAGAATAGCAATCAGGAAAGGCATGTCGAATTCCCCCGAAAATTGCGGCGACGATAGGAGAACTCCGGCGTTGCTTCAACACGCAAGAATTGTATCTGATGAGAAAACAGAGCTGGCCCCCTAATCATCCAGACGCCGAGATCGGACGTCCCGGGTTCAGGTCGCTCGTCACGGGCACTAATGATGCAACCGCTTGGCGATAACGCCGACTTCGCATCGAGCGCGGTGCCCATCATGACGATCCGTTCGGCCACTGCAATGCGGCTGTCGGCGCGGTGAGGCCGGCCTGGGACGATCCGATGTTCCACCCGTTTCTCTACGGGTCGGGGCAAGGGGCGGAATACCGCGCCGGCTTCTACGGCCTTGCCGCTGGCATAGGGAAGGCCATATGCTGCGCGCGCTGTTCGAGGGCGTGATGTTCGAGCATAGGCGCCACATCAATGTCCTGAAGGACGCCGGTGTCAGCTTCGACAAGGCGGTCCTGTCCGGCGGCGGCTCGCGCAGCGAGCACTGGCCGCAAATCTTCGCCGACGGGCTTGGGGTGCCGATCACCGTGCCTGAGGCGCGCGAGACCGGCGCGCTTGGCGCGGCAATCGGCGCCGGGGTCGCGGCCGGCCTGTTCGCCGACTATGAGGCCGGCGTCGACGCCATGACCCGGTCAAGCGCCGCCTATCGTCCGAACCCGGCCATGCAGGACCATTACAACAGGCGTCATCGCGCCTATTGCGGCCTTGCCGATACGCTGCGATCGTTCTGGGCCGAACAGGCGGCAGAACCGAGTAGAACACCGCCGAGTAAACCACCGCAATGACCCAACGGCTCGATGGCGACTACGACTACATCATCGTCGGCGCAGGCACGGCGGGCTGCGTGCTGGCCAATCGGCTGAGCGAAAACCCGGCGACGCGCGTGCTGCTGCTTGAGGCCGGCGGCAGCGACAATTATCACTGGGTGCATATCCCGGTCGGCTATCTCTATTGCATCGGCAATCCGCGCACCGACTGGATGATGAAGACTGCCCCCGAAGCCGGCCTGAACGGCCGCTCGCTGGTCTATCCCCGCGGCAAGGTGCTGGGCGGCTGCACCTCGGTCAACGGCATGATCTACATGCGGGGACAGGCGGCGGACTACGATGGCTGGCGGCAGATGGGCAATGTCGGCTGGGGCTGGGACGATGTGCTGCCCTACTTCCTCAAATCCGAGGACCATCATGGCGGCAAGACCGAGCTGCATGGCTCCCGCGGCGAATGGAAAGTGGCGCGGCAACGCCTGTCGTGGCCGATCCTGAACACCGTGCAGGAGGCGGCCAAGGAATTCGGCATCATGCCGCGCGAGGATTTTAACGACGGCGACAATGAGGGGTCCGGCTTCTTCGAAGTCAACCAGAGCAAGGGCGTGCGCTGGAACACAGCCAAGGCATTCTTGCGCCCGGCGCTGCGGCGGCCGAACCTCAGGCTGGTCGTCAACGCGCATGTCGAGACGGTGTTGTTCGAGGGCAAGCGTGCTATCGGCGTTTGTTATCGCGTCGGCGGCCAAACCATCGAGGCAAAGGCCAGGAGCGAGGTGCTGCTGACCGCCGGCTCGATCAACACGCCGAAACTGCTGGAGCTTTCCGGGGTCGGCGAGCCGGATCGCCTCGCCGCGCTCGGCATCGATGTGGTTCACGCCAGCCCCGATGTCGGCGAGAACCTTCAGGACCATCTGCAGATCCGCACTGTCTACAAAGTGTCGTCGGCGCTGACGCTCAACACGCTAGCCAACAGCCTGAGCGGCAAGGCGAAGATCGCGCTGCAATATGCCTTTGGCCGCTCGGGACCGATGTCGATGGCGCCGAGCCAGTTCGGCATGTTCTCGAAATCCGATCCGTCGATGGCGACGCCGGACCTGGAGTACCACGTCCAGCCCTTGTCTACCGACCGGCTGGGCGACCCGCTGCACCCGTTCCCGGCAATCACCATGTCGGTCTGCAATCTGCGGCCCGAGAGCGTCGGCTCGGTGCACGCTACGACGCGCGAGCTGGCCGTGCAGCCGGAGATCCGGCTGAACTACCTCTCTACGGCGCGCGACCGCGAGATCGCGCTGCGTTCGGTGCGCCAGGCGCGCAGCATCATGACCGCCAAGGCTCTTGCCGGCTTCCATCCGGAAGAAATCCTGCCTGGTCTCGCCCACCAGTCGGACGAGGACCTGCTGCACCAGATCGGCTCGATCGCCACGACCATCTTCCACCCGGTCGGCACCTGCCGGATGGGCATCGATGACCGCGCCGTCGTCAGCCCGGACCTGCGCGTGACCGGTATCGAGGGGCTGCGGATCATCGACGCGTCGATCATGCCGCGCATCGTCTCCGGCAACACCGCCTCGCCAGTGGTGATGATCGCCGAGAAGGCGGCGGATATGATCCGCCGGCCTGCATGACGTCGCCGCCGCCTATGACCCCGGCACGTCGTAGATCGCCCTGACTTCGACGGTGCCGATTTCAGCCAGCGGAATTTTGCCGGCGATCTCCAGCGCCTTGTCGAGAGTGTCGGCTTCGATCATGACGAAACCAAGCAACTGCTCCTTGGTTTCGGCAAACGGACCGTCAGTGATCAGCCGCTTGCCTTGGCGCCGCCGCACCGTCTTCGACGTCTTCACCGATTGCAGCGCCTGCGCGATGATCAGCTTGCCTTGCTGGTCCAATGACCGGTCATAGGCCATCGAATCGGCGTCGAGCTTGGCCAGACGCTCCGGCGTCATGGCATGGAGGTCCTTTTCCTCGCCGTAGACCAGACAGACATATTTCATTTCCAGCTCCCTTGCTGTGACGACCCATAGGCGATCACGGTGCCGGCGGCATCCTTGCCGGCAGCAGCGTGGTCGAGCACGCAGACCGCAATGCCGATCACGGCGACCGCAGCAAGCAGCCGGCCGAAGCCGGAAGATCGCGAGCACTCGATCTCGCGTAGACGCGCGCTTTTGTCGGCGTCGTTCCAATGGGCAGAAAACAGATTGTTCATCTTGGATCTCCATCCGCCACGAGAATCCGTGGACGCTCGCAGGACGGCCGGCGCCGATGCAAGTCGACATTTTTGCACGCACATTTTTTCAGAAAAATTTGCAGGGCACGCCGGCGTCGCATCCGGCCGAAACAGCGCGGTGGTCTTCCCCTGCCGCCGCGCTATAGTTGGAGGGAACGCCGCGTGGCCGGCGCTGTCGCTGTAATCAAGGAGAATTCTATGGACCGTACCGCAAACGCCGTCTGGAAAGGCAATCTGAAGGAGGGCACGGGCACGCTCGACAGCCAGAGCGGCACTTTGAAAGGCACGCCCTATTCGTTCAAGGCTCGCTTCGAGGACGAGAGCGGCAAATCCGGCACCAATCCCGAAGAGTTGATCGCGGCGGCACACGCCGGATGCTACGCCATGCAGCTGTCGCATTTCCTGGCCGAGAACGGCACGCCCGCCACCGAGCTCGACGCCAAGGCGGTGGTGACGCTGGTCCCCGGCACCGGCATCACCGGCAGCGCCATCACCCTGGTCGGCAAGGTGCCAGGAATCGATGCGGCGAAGTTCAAGGAACTGGCCGAGAAGGCCAAGGCGGAGTGCCCGGTTTCGAAGGCACTCGGCGCCATCAAAGTATCGCTCGACGCGAAGCTGGGGTGAAACGAAGGGATTCGAAGTGAGAAACGCCGGCTTAACGCCGGCGTTTGCATTTTCAGAGGCCAGCGATCCGTCGCGCCAACGCTCCGGTGATAGTTAAGCCCCCAGCGCATCAAGCCGGGCGCGAAGCGCTGCGACTTCCTGCTCCATCGATGCAATCCTTGCTTCCAGGTCAGAGGCCGGTAGGACCGGCGAACTCCGTTGTGCAGAGAGGGCAGCAACGTCCACGGGGCCGGCGAGCAGATGCACAAAACGGTCCTCGCGCTGCCCCGGCCCGCGCGGTATTTCCTGGACGAGCGGCGGTCGGCGGCCGATCAGCATGTCGAGTTCAGCGCGCAGGTCTTCGATCGACGAGAACCGCGCCATGCGCTCAGCTCGCGCCAGCAACTCATGCGCCGTCTGCGGCCCGCGCAGCAAAAGCAGGCCGATCACCGCAGTCTGCGGCGTCGTCAGCGAGAAGCGCTGCGCCATCTGATGCCCATAGCGCTCGACGCGCGAGCCGAACATCTGACGCACCAGCCCCTTCTGCTCGAGCAGCTTCAGCGTCCGATGCACCTCTGTCGGCTCGAGCGCCATCACAGGCTCGCGCGCCGTCTTCTGGTTGGCGGCTGCAAGTGCTGCATTCAGCGTCAGCGGATAGACATCCGGCGTCAGCTCCTTCTTCTCGATCAGGCAGCCGAGCACACGGACTTCGACCGGATTAAGGATTGGAAGCTCTTCGCTCATTGGGTTGAGTATCCTTTCTAGCGCCGGCGAGACAGCGCCCACCTCTCTGTCCTACCGGATATCTCCCCACGCGGGGGGAGATCGGCAGCTTCGCCGACAGCGCGCCATCCTTCAACCTTGGAGATTGGCGAAAGCCGCGATGACGGCCAGTCTCCCCACCCGTGGGGGAGATGTCCGGCAGGACAGAGGGGCGCGCGAAGGATCGCCGCGTTCGAGATTGCCGCGAGCGAACTCGCCTCAACTAAACCCGCCGCTCCACCATCATCTTCTTGATCTCGGCAATCGCCTTGGCCGGGTTGAGCCCCTTCGGGCAGGTCTGCGCGCAGTTCATGATGGTGTGGCAGCGGTAGAGCCGGAACGGGTCTTCGAGATCGTCGAGCCGTTCGCCCGTGGCTTCGTCGCGGCTGTCGATCAGCCAGCGATAGGCCTGCAGCAACGTCGCCGGGCCGAGATAACGGTCGCCGTTCCACCAATAGCTCGGGCACGAGGTCGAGCAGCAGGCGCACAGGATGCACTCGTAGAGCCCGTCGAGCTTTTCGCGATCCTCATGGCTCTGCAGCCATTCCTTGGCCGGCTCTGGCGACACTGTCTTCAGCCATGGCTGGATCGAGGCGTGCTGGGCGTAGAAATTGGTGAGGTCGGGCACCAGATCCTTGACCACCTGCATATGCGGCAGCGGGTAGACCTTGACGGCGCCGGAAATGTCGTCGCAGCCCTTGGTGCAGGCCAGCGTGTTGGAGCCATCGATGTTCATGGCGCAGGAGCCGCAAATGCCTTCGCGGCAGGAGCGGCGCAACGCCAGCGTCGGGTCGATCTTGTTCTTGATCCAGAGCAGCGCATCGAGCACCATCGGCCCACAATCGTCCATGTCGACGAAATAGGTGTCGATGCGCGGGTTCTCGTCATCGTCGGGCGACCAGCGGTAGATGCGGTATTCCCTGAGGTTGGTGGCGCCCTCCGGCTTCGGCCAGGTCTTGCCCGGCTGCACCTTGGAGTTCTTGGGAAGCGTTAGTTCGACCATTACCTCAGGTCCTTTCGGATGACGAGCTTCGGCACCATGGTCAGTACACCCTGGCCTTGGGCGCGATCTTGGCGAGGCTGATGCCGCCGTCCTTTTCCGCCACCAACGGTTCGGTGTGCACCGGACGATAGCTGAGGCTCACCTGGCCGTCCTCGCTTAGCCGGGCCAGCGTATGCTTGCGCCAGATAGTGTCGTCGCGGGCCGAGAAATCTTCGCGCGCATGCGCGCCGCGGCTCTCCTTGCGTGCCTCGGCGCCGTAGACCGTGGTGATGGCGTTGGCCATCAGATTTTCCAGCTCCAGCGTCTCGACCAGGTCGGAATTCCAGATCATCGAGCGGTCGGAGACTTTCAGGTCCTTGAGCTCGGTCCATATCTGCGAAATGCGCTTGCAGCCGTTTTCGAGCGACTCCTGTGTGCGGAACACGGCGGCGTCTTCCTGCATCGCCTTCTGCATTTTCTCACGCAGAACAGCGGTTGGCGTCGAGCCATTGGCGTGGCGCAGCCGGTCGAAGCGGTCCATGATGTTTTCGACCGAGGCTTCGTTGGGCGAAGGGATCGCCGAATTACGGTCGATGACCTGGCCGGCGCGGATTGCGGCGGCGCGGCCGAACACCACCAGATCGATCAACGAGTTCGAGCCCAGCCGGTTGGCGCCGTGCACGGAGGCACAGCCGGCCTCGCCGACCGCCATCAGCCCGGGTGACACCCGGTCAGGATTCTCGACCGTCGGGTTCAGCACCTCGCCCCAGTAGTTGGTCGGCACGCCGCCCATATTGTAGTGCACCGTCGGCAGCACCGGGATCGGCTCCTTGGTCAGGTCGACGCCGGCGAAAATCCTGGCCGATTCCGAAATGCCCGGCAGCCGCTCATGCAGCACGGCCGGATCGAGATGGTCGAGATGCAGGAAAATATGGTCCTTGTTCTTGCCGACCCCGCGGCCTTCGCGGATCTCCAGCGTCATGCAACGCGAGACGACGTCGCGCGAGGCCAGGTCCTTGGCCGACGGCGCGTAGCGTTCCATGAAGCGCTCGCCCTCGGAATTGACGAGATAGCCGCCCTCGCCGCGCGCGCCTTCGGTGATCAGGCAGCCGGCGCCGTAGATGCCGGTCGGATGAAACTGCACGAACTCCATATCCTGCAACGGGAAGCCGGCCCGTGCCGCCATGCCGCCGCCGTCGCCTGTACAGGTGTGCGCCGACGTCGCCGAGAAATAGGCGCGGCCATATCCGCCGGTCGCCAGCACCACCATCTTGGCGGAGAAGCGATGGATGGTGCCGTCGTCGAGGTTCCAGGCGACGACGCCGGTGCAGGTGCCGTCCGGTTCCATGATCAGGTCGAGCGCAAAATACTCGATGAAGAACTGTGCATTGTTCTTCAGCGACTGGCCGTAGAGCGTGTGCAGGATGGCGTGACCGGTGCGGTCGGCGGCAGCACAGGTGCGCTGCACCGGCGGGCCGTCGCCATAATTCATCATGTGCCCGCCGAACGGCCGCTGGTAGATCTTGCCCTCTTCGGTGCGCGAGAACGGCACGCCGTAATGCTCGAGCTCGTAGACCGCCGCCGGTGCCTCGCGCACCAGATATTCCATGGCGTCGACGTCGCCCAGCCAGTCCGAACCCTTGACGGTGTCGTACATGTGCCACTGCCAGGAGTCCGGACCCATGTTGGACAGCGACGCGGCAATGCCGCCTTGTGCCGCCACCGTGTGCGAGCGGGTCGGGAACACTTTGGTGATGCAGGCCGTGCGCAGGCCCTGCTCGGCCATGCCGAGCGTGGCGCGCAGGCCGGCGCCGCCGGCGCCGACGACCACCACGTCGAACTTGTGGTCGACAAAGGTATAGCCGGTGGCCGATTTCGCGTCCTTGGCCAAATCAGCCTCCGAATGCCAGTTTGAGCAGGGCGAAGATCGAGGCGACGCCGACCGCTATGGTGAAAAACGTGCTGAGTGCGATCAGCGCCAGCTTCATGCCTTCGGCATGCACGTAATCCTCGATAATGACCTGCATGCCGACACGCATATGGGTGAGACCGGAAACGAGCACCAGCGCCAACACCAGCGCCACGAACGGACTGGCGAGCGCCGCCCGCACCTCGGCGAAGCCGGCGCCATTGAGCGCGATCAGGAACCCGACGAAGAACAGTATCAGCGGGATGTTGGCAATGGCCGTCAGCCGCTGTCGCCAGAAATGCCCGGTGCCTTCGCGGGCCGAGCCCAGACCGCGGACCTTGGCCAGCGGCGTGCGCATATCGTTGTTGTTCGTGCCGCTCATCACAAGGTTCCCCGCGCCATGTAGCCGGCGACCCAGATCAGCAGCGTGAGCAGGATGGAACCGGCGAGCGTCGCCCAGGCAATCTTCGATGCCGTGTGTTTCTCCAGCCCGGCGCCGGTGTCCCAGACGAGATGGCGCACGCCGCCCAGCATGTGGTGCATCAGCGCCCAGGTGTAGCCGAACAGGATGAGCCGGCCGAGCCAGGTGCCGAAGGCCCAATTGATCCAATCGAAAGCGCCTTGCGAACTCGCCGCCGCCATCAGCCACGCGGCGACCAGCAGCGTGCCGAAATACAGCGCCCCGCCAGTGATGCGGTGAATGATCGACATCGTCATGGTGACCGGTGGGCGGTAAATCGTCAGGTGCGGCGAGAGCGGCCGTTCACGTCTGGCGGTTCGGGTGGCTGGTGATTTGCTCATGGCTGCCCCAGTTCGATGTCCGGAGCCGCGGTGGAAAGCGGCACTTACCGCCTCGATATATGACTTCAGACAGCCGGTTTCTAATGCTCTTTTTGCACCGCGTCAAAGCCGGAAAATCGTTTTGAAAACGTCATTTAGTCTGACAAAAGGCTGCTGTTTCGCTTCAATCGATTTGGCCACCGTCGAAAGCCGGCGCACCGTTCGCTGCAGTGCGGCATTTCCTTTGCCATCGACGCCAGGCTATCGTTTGCAGGTCTGTGGTGTCGAGCCCCTCTTCATCACCAGCGCCTCGCGCGCGTCGATCACGATTGCGTCATGCGACGCGGCTTCCTGGTAGCGGCTGGACTGGTTGACGGGTGATGCGGCAAACTCCTCGGTCGTGCCATCGGGCCTGACAACGCGCAACGCCGTGCCGAGGTTCTGGATGGTGATCATGCCGCCATTGCCGCATCTGTAAGTTGCCGTGCCGACAGCAGACCGCGGCGCGGTAAGGTCGGTGACGATCTTGGCTGAAGGTGCGGCAGGCGCTGTCGGAGCCGTTGCGGAAGCCGGGGGCGCCACAGGTGCGGCGGACTGCTGAGCCGGCACGGGCGCAACAGTGGGTGGTACGGTATTCATCGCCGTCGGCGCGCCGTTCTGCGGCACGCAGGCTGCGGCAGTCAGCAAGGGGATCGACAACAGCGTCACCCGACACGTCCGGCGTAACGCCATATGCTGTCCTCCTGCGCGGCTAACTAGCCGCGATGTTCCACCAAGATCAAGCTCACCCGACGTCAGCGTAGTTGTGTGCGTCGCGGCCGATGGTGCGGGCAAGCATGGCCGAATGATGACGCACGGGTTTCCATCCCGTCGGATATTAACCATGTTTGGCGAGAGATCGCCGCCGGATGCGCCTGCCCTCTTAACAAAGGTTAAGAAAAGGTTAATTTCCGATTCGATCGGGTCCACAGCAGAGAGGACACCATGCTTTCGAATTCAGGAAGAGCGCGCCTTGCGGCGCTTGTGCTGGCGACAGCCAGTCTCGGCTTCGCCGCCCCGGCAATGGCCTGGTCGCGCCATCATGACCGCGTCTATGCCGATTCCCTGGGCAATCTCGTCATCGACAGCGCCGCCGGCTACAAGCGCATCATTGTCGGCCAAGGCAGGCTGGCCAAGAAATTGTCCGACTACACCAGCGCCGGGCAGCCGGAAGCGGAACCGGAAGTCCTTTATGAAGACGAGGCGGATCACATCTCCAGGCGTGGCTGCTACCAGCCGCCGGTGTTCGTGAAGGGCCGCTCCTATATGTACGGCCTCTCCGATGGCGAAATGCCCAACCTCAGCCCTTGCCGCTGATGATCCGGCACGGCCGAGAGGCCGTTTAAGCGAGACGCTAACCGACGCTGCCTGTATCCGGGATGAACACCGTTTCCGCCCGCTCATAGGACAATCGCACGCTGTCGCGGCCGTTCTTCTTGGCCTTGTAGAGCGCTTCGTCGGCGCGCCGCATCAGCGGCTCCAGCCCTTCGTCGCCGGTGCGCGCCGCGACGCCGAAGCTCGCGGTCACCCTGGTGCCCGGCGGCAACCCGTCGACACTGCCGGCCGAATAGTGCGTGCGCACGGCTTCGGCAAACAGCCGCGCCGTGGCAAGATCGCTCAGCGACAGAAGCACGGCGAACTCCTCGCCGCCGATGCGGCCGGCAACCGCACGCGTGCCGGCGGCCGCGCGAAGCTTGGCGGCGAAGTCGGCGATCACCTGGTCGCCCGCGGCATGTCCGTATTTGTCGTTGAGCGCCTTGAAGTGATCGAGATCGGCCAGCACCAGCGCGACCGGCACCTTGGTAACAGCGCAATGCTGCAGCACCAGCAAGGCGCGCTCCTCGAAACCCCTGCGGTTGAGCAGGCCAGACAGCGGATCGGTGTGCGTCTCGGTCTTCAGCGCCTTCATCACGTCGAGCGCAGCTGCCGAGAACAGGCAGAGCGCGATCAGCAACGACAGCAGCGCGTGCGTCAAAAGCGCCGTCGTCCAGTAGGACGAGCCATAAAACCCGTCATAGCTGGTGAACGGCCCGTGCGAGATGACGACGAGCAGCGTGCGGCCGATGAAGTTCAGCCCGGACAGCAGCGACAACACGAACAGGATTTTTTCCGTCGGGCCGTTCTTGCGCACGGCGCGCAGCTCGGCAGCGACCAGCAGGCTGAGGCCGCCAAAGCCGAAATTGATCGACAGGATGCGCCAAGTCAAGTCCGGCTGGACGAACAGGAACCAGCAGAATGCCACCATCCCGCCACCCGCCAGAATGCCGATCGCGATATAGGGCACGCGCCTGCCGTAGCGTGAGATGATCGCACCGACGAGGCAACAGGCGGCGAGCGTGAAGCAGAGGTTGGAGACCAGCTTGGTCAGCACCATGCCGCCGGGCAGCGTGAAATACTGCAGCAGGAAGCCGGGCGCGGACACGCAATAGCTCGTGCCGAGCACAGCCAGATAGGGCCGGTGGCGCTGATAGAACCACAGCAGGAGGAACGCCGCGCCGAGCGCCAGCGCGATCGTCGGATTGAGCAGCGCTATGAACAGGCCGGTGTCCAAAGGACGGTGACTTCCCCGCTTGACGTCAGGGAAGACCTTAGAGCGCAAGCCCCAACAAGCGGTTAAGCCGGGACGAATATGCAAGTCGCCACTCATGAAGCTGGTGCACGGAACCGGGACCTGAGGCCGGCGTTTCCTGACAGCAATCAAGGAGAAGTTGTTCATGGCCGACACGATCACGCTGACCGATCACGAAGCAATTCGCTCATGGGCCGCAGGGCGCGCCGGATTTCCGGCGATCGTCGATGTATCGCCCGAAACCGGAACGCAGCCGTTGCTGAGGCTCGTCTTCGGCCAGCACGCCTATCAGGACCAGGATCAGCCTGAACGCCCGGTCAACGCAGGCGGCTACGAGCTGGTCGAATGGGACGAGTGGTTCAAGATCTTCGACGAGCGCGAACTGGCGCTGGTGGTCGCGACCGACGAACCCGGCAGCCGGGAGGAATTTCATGAAATCATCCGGCGTGCCGGCTAGGGCATAATACCCCAAGGGTCTTAGAGCGGCGCGCTTTAAACAAAACCCCGAACGGTTTTGCCGTTCGGGGTTTTGCATACGCTCAGATCAGGCTTGAACCAGTCTGCGCTATTTCCAGTCGCGGATGTCGACGAAATGGCCGGCGATCGCCGCCGCCGCCGCCATTGCCGGCGATACCAGATGGGTGCGGCCCTTGAAGCCCTGCCGGCCTTCGAAATTGCGGTTCGAGGTCGAGGCGCAGCGCTCATGCGGCTTCAGCCGGTCGTCGTTCATGGCCAGGCACATCGAGCAGCCCGGCTCGCGCCAGTCGAAACCGGCGGCAATGAAGATCTTGTCGAGACCCTCGGCCTCCGCCTGTTCCTTGACCAGACCGGAGCCCGGCACGATCATCGCATCGACATGCGCACTCACCGTCTTGCCTTCGACCACCTTGGCCACCGCACGCAGATCCTCGATGCGGCCATTGGTGCAGGAGCCGATGAAGACGCGGTCGAGCGTGATGTCGGTGATCTTCGTGCCCGGCGTCAGCCCCATATAGTCGAGCGCGCGGATCTTTGACGTCCGCTTGTTCTCGTCCGTGATCTCTTCCGGATTGGGAACGACGCCCTGCACCGAAACGACGTCCTCGGGCGAGGAACCCCAGGAGACGATCGGCGGCAGCTTGGCCGCGTCGAGCACGATCACCTTGTCGAAATGCGCGCCCTCGTCGGACTGCAGCGTCTTCCAGTATTCGAGCGCGGCGTCCCACGACGCGCCCTTCGGCGCGCGCGGCTTGCCCTTGACATAGGCGAAGGTGGTTTCGTCGGCCGCGATCAGGCCGGCGCGCGCGCCGCCCTCGATCGACATGTTGCAAATCGTCATGCGGCCTTCCATCGACAGCGCGCGGATCGCCTCGCCGGCATATTCGATGACATAGCCGGTGCCGCCGGCGGTGCCGATCTCGCCGATGATGGCCAAGATGATGTCCTTGGCGGTGACGCCTTCCGGTAACTGGCCATCGACACGCACCAGCATGTTCTTGGCCTTGCGCTGGATCAGCGTCTGGGTCGCCAGCACATGCTCGACCTCGGAGGTGCCGATGCCATGTGCCAATGCGCCGAAGGCGCCATGCGTCGAGGTGTGGCTGTCGCCGCAGACAATGGTCATGCCAGGCAGCGTGAAGCCCTGCTCCGGCCCGATGATGTGGACGATGCCCTGGCGGATATCGTTTTCGGAGTAATATTCGACGCCGAAATCCCTAGCGTTCTTGGCCAAGGCCTCGACCTGGATGCGGCTTTCCTCGTTCTTGATGCCGAACTTGCGCTCGGGCGAGGTCGAGACATTGTGATCGACCACGGCCAGCGTCTTTTCCGGATGCCGGACTTTTCTGCCGGTCATGCGCAGACCTTCGAAGGCCTGCGGGCTGGTCACTTCATGGACGAGATGGCGGTCGATGTAGAGCAGACAGGTGCCATCATCCTGGCGGTCGACGACATGGTCGTCGAAAATCTTGTCGTAGAGGGTGCGCGGTGCGCTCATGTGCGTAAATCCGTCGATTTGCAAAAAGGGGAAGGGCAGACGCGCGAAGCCTTCGGCGCGGCGAAAGCGGCTTAGCTAAGTCGGCTGGTGAGCGCGCCGGAAATGCGCGAAGAGAAACGCGACGGCAGGCGTTTTCTGTCCTGCAGCACGAAACCCTTATAGGCCGGATCGCCAAAAAGCTCTTCCATGGCGTGGCTCATACCAATGTTTTGGCTTTTCGGCAATTGCGGCGTGTTTCGCTTCTCCCCTTGTGAGAGAAGGCGAAGAGGGCGGCGCTCAAAGCACCTCGAACACAAAAGTCTTCACCAGCGCGTCCGGCTCGGCGATCGCATAGCAGCGGAACCATGGGCTTTGCTCGGCCGGCCGCCATTTCCCGGCCCGCTCCAGCCCGTCGAACACGTCCTGGAAGCCGCCGCTTTCGAAAACCTGGTCGCGCACGGTGAAGATGGCGTGGCCGCCTTTCCTGGTGATGCGGACAAGCTCGTGCAGGCCGGACGCCGGCGCATGGCCGATGGTGAACACGCCAGTCGAGAAGAAGGCGCGGAAATGCCCGTCCGGCCAGGGTAGCGGCCCGCCGAGCATGGCCTGCTTCAGATCGCCATAGGCATTGCGGCTGCCGGCGATCTTCAGCATGTCGTCGGAGAGGTCGAGGCCGGCAATGTCGTGATAACCCAGCGCCTTCAATGACGGGCCTGACAGGCCGGTGCCGCAGCCGGCGTCGAGCAGCGGGCCTTCACCCACCTTCACATGGCGCGCCACCCAGGCGGTGATCAGGAACGGCAGCAGATAGCCGAGCGAAGCGGTCTCGCCGTCATAGGTCGCGGCCCAGTCTGCATAGGCCTTGGCCAGCCCTTCCGGCGTGTCGGCCGAATAGACGGTACCCAGCGCCGCATTGGCCTTGTCGATCGTCATCGCCTGCATCCTCCGGAATCCTGTCCTCCGCGATCGTAGCCGTGCCCGCGTCGGACTTCTATTCCTGCTGCGCCCGCCGCAGTCGTTGCTCCAGCCCCCGCAGCGCCAGCGACAGGCTGACGGTGAGGATGAGATAGATATAGGCGACGATCGAATAGGTCTCGAAGAAGCGGAACGAGCCGGCGGCGTAGATCTTGCCCATCTGCGTGATGTCGGCGACGCCGAGCACCGAGACCAGCGAGGAATCCTTGACCATGGCGACGAAGTCATTGCCGAGCGGCGGCAGGATGGTGCGGATCGCCTGTGGGAAGACGATCAGCCGGAAGCGCTGCGTGCGCGTCAGCCCGAGCGCCTTGGCAGCCTCGATCTGGCCTTTCTCGACTGACTGGATGCCGGCGCGGAAGACCTCGGAGATGAAGGCGGAATAACCGATGGTCAGCGCCATGATCGCACGCCACAACAGCGACACGTCGCGCACCAAAAGCTCGCCGAGATAGCCGGCGTTTTGCAGCGGCGCGGTCAGCGCATTCCACGCAGCCACGAAGGCCGGCGCGCCGGCGAAGGCGATCCAGAACAACAGCACCAGGATCGGCACGCCGCGGATGATCTCGACATAGAAACGAGCGATCTGCTTGAGCCAACGCGACCCCGACAACCCCATCAGCGCAATGCCGAGCCCGACGGCGGAAGCCAGCGCGAAGGCGACCACGGTGACAAGAATGGTGATGCCGATGCCTTTGGCGACGGTGGCAAAAACCTGGGCGTAGAGATCGCTGGCGGCAATGCAGAGCGCAGCCACGATGGCGAGCGCGATCGCAGCGGCAAGCCACCAGGGGAAATCGGATTTTGGGGTTGAGGCGAGCATCAATGCCCAACGCTGGTGAACAGCTGCGCTCGCAAGATCTGCCGATCTCCCCCCTTGCGGGGGAGATGTCCGGCAGGACAGAGGGGGGTGCTGTCCCTCCAACCTGTCAAACGGTTACAGTCACAACCTTTGGCCTCTTTGGAAAAGCTCAAAACAAAAGGGAGGCGATCCTTCACACCCCCCTCTGCCCTGCCGGGCATCTCCCCCGCAAGGGGGGTCAGCGGCCGTCGCGCCAAGACGGCCTACTGCCCCATCTTGTAGTCGAGAAACCACTTCTTGTTCAGCGCCTCGATCGTGCCGTCGGCCTTCAGCGCCGCGATCGCCGCGTTGACCGGCTTCACCAGGTCCGAGCCCTTCGGGAAGATGAAGCCAAAATCCTCGGTGCCGAGCGGGCCGCCGATCAGCTTGAGCTTGCCGCCGGAGGCATCGACATAGCCTTTGCCGGCGGTGCCGTCGGTCAGGACGACATCGACGTCGCCGGATTTCAGTGCCTGCACCGAAGCGCCGAAGGTCTCGAACTGCTTGATGCGCGGGTTCTGCTCATTGCCGTCGAGCACGCTGTAGACGGCGGTGTAGAACGGCGTCGTTCCGGCCTGCGCGCCGATCAACCCGTCCTTGAAGGCGGCGAAGGTCTTGGCGTCGGTGAAGCGGCTTTCATCGGCGCGCACCAGCATGAACTGCTCCGAACGCATATAGGGGTCGGAGAAATCGACCTTCTCCTTTCGGTCGTCCTTGATGGTGATGCCGGTCATGCCAATGTTGTACTGGTTGTCGGAAACCGCCTGGATCATCGCGTCCCAGGAGGTGTTCTGGTACTCCACCTTGAAGTTCAGCCGCTTGGCGATTTCGTCCATCGCGTCATACTCCCAGCCGATCTGCTTGCCGGTCTTGGCGTCGATGAACTGCAGCGGCGGATAGGCGTTTTCCGTCACCACCACGACCTTCTTGCCGCCGAGATCGGGCAGCGCATCGGCCGCCCATGCAGCGACGGGCGCGAGGAAACAGGCCGCGAGGGCGGCCAGCAGCAGCTTCGATTTGGTCATGACACACTCCAGGATGAGAAGCCCGCTTGCAGCCGGGCTCGCATGAAAATCCAGGCGCGACTTTAGCCGTCCGCAGACGGCTTGCAAGCCGGTCCGGTGCTCAGCGTCCGGTGAAAGCGGATTCCAATGCCTTCAACCAACGCGGTTTTAGAACGCCCCGTGGTCGGAATTTATTCCGTGATTGCGCCGCCGGCAAACCAGGCCCCTCCTGGACACGGGAACCCGTCAGATGACGGATTAGGATGGTGACGTAGCCTCACGCAGCTTGGCGACAAATCCGGTCAAGGTCCGGTGCAGCGACTTCAGCTCCTCGACTTCCAGCGGCATGGCGCAGGCAAGGCCTGCGGATACGTCCTTGATGCGGGCGCGCAGCGCCTGGCCCTTGGCAGTCGGTTCGACCAGCACGCGGCGCTCGTCGGCCGGATCGCGACGGCGGGTGACGAGACCAGCCGCTTCCATCCGCTTGAGCAGAGGCGTCAATGTCGCCGAATCCAGCCCCAGCGCCTCGCCGAGTTCGCCGACCGTGCTCGGCGCATGCTGCCACAGCGCCAGCATCGCCAAATATTGCGGATAGGTCAGGCCGAGCGGGTCAAGCAGCGGCCGATAGAGCTTGGTCATCAGCCCGCTCGCCGAATAGAGCGCGAAGCAGAGCTGCTGGTCAAGGCGCGGAACGGCGATCCTCCCGGCGGTGTCCGCCGGGACTTCGCTGGCCCTGGTTTCGGTCTTCGTCGTCATGCTGCCTTTGCCGGAAGCGCCACGGTCGAAAGCGCCACCTCGACATTGCCTTTGATCGCATTGGAATAGGGGCAAATCTGATGCGCGGCCGATACAAGCGCTTCCGCCGCCGCCTGATCAAGGCCTTTGGTCTCGGCGGCCAGTGCGACACCAAGTTTGAAGCCTTCACCATTGGGAAGCAGGCTGACGGTGGCGCTCACCGCCGCATCGTCCAGCGGCAGCTTCTGCTTGCGCGCGACGAAGCGGATGGCGCTTTCGAAGCAGGCGGCATAGCCGACCGCGAACAGCTGCTCGGGATTGGTGGCGCCACCCTGTCCGCCGAGCTCCTTCGGCAAAGCGAGGTCGACCTTCAGCAGGCCGTCGCTGGTCTCGCCGTGGCCGGCGCGGCCGCCGGTGACGCGAGCCTGTGTGGTGTAGAGTGCCATGTCAGTTCTCCATTTTATTTGTACACTATCATTTAGTGTACAAGATAATTCGAGTCAACAGCCATGGCCAAACTCTCGGCCGGCAATCGTTCACAATCTGGTGAAACGAAAAAAGGCGGCCGAAGCCGCCTTTTCAAAATCCTTGGACCAGGTTATTCGGCCGGGGTCGCTTCCGCCGCCTTTGCAGCCTCGTTGGCGGCCTTGGCGGCTTCGTCGACGGCCTTCTTCTCGGCAGCTTCCTTGGCGGCCGTCTCGGCGGCCAGCGCCTGGGCAGCGGCAACCTTCTCGGCTTCGATGCGGGCCTTCTCGGCGTTCAGCGCGTCGCGTTCCTCATCGTTGAGCTTGCGGGCGCGCACGCCGGTGTTTTCCGAAATACGGGCCGACTTGCCGCGACGGTCGCGCAAATAATAGAGCTTGGCGCGGCGCACCTTGCCGCGGCGCACGATCTCGACGCCTTCGACCATCGGCGAGTAGACCGGGAAAACGCGCTCGACGCCTTCGCCGTAGGAGATCTTGCGGACGGTGAAATTTTCCTGGAAGCCGGCGCCGGCGCGGGCGATGACGACGCCCTCATAGGCCTGGACGCGGGTGCGGGTGCCTTCGGTCACGCGGACCTGGACGCGCACGGTGTCGCCGGGCTGAAACTCGGGAAGCTTGCGCTTGGCTTCGATCTTGGCGGCCTGTTCGGCCTCGAGCTGACGGATGATATCCATCTCAATAGTCCACTTCTTGTTCTTCCGACAGTCAGAGCGTCCGACACTCGCCTTGCAGTTCCATTGACCGCTCGGCTATGCCCTTTGTCCCCGAGACATCTTGTCTTCGAAACATTGGGCAGGGGCGACTACACCGTCATTGTTGACGGGTCCGGGAGATTTTTCTCGCCAGTACGGGCGGGCACATACAGCTATTTCACTGACTTGTCACGCCTTGGCCCTGTCTTTTTTGGTCGCATGCCACCACGCAATCGTCCAGTGCAGGGTTGCGCCGGCCCTTCAAGCTTCCTAATCCGGGAGCAGCACACTTGTCCGGCGGCCTCACAATGTCTGTTTTCGACGCAGTCCTGCTCTTCCTCGCGGGTTTTCTGTCAGGCGCCGTCAACGCGGTTGCCGGCGGCGGCACCTTCATAACCTTCGGCGCCATGACGCTGGCCGGCCTGCCGCCGATCATCGCCAACGCCACGTCCTCGGTGACGCAGTTTCCCGGTTACATCACCTCGACGCTGGCTTACTGGACCGACATCAAGCATTTCTGGCGCGGCGCGCTGCTGCTTTGCCTGATCTCGGCTTTGGGCGCGCTGGCTGGTGCGCTCATCCTGCTGGCGCTCTCAAATCCGTCGTTCCGCGCCCTCGTGCCGTGGCTGCTGCTGGCCGCAACCGCCTTGTTCGCCGCCGGGCCGTGGCTGAAACCAACGCCGAAGCCTGGGCATGAAGCCACGGTCGGCTCTCTGGCCGGTTCGCTGGCGCAGTTCGCTACCGCCATCTATGGCGGCTTCTTCGGCGCCGGCATGGGCGTCATGATGCTGGCGACGCTCGGCCTGACCCAATCCGGCGACTATCACCGGCTGAACGCGCTGAAGAACATGCTGGCCGTGGTCATCGCCGCCGTTGCCATACTGGTCTTCGTTTCCGGCGGCGTTGTTGCCTGGCCTCAGGCAATCGTCATGATCCCCGGCGGCGCGCTCGGCGGCTATGCCGGCGTCTTGATCGCCAAGCGCGTGCCGCAAAACGCAGTACGCGGCTTCGTCATCGCCGTCGGCCTGTTTCTCGCGTTTTATTATTTCGCCAAGAGCTGAGTGACGAACATTTTTCATGTTTCGCCCAGAGAAAACGAAATGTCGGACTACAAAGTCGTAATTCCCAGAAATCCGTTAGCCGATGGTACTCGCCAGTACGAGTTTCTGACCGATGCCGAATTTCATCAAGTCTCTGAGCTGCTAAAAGCAGATCCGGAAATCATGGCCGCAATCTATAGGCAGGCTGAAAAAATCAATCGAAACCGTGAGATCGAGGAACCAGACGACGAGATTCCGGTCGCAGGCTATCTGCCTGAAATTGCTGCTGTCATTCATGGTGTCACATCACGCGACACTTCGTCGGTTTTTGCGTTTGCGGTTGTCGCCGAGTTTTTGGAAGAGGAAAAACTCATAGAGAAGATCAGAGGCTAGCCCGGCCTTTGGCGATTTCCGCCATCGTTGCCATTCTCCAGCAAATCAGGCCGCCGCTCCTTCGTCAGCTTCTCGGACTCCGCACGCCGCCAGGCGGCGATCTTCTTGTGGTTGCCGGAGACCAGCACGTCGGGGATCGGCCTGCCCTCGAACTCCTGTGGCCGCGTGTAATGCGGGTGTTCGAGCAGGCCGTTCTCGAAACTTTCTTCCTCGCCCGACACCGCATTGCCCATGACGCCGGGCAACAGCCGCACCACGGCGTCGAGCAGCACAAGCGCCGCCGGCTCGCCGCCCGACAGGATGAAATCGCCGATGGAGACCTCTTCCAGTCCACGCGCCTCGATCAGCCGCTGGTCGACGCCCTCGAACCGGCCGCAAACGATGACGGCGCCTGGCCCGCCAGCCAGTTCGCGCACGTGCGCCTGCGTCAGCGGCTTTCCACGCGGGCTCATCAGCAAACGCGGCCGCGGATCGCCCGCCGGCGACGTGTGGTCGATCGCCTTGGCCAGCACATCGGCGCGCATCACCATGCCGGCGCCACCGCCGGCCGGCGTGTCGTCGACGGTGTGATGGCGATCGCTGGCGAAGTCGCGGATCTGGATAGCTTCCAGCGACCATGTCCCGACTTCGAGCGCCCGTCCGGCCAGCGACAGGCCTAGCCCGCCCGGAAACATCTCGGGATAGAGCGTCAGCACCGACGCCTTGAACGTCACCGGTTGCCTCCGGCTTCGCGCGGCCCGCGCGGTCGGCCCTTCGCGTCGAAATCTTCTTCGCGCGGCGCGTCGCCATCCTCATCCTCGACAAGGCCGGCGGCTGCCGGGTCGACGCGGAGAAAACCTTCGGCGATCGAAACCTGAGGCACGGCGGCCTGGGTGAACGGGATCAGCACGCCTTTGCGCCCGCCGAGGGTAACGTCGAGAATGTCGCCGCCGCCGAAATTATGCACCGCCACCACCTTGCCGATGACCGCGCCCTTATCGTCGCGGACTTCAAGTCCGACGAGATCGGCGTGGTAGAATTCGTCCTCCTCGCCATCGTCGGGCAGCATCGAGCGGTCGACGAACAGCTCGGTTCCGGCCAGCGCCTCGGCGGCGTTGCGGTCGGCAATGCCCTTGAAGCGCACCACCACGACGGTGTTGGCGGGCCTGATGTCGATGATCTGGAAGGCGCGGCCGTCCTTGGCATAGAGCGGCCCATAATCGGCCAGCGCCATCGGCTCGCCAGTGAAAGTCTTCACCCGCAATTCGCCCTTGATGCCGTGGGCGGCGCCGATCACGGCCATTTGCACGGGGTTCTGGGGCTTCGACATGGCTGATATCCTTTGCCCTGCTCTAACGCCCTACCGGCGTCATTTCAATGACAGGTTCTTCACCGCTTCCTAACCCGGCTGCCTGACAATGGCGGCATGCAGGAATTTCTCATCCCGGCAAAACCCGACCTCCAGGCAGCGCGCGAAAGCTGGCTGAAGATGCTGGCGCGCGAGCGCCGGCTGTCGCCGGCGACCGTCGAAGCCTATGAGCGCGACACGCGCCAGTTCCTGCATTTCCTCACAGGGCATTGCGGCGGCTCGCCTGGTCTTTCCGACATCGCCACTCTGCGCCCGGCCGATCTGCGCGGCTTTCTTGCCGCGCGGCGCAACGCCGGCGCCGGCGCCCGCACGCTCGGACGCGGCCTCGCCGGCATCCGCTCGCTGCTGCGCTTCCTCGAACGGCGGGGTCTCGCCAATGCCGCCGGTGCCGCGGCGTTGCGCGCGCCGCGCCAGCCGAAATCGCTGCCCAAGCCGCTGACCGCCAGCGATGCCAAACATGTCGTGTCGGTGGACTGCCAGCTGGCTGAAGAGCCTTGGATCGCCGCCCGCAACGCCGCCGTGCTGACGCTGCTTTATGGATCGGGCCTGCGCATTTCCGAAGCGCTGGGCCTCAGCGCCGCCGACCTGGCATCGGAAGCCGACACCGTGCTGCGCGTCACCGGCAAGGGTGGCAAGACACGGCTGGTGCCAGTGCTGCCGGTGGCGCTCAGGGCAATCGCCGAATACCGAAAACTTTGCCCCTATCATCTCGACCCCAAGGGCCTGCTGTTTCGCGGCGCCCGCGGCGGGCCGCTCAACCCGGCCATCGTCCAGCGCGACATGGCCAGGCTGCGCTCGGCGCTGAACCTGCCCGACACCGCGACGCCGCACGCGTTGCGCCATTCCTTCGCCACCCATCTGCTCGGGCGCGGCGGCGACCTGCGCACCATCCAGGAACTGCTCGGCCACGCCAGCCTGTCGACGACGCAGGTCTATACCGGCGTCGACACGGCAAGGCTGCTCGAGATTTACGAATCCGCGCATCCCCGCGCGTGACCACTGTATAAGTCCAGGACAATTTCCCCACGCCGGTTAACCGTTTCGCCGCTTTTCAGTCCTAGAACCGCACCATGAAACGCGCCCTTGCCATTGCCGATCGCGCGGCCCTTGTGTCGCTGAAGCTGCTCGTCGCGCTCAACGCCGTGTTTTTCCTGTCTTTCCTCATCGTGCTGCTGCTTGCCATGGGCAGGGCGCATGCCGAAGCCCCGGCCTGCGCCGGCGCCGATCTGCTGTCGGCCCTGCAGAAGGAAGACCCCGCCGCCTATGCGAGGATCGAGACGGAAGCAGCAGCGACGCTGAACGGCAAGGGCCTGTTGTGGAAGCTGGAGAAATCAGGCGAAAAGCCATCCTTCCTGTTCGGCACCATGCACATGACTGACCCGCGCGTCACCACTCTGCCGCCGGCAGCCAGGAAAGCCTATGACGCTGCCGGCACCATCATCATCGAGACCACCGACGTGCTCGACAAGCAGAAGATGATGGAGGCCATGCTCAAGGAACCCGAGCTGATGATGTTCACCGACAACACGACGTTGTCGTCGCTGTTGTCGCCGGAGGATGCGGCGGTGGTGAACAAAGGGCTCGATGCGCGCGGCATTCCGCCGGCGAGCGTCTCCAAGATGAAGCCGTGGCTGCTGTCGGCCATGGTCGCGCTGCCGGTCTGTGAGGTCGCCCGTCAGGCAGGCGGCGCACCGGTTCTGGACGTCAAGCTGGCGCAGGACGCCAAGGCCTTGGGGAAGCCGGTGGAAGGGTTGGAGACCGCTGCCAGCCAGCTGCACGCCATGGCCTCGCTGCCGCTTGCATTCCACATCAAGGGGCTGGTCGAGACCCTGAAGCTGGGCGACAAGATAAATGACATCAACGAAACCATGATCGTGCTTTACCAGCGCGGCGACACCGGCACCTTCTGGCCGCTGTTGCGTTCGATCTCGCCCGACGAAGACGAAGACGCCGCAGGTTACGCGGAATTCGACCAGACGATGATCACCGGCCGCAACAAGGTCATGGCCGACCATGCCGCACCTATCCTGGCCAAGGGCAATGCCTTCATGGCCGTCGGCGCCATGCATCTTCCCGGCCCCGAAGGCCTGGTCGAGGATTTTCGCAAGGCCGGCTATACCGTCACCGCCGTCGACTGAGCAGCGCCCGTCTTGAATACCGAATCACGTAAGCCCGGCTCTGTCCGGTGCGCTGATTCGCAAAGCGAAGGCGGTTGGCCCTATTTTTGGCGGAAAAGGCCAGCTAAGCTCGTTTTACCTCGTTCGTGATTGATTTTGCGGGGGAAATACAGGCCAACAAGCGGTTGCGAATCAGAATTTTCCTGCGTTCGTCAATTTGAAGGCCTAGTATGAACCCGTTCAACGGTTGCGCGTTGAGGGGTGTTGATTGATGCTTTTCATCCACGGAGGACACTTTTATGGCGAACCCTAACGATCCAGCGCCCAGGTCGGGTGGTGGCAGCGGCTGGCTGATTGCGCTGGTCGTCGTCATCCTTGCGATTGTCGCGTACTATGTTTTCGGCAGAAGCGGCGAACATCCTGCACCCGCAGAGCCGCCGGCAGCCAGCACACCGGCGCCCGCACCTGCGCCGGCTGAGCCGATGAAGCCCGCCGAACCGGCTCCCGCACCAGCCCCTGCTCCCGCACCGGCTCCTGCGCCAGCCCCGGCACCCGCGCCCGCTCCGGCGCCGAGCCCGTAATCTGGCCAACTGATCTGGCATCTTGATTCCAGCCAAGAACGGCCCGCTGAAAAGCGGGCCGTTTTGTTTGGGGCCTCTATCGGCGAGCGTCGCGATTCTTTACCGCTCCCTCTGTCCTGCCGGACATCTCCCCCTCGAGAGAGGAGATCGGCAGTTCACGAACAGCGCCAGGTTAGAAACGTGAGAAACTTGAAAGCTCGCGACGCGGCGGTGAAGTCCAATCTCCCCCATTGAGGGGGAGATGGCCGGCAGGCCAGAGGGGGGTGCTGTCCCTCCAGCGTTTTCCTTAAATATGGATCGGCTTGAAGAACGTCGCCAGCGCTGCTTCCTTCACCGCTTCCGACATTGTCGGATGCGCGTGGCAGGTGCGGGCGAGGTCTTCGGATGAGCCGCCGAATTCCATCAGCACCGCCGCCTCATGAATCATCTCGCCGGCGCCGAAGCCGACAATGTGGACGCCGAGCACGCGGTCGCTGGCTTTGTCGGCGAGGATTTTCACGAAGCCGTCCGTGTGGAGCATGGCGCGCGCGCGGCCGTTGGCGGTGAACGGGAATTTGCCGGTTTTGTAGTCGATGCCGGCCTTCCTCAGCTCTTCCTCTGTCTTGCCGACCGAAGCGATTTCCGGGCTGGTGTAGACGACGCTCGGAATGACGTCGTAATTCACATGGCCGGCCTGGCCGGCAATGGTCTCGGCCACCGCCACGCCTTCATCCTCGGCCTTGTGCGCCAGCATCGGCCCGGCGATGACGTCGCCAATGGCGTAGATGCCGGCCACGTTGGTCCTGAGATGCCCGTCGGTCTTGACCCGGCCGCGCTCGTCGACCTCGACGCCGGCTTCTTTCAACCCGAGGCTGTCGGAATAGGCCCGGCGTCCGGTCGAGATCAGCACCGCGTCGGCCTCGATGGTCTCGGCCGCACCACCCTTGACCGGTTCGAACGCAACGGCGGCGCCCTTTTTGGCCTTGGTCACCCCTGTCACCTTGGCGCCGAGCTTGAACTCGAAACCCTGCTTGGAAAGCAGGCGCTGGAACTGCTTGGAGACCTCGCCGTCCATGCCGCCCAGGATGGTGTCGAGGAATTCGACCACGGTGACCTTGGCGCCGAGCCGTGCCCAGACCGAGCCGAGCTCCAGACCGATGACCCCACCGCCGACCACCACCAGATGTCCCGGCACTTTCTCCAGCGACAGCGCGCCGGTCGACGATACGATCACCTTCTCGTCGATGTCGACCTTGACGCCGGGAATGCCGGCGACATCGGAGCCCGTGGCAATAACGATGTTTTTCGTCTGGATCTCCTCGACCTTGCCGTCCTCAGCCGTCACCAACACCTTGCCGGCCGCAACCACCTTCCCGGTGCCACGGAAACTATCGATCTTGTTTTTCTTGAACAGGAAGGCGACGCCATTGACGTTGGCCGAAACGGTCGCGTCCTTGTGCGCCATCATCTTCTTCAGATTGAGTTTCGGCGCCGGTATCTCGACGCCCAGCGCATCGAAGGAATGGCCGGCCTCGGCGAACATCTCCGAGGCATAAAGCAGCGCCTTGGATGGGATGCAGCCGATGTTCAGGCAGGTGCCGCCGAAAGTGGCGTTCTTCTCGACCACCGCGACCTTGAGCCCGAGCTGTGCCGCCTTGATGGCACAGACATAGCCGCCCGGTCCCGACCCGATGATAACGACATCATAAGCCATGTTCGTTTCCCTTAGCTTGGCGCTCAGCGGCCGCCGCTTACATTCAGGATTGCGCCCGTCGTGTAGGACGCTTCATCCGACAAAAGATAGAGAACGGCATGCGCGACTTCATCCGCCGTGCCGGCTCGTTTCATCGGCAGCATGTCGCGGAACCGCTCGACCCGGTCCGGCTGGCCGCCCGAAGCGTGGATCTCGGTGTCGATGATGCCCGGCCGTATCGCATTGACCCGCACGCCTTCGGTCGCGACTTCGCGCGCCAGTCCGAGCGTGAAGGTGTCGATCGCCGCCTTGGACGCGGCATAGTCGACATATTCGCCGGGCGAGCCGTGTAGCGACGCAGCCGACGAGATGTTGACGATGGCGCCGCCCTGGCCGCCATGCTTGCTCGACATGCGCCGCACCGCTTCGCGGGCGCACAGAAACGAGCCGATGACATTGATGCGCATCATGCGCTCCAGCCGCGCCAGGCTCATCTCGTCGACACGCGCCTTGACGTCGACGATTCCGGCATTGTTGACCAGGGCGTCGAGCCGGCCATAGGCGCCATCGACGGCTTCGAACACGGCGACGATGTCAGCCTCGACGCCGACATCGCCCTTGACCGCTATCGCTTCACCGCCACCGGCCTCGATCTCGGCGACCAGCGCCTGGGCCGCGGCCTCGTTTGCGGCATAGTTGACCGCGACGCGGTAGCCGGCCTTCGCCGCAAGCCGGCAAGTGGCCGCACCAATGCCGCGGCCGCCGCCGGTGACCAGAAGAACTTTCTTCGCCGCGCTCATTCCTGGCAACCTTTCAGCAAAAACACATCCCACGGCAGTTTCGAAAAACCGATGGAGCCAAAGGCGGACGACATCTGCAACGATGGACCCAGATCGGGGAAGATCAGGCTCTGCGGCGCGTCCGTGCCTTCCGCCGCCAGGAGCGCGATGTTGCCCTTATCGTCGGCGCTGTAGATGACGCCATGCCAGACCGTGCAGGCGGCAAGCCCGTCACCGGTGACGTCGCCGGTCGGGCATTTGTACATCAGCGACCCTTGCGGTCGCGAAACACCGGAGGTCCACATCACAATGCCGTCGAGCACGATGCCCTTGTCGAGCACCATCTTGAACGAGTTGGTGACGGTGACCGCATCCGTCGTCGGCCGGAAATCAATGCCGGCCTCGCTTTCGGCATCGCCATAGACAGCAAGCGCCAGCGGGCAGGCGGCATGCGCCTCGTAACCCGCTGCGAGAACAGCCAGCCCGGCCATAAATCCGATCATTGGCGAAGCGATGTTTGTCATGAATTGCTCTGGCTGCTCTCGCGGCCGTCGGCGTTTTCGAGCACCTCGAAATCGGTCATCAAGACCAGCGGCTCGCCGGCCGCATCCAGTCCCCAGAAGGAATAATAGTTCCCATCACTGAAGCCAGTGTCGAACATGGCTATATTAAGCGGATTTCCATCAACCGGATTATCCATGCGGAACTTGTCGAACGAGCATGCAACGTCAGCAAGATAGCTGTCGAGTTCCTCCTGGTCGGACATCAGCGTCAGAACCGACTTGTCCATGAACGAAGCAACATTATCATCGACAATAAATCCAGACTTCCAGGACGATGTGCCGACGTCGCGGACGAAGGCAGCCAACTCCCACCGCACCGGCAAGCCAGTGCCAAACCGCAATACCGCTGCAGCAACACGGCCTTGCGCCTCAAGCAACGTGACTGGATAGCATCCCGGCCTGACCTTACGGCTAAACACAGGCCGTTCCAGCCCGGTAATCAGTGGATCGCAAGCGATGATTTCGCCGGTCGGTAGCTCAAGCTCACCGATCGCGGTGACGATGATCTTCCGCTCCGCCATTTCGGCTTCGCTGAGAGCGAAGACACCGAGATTGCTGCTCGCCGGCGCCGAATCCCATTCAGTCGATGTCGCCGGCGGAGAGATGGCGGCGGAAGCCGCCGGCCGGGAACGCCTCAATACGCTACCCGCTACTCGACCCAGCTTGAACCCAAACCGCGCCAGCCAGCCGCTCATGACGGATCAGCTCCGATCACAAATCAAGCACCAGCCGTTCGGGATCCTCCAGGCTATCCTTGACGCGGACCAGGAAGGTCACGGCTTCCTTGCCGTCGACGATACGGTGATCGTAGCTGAGCGCCAGGTACATCATCGGCCGAATCACGATCTGGCCGCCGACCACGACGGGCCGGTCCTGGATCTTGTGCATGCCAAGAATGCCCGACTGCGGCGCATTGAGGATCGGCGTCGACATCAGCGAACCGTAGACGCCACCGTTGGAAATCGTGAACGTACCACCCTGCATGTCGGCGACCGACAGCTTGCCGTCCCGCGCGGCGATGCCCAGCCGGCCGATATCCTTCTCGATCTCGGCAATCGACATTTGGTCGGCATTGCGCACCACCGGCACGACGAGACCCTTTTCGGTGCCGACGGCAACGCCGATATGGGCATAGTTCTTGAAGATGATGTCGGTGCCGTCGATCTCGGCATTGACCGAGGGGATTTCCTTCAATGCGTGCGTAACCGCCTTGGTGAAGAAGCCCATGAAGCCGAGCTTCACGCCATGCTTCTTCTCGAAGATGTCCTTGTACTTGGTCCTGAGCGCCATCACCGCCGACATGTCGACCTCGTTGAAGGTGGTCAGCATGGCGGCGGTCGACTGCGCTTCCTTCAGCCGGCGCGCAATGGTCTGGCGCAGCTTGGTCATGCGCACGCGCTCCTCGCGCGACGCATCGTCGCCCGAAGACGGCGCACGCACAGCGACCGGAGCCGGTGCGGCCTTCGGAATTTCGGCCGGCTGCGACGGCGCGCCCTTGGAAATCGCGTCGAGCACGTCGCCCTTCAGCACCTGGCCACGCTTGCCCGAGCCAGAAACCTGGTCGACCGACAGATTGTTCTCGGCGATCAGCTTTGCGGCAGCTGGCGCCGGCGGCATGGTGCGCGGCTCGACCGGCCCGGCATCGCCGGCAATCTTGGCGGTCTCGGCCGCGGCCTGCTTGGTCGTATGTGCCGCGTCGGGGCTCGACGCCTGCGACACAGCTTGCGGCTTGGTCTCCTGCTTGGACGCCGGGGCGGCGGCAGCGCCTCCAGCCGAGATCGAACCGAGCAGCGCGCCGACGCCAACGGTCTCGCCTTCCTTGGCGGTGATCTCGCCCAGCGTGCCGGCGGCGGCGGCAGGCACCTCCACCGTCACCTTGTCGGTTTCGAGCTCGACCAGCGGCTCGTCGACGGCAATGGCATCGCCGACCTTCTTGAACCACTTGCCGATGGTCGCCTCGGTGACGGATTCGCCGAGAGTGGGAACGCGGATTTCGGTAGCCATTGTGCCTGTCCGTTTCTTCTCTGTCTGTTCTATTCGCCGGGTTTGTTCTATTCGCCGAGCGCGTCTTCGAGCAGGGCGGCGAGCTGCGCCAAATGCTTCGACATCAGACCGGTCGCCGGCGATGCCGCCGCCGGCCTGCCGGTGTAGCGCACCCGCTGATGCTTGGCGTCGATATGCGCCAGCACCCATTCCAGATAAGGGTCGATGAACGACCATGCGCCCATGTTCTTGGGTTCTTCCTGGCACCACACCATCTCCGCATTGCGGAAACGCGACAGTTCGGTGATCAGCGCCTTGGCCGGGAAGGGATAGAGCTGTTCGACGCGCAGCAGGTAGATGTCGTTGATGCCGCGCTTCTCGCGCTCCTCGTAGAGGTCATAATAGACCTTGCCCGAGCACAGCACGACGCGGCGGATCTTGGAATCCTTGGTGAGCTTGATCGCCTGGTTCTGCAGCAGCTGGGCATCGTCCCACAAAAGCCGGTGGAACGAGCTTTCGCCCGAAATCTCCGGCAGCGTCGATACCGCCCGCTTGTGGCGCAGCAGCGACTTCGGCGTCATCAGGATCAGCGGCTTGCGGAAGTCGCGCTTCAACTGCCGGCGCAATATGTGGAAGTAGTTCGCCGGCGTGGTGCAGTTGGCGACTTGCATATTGTCTTCGGCGCAAAGCTGCAGAAAGCGCTCGAGCCGGGCCGAAGAATGCTCTGGACCCTGGCCTTCATAGCCATGCGGCAGCAGGCAGACCAGGCCTGACATTCTGAGCCACTTGCGCTCGCCCGACGAGATGAACTGGTCGAACACCACCTGGGCGCCGTTGGCGAAATCGCCGAACTGCGCTTCCCAGAGCGTCAGCGCCTTCGGCTCGGCCAGGCTGTAGCCATATTCGAAGCCAAGCACCGCCTCTTCCGACAGCATCGAGTTGATGACTTCGTAGCCGGCCTGTGCCGCCGACAGATTGTTGAGCGGGATGTAGCGGGTCTCGTCCTTCTGGTCGTAGAGCACGGAATGGCGCTGCGAGAAGGTGCCGCGTTCTGAATCCTGGCCGGAGAGCCGGATCGGATTGCCGTCGAGCAGGATGGCGCCGAAGGCCAGCGCCTCGGCCGTCGACCAGTCGATGCCTTCGCCGGAGTCGATCGCCTGGCGGCGATTTTCGAGGAAGCGGATGATGGTCTTGTGCGCCTCGAAGCCCTTCGGCACCTCGGTCAGTTTCTTGCCGATGTCCTTCAGCACCTTGACCGGCACGGCGGTCTTGCCGCGGCGTTGTTCGTCCTGGTTGTCGGCCGTGCGCAGGCCGGACCAGGCGCCGTCCAGCCAGTCGGCCTTGTTGGGCTTGTAGTGCTGGCCGACTTCCCATTCGGATTCCAGATGGGCGCGCCAGTCGGCCTTCATCTTGTCGAGTTCGGCCTGGCTGATATGGCCCTCGGCGATCAGCCGCTCGCCATAGATCTGCACCGTCGTCTTGTGGTTGCGGATGTTGGCGTACATGATCGGCTGCGTGAAGGCCGGTTCGTCGCCCTCATTGTGGCCGAAGCGGCGATAGCAGAACATGTCCACCACCACCGGCTTGTGGAACTTCATGCGAAATTCGATCGCCACCTTGGTGGCATGCACCACCGCTTCCGGGTCGTCGCCATTGACGTGGAAAATCGGCGCCTCGATCATCTTGGCGACGTCGGACGGATAGGGCGACGAGCGCGAGAAGCGCGGATTGGTGGTGAAGCCGATCTGGTTGTTGATGATGAAATGCAGCGTGCCGGCGACGCGGTGGCCGCGCAGGCCCGACAGGCCGAGGATTTCGGCAATCACACCCTGGCCGGCAAAGGCGGCATCGCCATGCAGAAGCAGCGGCAGCACCTTGGCGCGCTCTTCCAGCGGCACGATCTCCTCGCGGCTGCGGCCGAACAGATAGTCCTGCTTGGCACGCGCCTTGCCCATCACAACCGGATCGACGATTTCCAGATGCGAGGGATTGGCGGTCAGCGACAGATGCACCTTGTTGCCGTCGAATTCGCGGTCCGACGAGGCGCCGAGATGGTACTTGACGTCGCCCGAGCCCTCGACCTCGTCAGGAGCGGCCGAGCCGCCCTTGAACTCGTGGAAGATGGCGCGATGCGGTTTGGCCATCACCTGGGACAGCACGTTCAGCCGGCCGCGATGCGCCATGCCGAGCACGATCTCCTTCATGCCGAGCTGGCCGCCGCGCTTGATGATCTGCTCCAGCGCCGGGATCAGGCCTTCGCTGCCATCGAGGCCGAAGCGCTTGGTACCCTTGTACTTGACATCGATGAACTGCTCGAAGCCTTCGGCCTCGACCAGCTTCTGCAGGATCGCTTTTTTTCCCGTAGCGGTGAAGGAAATCTCCTTGTCGGCGCCCTCGATGCGCGCCTGGATCCAGGCCTTCTCCTCGGGATCGGAAATGTGCATGAACTCGACACCGAGCGTCGAGCAATAGGTGCGGGTCAGGATTTCCAGCATCTGCCGGATGGTGCCGAATTCGAGGCCGAGCACATTGTCGAGGAAGATCGGCCGGTCGTAGTCGGCTGCGGTGAAACCGTAATTCTCCGGCGACAGCTCGTTATAGTCCTCAAGCGGCTTGGCGATGCCGAGCGGGTCGAGATTGGCATGCAGATGGCCGCGCATGCGGAAGGCGCGGATCATCATGATGGCGCGCACCGAATCGCGCGTCGCCTGATGCACGTCGGCATCCGACAGCACGACGCCATTGGTGACCGCCTTGTCCTTGACCTTCTTTTCCAGATGCTTCTCGACGATGCCCCAATTGCCGTCGAGCGCCGACACCAGTTCGCCATTGGCCTGCAGCGGCCAGGAGGGCTTTGCCCAGGAAGCGCCCTTGGCGTTCTTGCGTACATCGCCGGCGTCGTCCTTCAGTCCGGCGAAAAAGTCCTGCCATTCGGGGTTTACCGACTCTGGATCATCCTCATAGGAGGCGTACAGCGCGTCGATATAATCGGCATTGCCGCCATAGAGGAAAGAGGTGAGCGAAAATTGGTCGTTGGCCTGATCTTGTCTTGCCATTTTTGTCCGCGGAGCCTGGCTCCGTCTCCTTTTCAAAAGCGAATAGTGAGTAGCGAATAGCGAGTAGGGATTTTTCCCGGCTCGCGCCGTTACTCTCTTTTCGCTATTCGCTATTCACTACTCGCTACTCACTTAGCCTTGATCGCCTCGACCAGTGTCGTGCCCAGACGCGCCGGCGATGGCGATACCTTGATGCCGGCCGATTCCATCGCCGCGATCTTGTCTTCCGCGCCGCCCTTGCCGCCGGAGATGACCGCGCCCGCATGGCCCATGGTGCGACCGGCCGGCGCGGTGCGCCCGGCGATGAAGCCGGCCATCGGTTTCCTGCGGCCGCGCTTGGCCTCGTCCTTGAGGAACTGCGCGGCGTCTTCCTCGGCCGAACCGCCGATCTCGCCGATCATGATGATCGACTTGGTCTCGTCGTCGGCGAGGAACATTTCGAGCATGTCGATGAACTCGGTGCCTTTGACGGGGTCGCCGCCGATACCGACGGCGGTGGTCTGGCCGAGGCCGACATTGGTGGTCTGGAACACTGCCTCGTAGGTAAGCGTTCCCGAGCGCGAAACAACGCCGACCGAGCCCTTGCGGAAGATGTTGCCGGGCATGATACCGATCTTGCATTCGTCGGGGGTGAGCACGCCGGGGCAGTTCGGGCCGATCAGCCGCGAGGTCGAGCGGTCGAGCCGCGCCTTGACCCTGACCATGTCCATCACCGGAATGCCTTCGGTGATGCAGACGATCAGCGGGATCTGGGCTTCGATGGCTTCGAGGATGGCTTCGGCGGCGCCCGCCGGCGGCACATAGACCACCGAGGCATTGGCGCCGGTCTTTTCCTTGCCCTCGGCAACGGAAGCGAAGATCGGCAGGTTTTCGCCCTTGGCGCCGGTCCAGGTCTCGCCACCCTTCTTGGGATGGATGCCGCCGACCATCTTGGTGCCGTGATAGGCCAAGGCCTGCTCGGTGTGGAACGTGCCGGTCTTGCCGGTCAGGCCCTGAACCAGCACCTTGGTGTTCTTGTCGATGAGAATGGACATCGGAGCCCTTTTCTAAAAACCGTTGATCGAGGAAGGCGAAACGCGCCGGTAGACGCCGCTCACCATGTCTTGCCAGCTGTCGCTGCCGGCAGGTTTGAAATGCAGTCGCATCCGGTAGGCATCGACATTGTCGAAAATATACGTCACGCGTGCTGAGCCACGCGGCGACGACCGCTCCAGAACCAGCTCATCGCCGTTCCACGTTCCTGTGGCCGGCGAGGCCGGCACAAAACCCATGGAGTCGAACTGGTGCATGGTGAAGAGCCTGTTTGGCTGGTCGAAGCCGAACACGCTGTGCGAGCCGAACGAGACCGTGCCGTCGCGGCGCTGGCGATAGCGCTGCACCACGAACAGGCCGCCGAACTGTGGCTCTGCCAGCACTTCCGACGCCGCCGGTCCGCCATCGGCCCACCGCGTTTCCGCCACCTCTTCCTCGCCGCGCCAAGCGCCGACCAGTGCCTGCAGGCGCTGGTGATCGGCCGAGAGCGAGGAGAACGCGTTCATGGGTCAGAGCCGCTTCAAATCGGAGACGGTAAGGTCGCTCTTGGCGTTGCCGGTGTTGAGCGTCGTCGCCGGCTCGAACATCAGCACCACCGGCTCGGCGGTCAGCGACCGCGGTCGGTGCTCGACGCCCTTCGGCACGACAATGAATTCGCCCTCGCCGAGCTCGACCGGGCCGTCGCGAAAATCGATGGCGATCTTGCCCCGCAGCACGAGAAAAGCCTCGTCCTCACGCTCGTGCGCATGCCAGTCGAAGGTCTCGCCGAACTTGGCGACCTTGGCCTGGCTGTCATTGACGTCGCCGGCAATATGCGGATCGAAGACCTTGGTGATCGTTCGATCCGCCGCCTCGACGAGGTTTATCTTGCGCGGAGGCATTCGCCTTCAGCCCTTCACCGCCGCCACGATCTTCTTGGCTGCGTCGTCGAGATCGTCCGCCGACACCACGTTGAGGCCGCTGTCGTTGATGATCTTCTTGCCGAGTTCGGCGTTTGTGCCTTCGAGGCGCACCACCAGCGGCACTTCCAGGCCGACTTCCTTGACCGCGGCAATGACGCCCTCGGCAATGATGTCGCACTTCATGATGCCGCCGAAGATGTTGATCAAAATGCCTTTGACCGCCGGGTCCCTGGTGATGATCTTGAACGCTGCCGTCACTTTTTCCTTGGACGCACCGCCGCCGACATCGAGGAAGTTGGCGGGTTCCGCGCCATAGAGCTTGATGATGTCCATCGTCGCCATGGCAAGGCCGGCGCCATTGACCATGCAGCCGATATTGCCGTCGAGCGCGACATAGGCGAGGTCGTATTTCGACGCCTCGATCTCCTTCTCGTCCTCTTCGGTGGTGTCGCGCAGTTCCATCAGCTCGGGATGGCGAAACAGCGCATTGTTGTCGAACGACACCTTGGCGTCGAGCACGCGCAGCCTGCCGTTCTTCATCACGATCAGCGGGTTGACCTCGAGCAGGCTCATGTCCTTCTCGACAAAGGCCTTGTAGAGGATCGGGAACAGCGTGCCGGCATCCTTGGCGGCATCGCCGTTTAGTCCCAGCGCTTCCACCAATATGTCGACGTCGATGGTCGTCACGCCGGCCAGCGGATCGATGGCGCGGGTGATGATCTTGTCCGGTGTGTCGTGGGCGACGCCTTCAATGTCCATGCCGCCCTCGGTCGAGACGACGAAAGCGATGCGGCCGACCGAGCGGTCGACCAGGATCGACAGATAAAGCTCGCGCTCGATGTCGGCGCCGTCCTCGATATAAAGACGGTTGACCTGCTTGCCGGCGGGGCCGGTCTGCTTGGTCACCAGCGTGTGGCCGAGCATCTCATTGGCGTTGGCAACGACTTCGGCAACCGACTTAGCCAGCCGCACGCCGCCCTTTGCGTCGGGCGACAGTTCCTTGAACTTCCCCTTGCCGCGGCCACCGGCGTGGATCTGGCTCTTCACCACATAGAGCGGGCCGGGCAGCGCTTGTGCCGCGGCTTCCGCCTCGCTTGCCTTGAACACCGGCACGCCTTCGGCCACCGGCGCACCAAACGACTTCAGCAGCGCCTTGCCTTGATATTCATGGATGTTCATCTGGATGGTCTCCGGATCGGCTGCTTTGGGGGATTATTTCGAGGCGAGGTGCGGGGCGATCTGGACGCAAGCCTCGGTCAGGCCCTGCACTGTCGCCACCGAAGCGTCGAACATCTTCTGCTCGGCCTTGTTGAGGTCGATCTCGATGATGCGCTCGACGCCGCCGGCGCCGATGACAACGGGAACGCCGACATAGGTGCCCTTGACGCCATACTGGCCCGAGAGATGCGCAGCACAAGGCAGCACGCGCTTCTTGTCCTTGAGATAGGATTCGGCCATCGAAATTGCGGAAGCCGCCGGCGCGTAGAAGGCCGAGCCGGTCTTCAAGAGGCCAACGATCTCGGCGCCGCCGTCACGGGTGCGCTGGACGATCTGGTCGAGCTTTTCCTTCGAGGTCCAGCCCATCTTGATGAGGTCCGGCAGCGGAATGCCCGACACCGTGGAATAGCGGATCATCGGCACCATGGAATCGCCATGGCCACCGAGCACGAAGGCGGTGACGTCCTCGACCGAGACCTTGAACTCCTCGGCGAGGAAATAGCGGAAGCGCGCGCTGTCGAGCACGCCGGCCATGCCGACGACATGGGTCTTGGGCAGGCCCGAAAACTTCTGCAGCGCCCAGACCATGGCGTCGAGCGGGTTGGTGATGCAGATGACGAAGGCCTTGGGCGCGTATTTCTTCAGCCCGGCGCCGACCTGTTCCATGACCTTGAGGTTGATGCCGAGCAGATCGTCGCGGCTCATACCCGGCTTGCGCGGCACGCCGGCAGTGACGATGCAGACATCGGCGCCCTCGATCCCGGCATAATCATTGACCCCGGTCAGCCGGGAGTCAAAACCATCGACCGGCGAAGACTGCGCGATATCGAGCCCCTTGCCTTGCGGGATGCCCTCGGCAATATCGAACAGCACCACGTCGCCGAGGTCCTTGAGGCCGATCATGTGAGCGAGCGTGCCGCCGATCATGCCGGAGCCGATGAGCGCTATCTTGTTGCGTGCCATGTGAGGAAATTTTCCCTTTGTCTGTGACGATGCCCAAATCTCTGGCGATCTGGTTGACGGCGTCGAGGAAGAGGCCGGAATGCTGTGGTGTCAGCGGATTTCGCCGCATCCAGTAGCCCTGGTGGAAAATATATTCAATCGATTATTTTCGAGTGAATAATTTCAATCGGTTAGAAACATTGGGATTTACGTAAACGTCAAAGTTTGTAAGCCGACTTGAGAGATTTTACACAATGAACGTGGAAATCAGAAGACTATATCCAGGCGATGACGCCCTTGTGAAGCGCATCGCCGAAGACGTGTTCGATGAACCGGTACGGGCCGACAGACTGTCCGCCTACCTCGCCTCCTCAGGTCGTATGATGATTGTGGCACTGGCCGATGGCGTCGTCGTCGGCCAGTGTGCTGCCGTCATCCACCGCCACCTGGACAAGGTCAGCGAACTCTACATCGACGAGGTCGGCGTCTCACCCGCCTACCAGCGCCATGGCATCGCGCGAAAGATGCTCGACGCCATGTTCGCGCTCGGCCGCGAGCAGGGATGCGGCGAAGCCTGGGTCGGCACCGAACCGGACAATGTGCCAGCGCGCGCGCTTTATGAATCGCGCAAGGAGGTGCATGGGCCGGCGGAGTCGTTTGTGATGTATGTGTACGAGCTTTAGGCGTCGGCGGGACAGCGCCCCCCCTCTGCCTTGCCAGGCATCTCCCCCACGAGGGGGGAGATCGGACGTCACGCGACCTTTCGCCAATCTCCAATGGCCGCAGGAATGAGCGGAGCGCCGAAACCGCCAATCTCCCCCCGTGTGGGGGAGATGTCCGGCAGGACAGAGGGGGGCGCGAAGGATCACTACATAATGACCTCTTGGAACCCTCAGACGTGCGCTTCCGCGTTGTCCTTCTGCCGTTCCGCCCAGTCCTCCAGCCAGTCGCGGCTTTGCATCTCGATCAGCCGCGAGGCGGTGCGTTCGAATTCGAACACCTCGACGCCGCGCCTGGCCGTGTAAAGCTCAGGCGGGGGAGCCTCAGCGCTCACCACCAGCCGCGTGTGATGATCGTAGAGCGTGTCGATCAACAGGATGAAGCGCTTGGCCTCGTTGCGCTTGCCTTCGCCCAGCACCGGCACGTGATCGATGAAGACGGTCGAGAAGCGGCCGGCAATGGCCAGGAAATCGCGTGCGCCGAGCGGCTTTTCGCAGAGGTCGGCGAAGGAAAACCGCGCTGCATCCCCGGCGGCAGCCGGTATCCTCACTTGCCGCCCCTTGAGCGTCAGCGAGGTCTCGGCCGTCAGCGCTCCACGCGTCATCGCCTGCCAGGCCTCGTCGAGCACACGGTCGGCTTCGGCATCCGCCGGGGTGACATAAACCGGCGTGCGGGCGAGCTTTTCCAGCCTGTAGTCCTTGTCGGCATCAAGCGTCAGCACATGGGCTTGGCGCTCGAGAATGCTGATGAAGGGCAGGAAAAGCTGGCGGTTCAGCCCGTCGCGATAAAGGTCCTGCGGCGCGACATTCGAGGTGGCGACCAGAACCACGCCATTGACGAACAGCGCCGAAAACAGCCGCGACAGGACCATCGCATCGGCAATGTCGGTGACCGAAAACTCATCGAAGCACAGCACCCAGGCCTGTTCGGCAAGCTGAAGCGCGACCGGCGGGATCGGGTCGTCCTCCTTGACGTCGCCGTTCTTGCGCGCCTGCCGGTGCTTCTGGATGCGATCCTGCACATCGGCCATGAAGTCGTTGAAATGAACGCGGCGCTTGCGCCTGACCGGCAACAGCTCGAAGAACATATCCATCAGCATGGTCTTGCCGCGACCGACGCCGCCATGAATGTAGAGGCCCTTGACGACCTCGCGCGTCTCGCGCTTGCGGGCAAACAGCCAGCCGAGCGCGCTCGACTTGTGCGCCAGCCGCTTGACCGAGATCTCGTCGGTCAGCCGGTCGAGCGCGGCGGCGATGCGCTCCTGCGCAGGATCGCGCTCGATGGCGCCGGTTGCGACCAGATGGTCGTAGCGCTGCCTGACGGTCGCATGGGTCTGGAGGCCGTCACGCAGATGCATCGGTCACGTCGCTTACTTTGAGCGGATTGCTCCAGGAAAGATCAGGGTGTGTTGAGGTTCAGGTCAGGCCGAGCCGAGAATGGTGGCTCCCGAGAACCGGAGCGGAGCGTACTTAAGTACGTGAGCACCGGAAGCGCAGGAAGCCGCCGTTCGCAGGCCGGCCTCACCTGAATATCAGCATACCCTGCCTACCTTGTAAGCGATATCGGCAAGCCGTTGGTAGTCTGGCCGTCGAATTTCGAACCGCCCGAGGAATAGAGCCGCGCCAGCGTGCCGCCATTCTCGTCATAGAGCGTCAGCTGCTTGCCGGCGACGTTCCACGATTTGATGCCGTCGATGGGCGGCGGGCAATGCAGCGGCCCGGCGCGGAAGCCGGCGCCGAATTTGGTCTGCGGCGTCGCCACCTTGCAGCTCTGTCCGGACACGCTGGCGTTCCAGACGCCGGCAACGCTCGCAGCGGTAAGGTCGGAGGCTCCGGCCGGCGCCGATCCGTCCGGCGGCAGCGAGGCGACCTGCGCGCCTGCCGGCGCGGTCGGGAATTGCGATGGGTCGGTGGTGCCCGGCGCTGCCGGGGGCGGCAGTTGGCTTCCGCTCACCGTGCCGGCGGGCGCGGGCTGCAGCGGGGCGGGCTGCTGGTCATCCATCGATGAAAAACGCGAGGTCGAACAGCCGCTCGCAACGAGCGCTGCCAGCGATACGGCCATCAGCCCGCTTCTCGAAAAAATCATTCCAACCTCCGTCGGATCCGGCTGGGGGGAAGCCGTCCGCACAATCTCACCCCTCACCAAGATGGAGAAGGTGGCGAAATTTCAACCCGATATGGTTAAAATAGGGTTTGCACCACGAATTGTTGTAAATTTGTCGCAAAATGGCTGGCGCGACAAAAGGCATGTCTTCGCTCTAGCGCGGTTCCAACCGGTACATTGGTTGCGAAAGCGGCACCGGAGCCCGCAGCAGGTCGGCGCATCGGCGGTCGAGCGCAACTGCCGGCGCAAAACTGACTGAAGCGCTTGAGGCGCAAGGCCTGGCGCGTGAGCGGTTTCGCGCCTTGCGTCCGGGCGAGGTTTGGGACGTTCCCGAGATCGAGCGCGGCTGGAGTCTGCATTTGGCCGTTTACGGCACTGCCATTTTAGCCGATGGTCTATCGCAACAGGGGGAACAGATGAAATCAATCTTGGCAGTTTTGATCGCGCTGGTAATTTCGACGCCGGCCGCTTTCGCGGGTGAAATCACCGATCGCGCCGCTGAAGCCGAAAAGGCACTGCAGGCGGGTGATGGCGCCGGCGCGCTGGACAAATTCCGCAGCGCCGAGGACGCTCTGTGGCAAGCGATGCCGCTTGGCGTGCAAAATGTGAAGCATATCATGTCGGCCAGCGGCTTCGGCGCCTACGCTGAGCGCCCGAACCATGTCTACAAGCCGGGCGAAGAGATTGTGCTTTATATGGAGCCGGTCGGTTACGGCTACGGCTCGGATGGGCTCGGCAACAACCAGATCGCGCTTTACGTTGACCTTACCGTGCTTTCCCAGTCGGGCGAGAAGCTGGGAACCGTCGAAAAGCTTGGCCGGGTCCAGCTCGCCTCGCGCTCGCATAACCGAGAGATGTTCTTCAAATTAAACGTCTCCCTGGATGGCGTTCCCCCCGGCAAATACCGCGCGGATTTCCTCATGCACGACGAGAACTCGCAAAAGACGGCGCCTTTCACGACCGACTTCGAGATTGCCGAATAGCGCGCCCAGTCGGAAAGAGCATCGCGGCAACGGAACCAGAGCGCCGCAGATGCGTTCTTAAGCCGGCTGCAGGCCAGTCAATTTGCGAGGCATTGTCCATGATCAAATGGATCATCATTCTTCTCATCGTTGCTGCCGCCGCCAGCCTGCTCGGCATGCCGGCGCTGGCCGGTGCCGCCGCCACCGGCGCGCGCGTGCTGATCGGCATCGTTCTCGTCATCTTCCTGCTGATCGTGCTCGGCGTTTTCGCGGTAACCTAAACGCAGCCCACACTGGTAATTCCCGCCCGTTTCCGCCATATAGCGGCGAAACGTACAGGAAATTACCTCAGATCATGGCAGGCACTGCCCCCTTCGCCAAGATGAACGGCATCGGCAACGAAATCATCGTCGCCGACATGCGTGGCCGTGCCGATAGGGTCACGGCGGCGTCGGCTGTCGCGCTGAACGCCGATGCGGCGACCAGGTTCGACCAGATCATGGCGGTCCACGATTCGCGCACGCCGGGCACCGCCTTTTACATCGACATCTTGAATTCCGACGGCTCGGGCGCGCAGGCCTGCGGCAACGGCATGCGCTGTGTCGTCCAGGCGCTGGCCGCCGAAACCGGCCAGAAGACTTTCACCTTCGAGACCCGCGCCGGCATCCTCAACGCCGTCGAACATGCCGACGGCACCATCTCGGTCGACATGGGCACTCCGCGCTTTGGCTGGCAGGACATTCCGCTGGCCGAGGAATTCCGCGACACCCGCATGATCGAGTTGCAGATCGGCCCCATCGACGCGCCGGTGCTGCATTCGCCTTCGGCTCTCTCGATGGGCAACCCTCACGCTATCTTCTGGGTCGACAACGATGTCTGGTCCTACGAACTCGAGCGTTTCGGCCCGCTGCTCGAAAACCATCCGATCTTCCCCGAGCGCGCCAACATCACCATCGCCCAGGTAACGTCGCCGGAGACGATGATCATCCGCACCTGGGAGCGCGGCGCCGGCCTGACCAAGGCTTGCGGCTCGGCCGCTTGCGCTTCCGTCGTCGCCGCTGCCCGCACCCGGCGCACCGGCCGCAGCGTTACGCTGATGACGCCCGGCGGCGGCTCGCTGCATGTGGAATGGCGCGACGACGACCACGTCATCCTGACCGGCGCTGCCGAATGGGAGTTTTCCGGCAATTTCGATCCGTCGACCGGCACCTGGGCCCGCGACACCGAAAGCGCGGCCTGATGTCTGCACTTGCCGATACCAAGGGCCCCAACTCCCAAGGCATAGACGTCGTCACCTTTGGCTGCCGTCTCAACACCTATGAATCCGAAGTGATGCGCCGCGAGGCCGAAAGCGCAGGTCTCGGCGCGCTCAAAGGCGGCGCCATTATCTTCAACACCTGCGCCGTCACCGCCGAAGCGGTGCGCCAGGCCAGGCAGTCGATCAGAAGGGCCCGCCGCGAAAATCCGGCGGCGCGCATCATCGTCACCGGCTGCGCCGCGCAAACCGAACCGCAGAATTTTGCCGCCATGGACGAGGTCGACCTCGTGCTTGGCAACGAAGAGAAGCTGAAGGCCAACTCCTACCGCGCGCTGCCGGATTTCGGCGTCAACGACACCGAGAAGGCGCGCGTCAACGACATTTTCTCGGTGCGCGAGACCGCCGGTCATATGGTGGACGCCATCGAGGGCCGGGCGCGCGCTTTCGTGCAGGTGCAGAATGGCTGCGACCACCGCTGCACCTTCTGCATCATCCCCTACGGCCGCGGCAATTCGCGCTCGGTGCCGATGGGCGCCGTGGTCGAGCAGGTCAAGCGTCTGGCCGGCAACGGCTATGCCGAGATCGTGCTGACCGGCGTCGACATGACCTCTTTCGGCGCCGACCTGCCGGGCGCGCCGAAGCTGGGAAAGCTGGTGAAGACCATCCTGAAGCAGGTGCCTGACGTGAAGCGGCTGCGGCTGTCCTCCATCGATTCGATCGAAGCCGACGACGATCTGCTGGACGCCATCGCCACCGAGCCCAGGCTGATGCCGCATCTGCATCTGTCGCTGCAATCAGGTGACGACATGATCCTGAAGCGCATGAAGCGCAGGCATTTGCGCGACCAGTCGATCCGCTTCTGCGAGGATGTGCGCAAGCTGCGCCCCGAAATCGTCTTCGGCGCCGACATCATCGCCGGCTTCCCGACCGAGACCGAGGAAATGTTTCAGAATTCGATAAAGATCGTCGAGGAATGTGGGCTGACGCACCTGCATGTCTTCCCGTTTTCGCCGCGCGAAGGCACGCCCGCCGCGCGCATGCCGCAGGTCCGCCGCGAATTGGTCAAGCAGCGCGCGGCCCAGCTGCGCGCCGTCGGCGAGGCCGCCTATCGCCGCCATTTGTCGTCGCTCCCGGGAACGCGCCAGTCGATCCTGGTCGAGCGCGACGGCCTCGGCCGCACCGAAGGGTTCACGCTTGCCGCGCTAGGCACAGGCGCGCCGGGCGAGATCGTCGAGGCAGACATCACCGGCCATGATGGGGCGCGCCTGATAGCCTCGCCCCTCACTGCCCGCGCCGCCTGAGACGATTGAAGCATGGCCGGTTTTTTCAAGAACATATTTTCGTTCGGCAAGAAGGAAGGCGTCGAGGAGCGCATCGACGAAACCGCTCCCCTGCCGCCGATCAAATGGGATGCGCTTGAGGCGCTGAAGCCGGCGGCCGAGCAGGTCGTTCCGGAGTTCTTGAAGCGCGAGGAGCCCGAGCCGCCGACGCCCCACCCTCCCCTCGATGGGGAGGGTCGCCACGAAGTGGCGGAGAGGGGTGAGAGCGCCGACGCCGGCGCCACTCACCCCCAAGCTTCGCTTGGGGCCTCCCCCATCGAGGGGGAGGTAAAGCCTGCGCCGCAGTCGGCGCCAGAAGAACCGAAGCCCGAACCCGCGCCGACCATCCCGCCCGCGCCGGAACCGGTCGTCCCATCCGAGCCGGAACCGTTGCCGGAGCCCGCGCCGGAAGAAGCCCCCGAACCTGAGACGCCTGCCGAGCCGCCGGAGCCCGAGGAAGTTCCCGCGCCGCCGGCTGTTCCGAAGCCCGCGCCCGAACCGCAGCCGCAAGAAGTTCCGGCCGCACCGGCCAAGCCGGAGGTTGAACCAGCGCGCCCGGAGAGGCAGCCGGAACCGGCCCCCGTTGAAGTACCAACGCCTGCCGAGGAGCCGGCCGAAGCACCAGCGCCGATCGAAGTGCCGCAACCGTCCGCGCCTCCCGCACAGCCTACCTCAGAGGTCAGCGCCGCCCCGCCTGCCGGCACCTTCTCCCCGTATAGCCACGGGGAGAAGGACGAGGCGCCCCACCCTCCCCTCGGTGGGGAGGGTCGACGCGAAGCGGCGGGGTGGGGTGACAGCGCTGACGCCAGCGCAAATCACCCCCACCCCCAAGCTTCGCTTGGGACCTCCCCCATCAAGGGGGAGGTAAAGCGCACGTCGGTTGAAGCTGTACCCGCGCCGGTCGAAGCCAAGACCATCGTTGCCGAGCTAGCGCCCGCGCCGGCCCCGCAACCTTCGCCACAGTCAAAACCAGCTCCCGGCAAAGTCACCGTAACCAAAAAGGTCGAGCAGAAAGCCGAGCCGCAAAAGGCGCCCGAACCGGCGCCGCGACGCTCCTGGTTCCAGCGCATGCGCGACGGGCTTGCCCGCTCCTCGAAAGAACTCACCGGCAACATCGCCGGCGTCTTCACCAAGCGCAAGCTCGACGAGGAGACGCTGCAGGATCTGGAGGACGTGCTGATCCGTGCCGATCTGGGCATGGAAACAGCCTTGCGCGTCACCGATGCCCTCGCTGCCAGCCGCTACGGCAAGGATGTCTCCGACGCGGATGTCCGCACCATCATGGCGGCCGAGGTGGAGAAGGTGCTGGCCCATGTCGCCATGCCGCTGGAGCTCGACCTGTCGCACAAGCCGCATGTCATTCTGGTGGTCGGCGTCAACGGCACCGGCAAGACCACGACCATCGGCAAGCTCGCCGCCAAACTGACCGATGGTGGCCTGTCGGTGATGCTGGCCGCCGGCGACACGTTTCGCGCTGCAGCCATCGAGCAGCTGAAGATCTGGGGCGAGAGGACGAAGTCGCCGGTCATCGCCTCGAAGATAGGCGCGGATGCCGCCGGCCTCGCCTACGACGCTTTCGAACGCGCCAAGGAGGCCGGCTCCGACGTGCTGATCATCGACACCGCCGGCCGGCTGCAAAACAAGACCGAACTGATGGCGGAGCTGGAAAAGATCGTGCGCGTGCTGGGCAAGCTCGATCCGGAAGCGCCGCATACCGTGCTGCAGACGGTCGACGCCACCACCGGCCAGAATGCGCTCAATCAGGTCGAGATCTTCCGCAATGTCGCCGGCGTCAACGGCCTGGTGATGACCAAGCTGGACGGCACGGCGCGCGGCGGTATTCTGGTCGCGATCGCGGCAAAGCACAAACTGCCGGTCTACTTCATCGGCGTCGGCGAACAGGTCGACGACCTCGAACCATTCTCGGCCAGCGAATTCGCCAGGGCGATCGCGGGCGTAGCGTAAAAAGCACGATCCCGAAGAGCTGCAGGCTTTTTTGGACAAGATCATGCGTCAGAAGGAAGTCATGAACCCTCCCATCCTCGAACGCGACCCGTCCGACCCGCGAAAGAAGAAAGAAAGCGTCAATCCGCTGCTCAAGCTGGTGCTGGAACTCGGGCCGCTGATGGTGTTCTTCTTCGCCAATGCACGCGGCGCCTGGCTGGTGCAGAAATTTCCTGTCCTGGCCGAATTCGGCGGGCCGATCTTCGTCGCCACCGGCCTGTTCATGGCGGCGACGGCGGTCGCGCTGATCGCCTCCTGGCTGCTGCTGCGCACCTTGCCGATCATGCCGATGGTCTCGGGCGTCGTCGTCTTCATCTTCGGCGCGCTGACGCTCTATCTGCAGGACGACGTGTTCATCAAGATGAAGCCGACCATCGTCAACACCCTGTTCGGCGGCGTGCTGCTCGGCGGTCTGTATTTCGGCCGATCGCTGCTCGGCTATGTCTTCGATTCGGCCTTTCGCCTCGATGCCGAAGGCTGGCGCAAGCTGACTTTCCGCTGGGGCCTGTTCTTCCTGTTCCTGGCTCTTGCCAATGAAGTGGTGTGGCGGAATTTTTCCACCGACTTCTGGGTTACCTTCAAGGTCTGGGGCATCATGCCGATCACCCTGTTGTTCACCTTCAGCCAGATGCCGCTGATCCTGCACCATTCGATCGAGGATAAGGCCGAGAAGGTGGAAGAAGCCGGCAAGTAGAGCAATTCCAGGAAAAGTGTGAAGCCGTCCGGAATTGCGTCAGAATAAACGGAGACGGCCATGGAATTCGTCACCACGCGCGATGAACTGAGGACGATCTACAAGACGCCGCGGCCGACCGACACCTCGATGCGCAAGGAACTCAGGGCGCTCGACGGCCACTGCCGCTCTTTCATCGGCAAGAGCCCTTTCGTGCTGATCGGTTCTTCCGACGGCGCCGGCAATGCCGACGTGACGCCGAAAGGCGACAGACCGGGCTTTGCCCTTGTCCTCGACGACACGACCATCGCCATTCCCGACCGGCCCGGCAACAACCGGCTGGACACGCTGGAAAACATCCTGCTCAACCCTTCGGTCGGGCTGCTTTTTCTCATCCCCGGCATGAACGAGACGCTGCGCATCAATGGCGACGCCCGCATAACCGTCGATGCCGGTTTGCGCGAGCGCCTCACCGTCGACGGCAAGCAACCGCAAAGCGTCGTCGTGGTGAGCGTCAAGGCCGCTTACATGCACTGCGCCAAGGCCTTCATGCGCTCCGAATTGTGGAAGCCGGACAGCTGGCACGACCGCGCGACGTTGCCGACGCTCGGTCAGATCCTGTCCGATCAGATGGCGCATGCCGAAACTGCCGACGATTTCGACCGCTCGCTGGACGAGGCCTACAGCAAGACCCTGTGGTAAATTTCGCGTACGATTCGCCATTGCAGTCCTTTGCCGGTTTCCCTAGCCCTGTTTCCCCGTGATCGAACTCCTCGCCATCTCCGGCAGCCTGCGCGCCGCCTCGACCAATTCGGCGCTGCTGGCGGCGCTGTCCGCGAACGCGCCTTCGGATTGCCGCGTAACTGTCTATGACGGGCTCGGCCTGCTGCCGATCTTCAACCCGGATGACGAAGGCGAGCGCACACCGGCCGAGGCCATGCGGCTGATCGAGGCCGTCACCAGCGCCGATGGCATCATCGTCTCCTGCCCCGAATATGCCCATGGCGTGCCCGGCGGCATGAAAAACGCTCTCGACTGGCTGGTCTCGCGCGACGCCGCAGTCGGCAAGCCCGCCATGCTGGCCCACGCCTCCGCGCGCTCGCTCTATGCCCGCGCCGCGCTGGCCGAGATCATGCGCACCATGTCGTTCGCGCTTTGTGAGAATGCGGTTCTGGAGATTGCCTTGCTCGGCAAGAAACCGCCGGAGATAGAAGCGATCCTGGGAGAGGACGAGAACCTGCGGGCCATGCGCGAAGCGGTGCAGGTTTTCGCGAGTTTTATACGCGCAAACGTTGCCTCGTCATCCTAGGGCGGAGCAAGGAGCGAAGCGACGCGGCGCAGACCCTAGGATGACGAACGAAAGGGTGCGGCGCACCCCAACGTGCCGCAGTGCTACCCCTTCCGCAACGTATCGACATCGGTCACACCGACATACCAGTCGCGCGCGTTGACCTCTTCGAACACCACCCAGACGTCGTCATTGCTAAGCCCGGTGGCGTCCATGATGGCCGCCGTGACCTTTTTGGCAATGTCGGCCTTCTTGCCAGCGGGATCAGCGGCGATCACTTCCTTGACGATGCGGATGTTGACGAATGGCATGATGTCCTCCCCTTGAATTGTGTCTGATACCGCCGCCGCTGGGCGGCTTCGAAATCCGCTCCGGCGAACCGCTTGGCGGTGGTTCCGGCGGCCGCAGCGCAACAGGCGCCGCCGGCAGGCGCAGAAACGCCATCAAGGGCCGCCAGAGAAGCGTTTGCAGCAGCCTCAATACGTCTTCGCCCCGTTCACCATCAGCCGCACCATGTAGAGCGACGTGGTGCCGGCGATGTAGAGGCAGTTCAGCTTGTTGCCGCCGAACACGCAATTGGCGGTCACTTCCGGCACCTTGACCTTGCCGATCAGCGTGCCGTCGGGATCGTAGCAATGGATGCCGTCGGCGGCACTGGTCCAGATGCGGCCGGCCTCGTCGAGCCGGAAGCCGTCGAACAGGCCGGCCGTGCAGTCGGCGAACACCTTGCCGCCCGAGACCTTCTTGCCGTGCTTGCCGACGTTGAAGACCCGCATATGCGCGGGGTTCTGCGCGCCATGCGTGCGGCCGGTGTCGACGACATAGAGCTGGCTTTCATCCAGTGAAAAGGCAAGCCCGTTCGGCCGGACCATGTCGGTGATGACGGCCTCGACCTCGCCCGTATCCGGATCGACCCGGTAGACATTGCAAGCGCCGATCTCGCTTTCGGCCTTGTCGCCCTCATAGTCGGTGTCGATGCCGTAGCTCGGATCGGTGAACCAGATCGAGCCGTCGGATTTCACGACCGCGTCATTGGGCGAATTCAGCCGCTTGCCTTTCCATTCGGCCGCGATGGTGGTGACGGAACCGTCATGCTCGGTGCGGCTGACGCGGCGGCCGGAATGCTCGCACGTCACCAGTCGGCCCTGGCGGTCGACGGTGTTGCCGTTGGAATTGCCGGAGGGCTGACGGAAGACGCTCACATTGCCGTCGGTCTCGTCATAGCGCAGCATGCGGTTGTTGGGGATGTCGGACCAGACGACATAGCGGCCGGCGGCGAACCAGGCCGGCCCTTCCGCCCACTGACATCCGGTAAACAGCTTTTCCACCTGGGCGTTGCCGTTGAACAGCCGCGCGAAACGCGGATCCAGAATTTCGTAATAGTCTGCGGTCGCCATGCATTTCCTCCGGGCATCACGTGACGCGCGGATCAAGCCAGCCTGCGGGCGCGATGGCAAGGTGGCGCAGGCGCAATTTGTAAGACAAAAGGTGCCCGGCCGGCATGGCCCGCCAGCCTGTCCGGCCGTTTATGGTGCTGTAGCGCTGTATTAACCCGCTATGCGCCCTGTGCAATGGTGCATTGCAACATCTTCTTTTTGCATCGCACCATTCCTATGTCATGGTGCGAACGACCAAGGGAGGAACAAATTCACCGCTGATATGCGGCACGAAAGGACCCTTGCTATGGCTTTTGACAACCTCTTCTCCCGCGCGCGCTCCTCGATGGCCAAGCGCCGCCACTACAACCGCCTCGTCGCGGAAATCGAAAACCTGACGAGCCGCGATCTGGCCGACCTGCGCGCCGACCGCTCGGAAATGCTCTACCAGATCCACAGGCAGATCTACGGCTGAGCATTTCAGACGTCAGCGGGGCACCGCCCCCTCACCCGGATTGCCAAACCGAATTGCATGAGCAATTCGGGCAATTCGACCTCTCCCCCCGGGAGAGGAGCTAGCCTGTGCCGATGCTTCCCTCTTCTCCCCACGGGGAAAAGGTGGCCGCGTAGCGGCTCGATGAGGGGGCATGGCGCCAACGTCAGCCCGGTGCCGCGAGCGCCTTTTCAATCTGCGGCAACAGAACATCCCTCGCCGACTCCCCTGTCAGCGGCCCGACATGCTTGTAGGCAATCTTGCCGTCCTTGCCGATGACGAAGGTTTCCGGCACGCCGTAGACGCCCCAGTCGATGGCCGTGCGGCCGGCCTCGTCGACACCTATCGCCTGGAACGGATTGCCGAGATCACCAAGGAACCGGCGCGCGTTTTGCGCTTGGTCCTTGTAGTTTAGCGCGGCCATGACGAAGCGCTTGTCCTGCGACAGCTGCAAGAGCACCGGATGCTCTTCCCGGCACGGCGCGCACCACGATGCAAAGACGTTGACCAGCGTTACCTTGCCGGCGAAGGCTTTCGAATCCAGCCCGGGCAGGTTTGACCCTTCCAGCGCCGGCAGGTTGGTCTGCGGCGCCGGCAGGCCGATCAGCGCCGACGGCACTGCCGCCTCATCGCGTCCCGACAAAAGCTGCGACAGGAACAATCCGGCGAGGCCGAGAAAAACCAGCAGCGGCAACAGCACGACCAGGCGGCGGCGCGGCGACGCCGGCGTTTCGCATTCCGTGCTCATGGCTTGCTGGCCCCAGTGCTGGCCCCAGTGCTGGCCCCAGTACCGGCTTTGTCCGAGCGACGCCGCACGCCGGCCGCTTCGAGGTCTGCCAGTTCGCGCTTGCGGGTCCGCTGGTCGAGCAGGATCCAGCCGATCAGCCCGGCCAGCACGATCACCGTGATGCCATAGGCGGCCGCGACATAGAGTGCGTGTGCACTCATGCGCTTCGCTCCCCTTCCACCGTCACTTCGTCGTGCTCGATCATGGCCTTCCCATAGCTTTGCGGCTTTCTTAGCTTTGCGGCTGGGGCTTCGCAATTGATCGTCGCGCCGCAGCGGTCATATCAATCCGTTCCATGCCGCAGCGCCAGTGCTGCCGCCACCGGACCCAGCACGGCAAGAAACAGCGTCAGCGCGGCAAGAATGAGGAAGGGCTGCAGGAACGGATCAGGATCGGCCACCGCGCCGTAGCTCGCCGACACCCCGAAGATCAGCACCGGGATGGTCAGCGGCAGCACCAGCACCGAGATCAGCAGCCCGCCACGTGGCAGCGCCACCGCCACCGCCGCCCCGACCGCGCCGATGAAAGTGATCGCCGGCGTGCCGACCAGCAGCGTCAGCGCGGTGGCGCCGATGCTGAGCGGCTCCATGTTCATGAACAGGCTCAGCAGAGGTGCCGCAACCACCAGCGGCAGAACGCTGCCCGCCCAATGCGCCAGGCACTTCACCAGCACCGTCAGCGCCAGCATGTGGCGGTCATTGCCCAGCACCAGAAGATCGAGCGAACCGTCTTCGCGATCGGCCTGAAACAGCCGGTCGAGGCCGAGCAGGCAGGCGAGCAGAGCGCCGATCCACAGGATCGCCGGACCGATGCGGGCGAGCAGCTTCAGGTCCGGTCCGACACCGAAGGGGATGGTGGCGATGACGGCGAGGAAGAAGATGACGCCGGTGAGCGCCCCGCCCCCGGCACGGATTGAGAGACGGACGTCGCGCAGGAAGAGGGCTAGCATTGCCAAGCCGCGCCTGCGGTTTGATTGCCATCTTGCCGAAGGTGGCGTTCCTTCACACCCCCCTCTGTCCTCCCGGACATCTCCCCCGCAAGGGGGGAGATTGGCAGTTCCACTGCTGACGCCTCTTTTTCAATGCCGGTGATTGGCGAAAGCCGGCATGACATCTGATCTCCCCCCCTGCGGGGGAGATGCCCGGCAGGGCAGAGGGGGGTGGGCGGGAATGCCGACATCACCCTGTTGCTCCCATCCTCAATGCCTGTGCTCCATCCAATCCCAGTGGCAAATGCGTCGCCGCGACAATGATTCCACCTTCTGCGCAATGCCTCGTCATCAGCCCCGCAAACCGCGCCTCCGAGGCCTTATCCAGCCCAGCCGTCGGCTCATCCAGCAGCCACAGCGGCTTATGACTGACCAGCAATTTCGCAATCGCCGCCCGCCGCCTTTGCCCGGTCGACAAATATCCGAAAGGCAGATGGCCGATGCCGCCGAGACCAACCGTCTCCAGCGCCTCTCCGACACCCAACTGCCCATCGCCGTTGAAATCGCGCCAGAAGCGCAGATCCTCCGCCACGCTGAGCGCCGTCTTCATTGCATTGAGGTGGCCGAGATAGTGGACCGCCGAAGCGATCGTCGGAAACCTCTCGCCGCCCTCGATGCGCACATCGCCTTGCGCCTTCGGCAGCAGCCCGGCGATGACCCTGAGCAGCGTCGATTTGCCCGAGCCGTTCGGCCCGGTGACGACCAGCACCTGGCCCTTGTCGAGCGCAAAACCGATGCCGGAAAAGACCGTCTCGCCGCCGCGTTCGCCGCCCAGATTTTCGGCAATCAGCCGCATGCCTGCCCGTCCCGAAAACTTTACCGCGCGATAGCTGCCGCATCGCACAAATTTGCTCCGCAACTGTCTAGAACTATTCCAGAAAATTCTCTATATGCGGGACATCCGTGCCAGCGGTCGGCACGGGAACAGAATTTGCGCCGAACCAGCGCACGCGCCGCCTTGAACGGCTCGGGTTGGCTGGGAACGGACAGCGGAAATGGCCGTACCCGCACCTTTGCGCGTGATTGCATGCCCATCGGCGTCCGTTCCCTTTCAGGCTGAACAGACAAGGACGGACCGCACGTGTCAAAATCCCTCGACAGTTTCAATTGCCGCCGCACCCTCACCGTGGGTGGCGCGGACTATGTCTATTACAATCTGGTCGAGGCCGAGAGGAACGGCCTCACCGGCATTGCCCAGCTGCCTTATTCGATGAAGGTGCTGCTGGAAAACCTTTTGCGCAATGAAGACGGCCGCTCCGTCACCAAGGACTCTATCCAGGCTGTTGCCGGCTGGCTGACCGACAAGGGCACCGCCGGCGTCGAGATCGCCTATCGCCCCGCGCGTGTCCTGATGCAGGATTTCACCGGCGTCCCGGCGGTGGTCGACTTGGCCGCCATGCGCGACGGCCTCAAGGCGCTCGGCGGCGATCCGCAGAAGATCAATCCGCTGGTGCCGGTCGACCTCGTCATCGACCACTCCGTCATCGTCGACGAATTCGGCACGCCACTGGCCTTTGCCAGGAATGTCGAGCTCGAATATGAGCGCAACGAAGAGCGCTATAAATTCCTGAAATGGGGCCAGCAGGCGTTCCGCAATTTTCGCGTCGTGCCGCCCGGCACCGGCATCTGCCATCAGGTCAACCTCGAATATCTCGGTCAGGTCGTCTGGACCAACACGGAAGACGGCGGAACGACCGCCTATCCCGACACCTGCGTCGGCACCGATTCGCACACCACTATGATCAACGGCCTTGGCGTGCTCGGCTGGGGCGTCGGCGGCATCGAGGCCGAGGCGGCGATGCTCGGCCAGCCGGTTTCCATGCTGTTGCCCGAAGTCATCGGCTTCCGCCTTACCGGCAAGCTCAGGGAGGGCATCACCGCCACCGACCTCGTACTGACCGTCACCCAGATGCTGCGCAAGAAGGGCGTCGTCGGCAAGTTCGTCGAGTTCTTCGGCCCGGGCCTGTCCAACATGACGCTGGCCGACCGCGCCACCATCGGCAACATGGCGCCCGAATATGGCGCCACCTGCGGCTTCTTCCCGGTCGACGGCGAGACCATCCGCTACCTCACAATGTCGGGCCGCGAGGAAAGCCGCATCGCCCTGGTCGAGGCCTATTCCAAGGCGCAAGGCATGTGGCGTGACGCCGGCTCGGCCGACCCTGTCTTCACTGACCTGCTCGAACTCGAGCTCGACAGCGTCGTGCCGTCGATGGCAGGTCCCAAGCGCCCCGAAGGCCGCGTTCCGCTCGAAGGCATTCCGGCCGGCTTCGCAAAGGCGATGGAAACCGAGTACAAGAAGGCTGCCGAAATCCACAAGCGCTATGCCGTCGAAGGCACCGACCATGATCTCGGTCATGGCGATGTCGTCATTGCCGCCATCACGTCCTGCACCAACACCTCCAACCCGAGCGTGCTGATCGGCGCCGGCCTTTTGGCGCGCAACGCCAACCGGCTCGGCCTCAAGCAGAAGCCGTGGGTGAAGACCTCGCTGGCGCCGGGCAGCCAGGTGGTCGCCGAATATCTGGAAAAGTCCGGCCTGCAGAAGGAGCTCGACCAGATCGGCTTCAACCTGGTTGGTTTCGGCTGCACCACCTGCATCGGCAATTCCGGCCCGCTGCCGGCGCCGATCTCCAAGACCATCAACGATAAGGGCCTGATCGCCGCCGCAGTGCTCTCCGGCAACCGCAACTTCGAAGGCCGTGTTTCACCTGACGTGCAGGCGAACTATCTGGCGTCGCCGCCGCTGGTGGTAGCCCATGCTTTGGCCGGCACCGTCACCAAGGACCTGACCACCGAGCCACTCGGCGAAGGCCGCGACGGCAAGCCGGTCTATCTCAGGGATATCTGGCCGAGTTCGGCCGAGATCCAGGAGTTCATCGAGAAGAACGTCACACGTGAGCTATTCGCCCGCAAATATGCCGACGTCTTCAAGGGCGACGAATACTGGCAGAACGTCAAGGCGCCGGAAGGCCAGACCTATGCCTGGGACGACAACTCGACCTATGTGCAGAACCCGCCCTATTTCGCCGGCATGACCTCCGGTTTCGGCAAGATCGGCGACATCAAGGGCGCGCGCGTGCTCGGCCTGTTCGGCGACAAGATCACCACCGATCACATCTCACCGGCGGGTTCGATCAAGGCCGCTTCCCCGGCCGGCAAATACCTCACCGACCATGGCGTCGGCGTTGCCGACTTCAACCAGTACGGCACAAGGCGCGGCAACCATGAGGTGATGATGCGCGGCACCTTCGCCAACATCCGCATCCGCAACCACATGCTGGGCGAGAACGGCCGCGAGGGCGGCTACACCATCCACTACCCGTCGAAGGAAGAGGAATCGATCTACGACGCGGCGATGAGATACAAAAAGGAAGGCGTGCCGCTGGTCATCTTCGCCGGCGTCGAATACGGCAACGGCTCCTCGCGCGACTGGGCAGCTAAAGGAACGAATCTCCTCGGTGTCCGTGCCGTCATCGCCCAGTCCTTCGAGCGCATCCATCGCTCCAACCTCGTCGGCATGGGCGTCATCCCCTTCGTCTTCGAGGAAGGCACCTCATGGGCCTCGCTCAACCTCAAGGGTGACGAGCTGGTCGAGATCGACGGCATAAGCACCATCAAGCCACGCCAGACGATGATCGCCAAGGTGACTTATGGCGACGGCACCGTGAAGAACGTGCCGATCATCTGCCGCATCGATACGCTGGACGAACTCGATTACTTCAAGAATGGCGGCATTTTGCAATACGTGCTGCGCGATCTGGCCGCGTAGCGGCCAGGGCTTAGGCAGTAGGGATTGGGCGGTAGCGGGGAACGACATCCCCCTACTCCCTACTCCCTACTCCCTACTCCCTACTCCCAGTCTTTCGAAAGCATTGCCCGACCCGATCGAAGCTCCGCCCTGTACGACAGGAGTAAAAACCGGCTGGGCTCAGCAAGATCTGCCCCACGCTCATGATGCCATGCTCCCGATCGAACCGGGCGGTGAAGTGCTCCGCCTGTAGGGGCCATACCCATGGTTGCGGCAGCAAAAATTTCACCGCAACGTGACTTCCCGTTGACTGTCGCTTCTGCCACAAATCTGGGCAACCAGAACAAGGCCGGCGTCACCGGCGGGAATCGGAACGATCATGGCACCTCGACACCCTCTGCGGCTTGCGGCTTTTGCGCTGGCCTTCTCGGCGCTTGCCGGGACCGGGTTCGCCGAGGAATCGGGAACGACCCAGACCGACAAACCGCAGATTGACAGGCCCTTGGGCGTGGTCGAGCTGTTCACCAGCCAGGGCTGCAATTCCTGCCCGCCGGCGGACGCGTTCTTTGCCGAGCTGGCGGCCAAGGACAACGTCGTCGCGCTCGCCTACCACGTCAATTACTGGGACTATCTCGGCTGGCAGGACACGCTGAGCAGCAAGGACAATACCGACCGGCAATATGACTATATGCGCGCCTTCGGCACCCGCTCCGTCTACACGCCGCAAGCCGTTATCAATGGCCGCAGCCATGTCAATGGCGCCAGCCGCAAGGAGGTCGACGGCGCGCTTGCCCGCATGGAAAAATCCGGTGAAGGCATGCGGGTCAGCGTCAAAGTCAGCCGCACCAGCGATCGCGTCATGATCGATGCCGGCGACGCCGGTAGCGGCCCGAGCGACGCCCATGTCGTCATCGTCTATTTCGAACCACCGCAGACGGTGACCATCGCCAAGGGCGAGAACACCGGCCGCAGCATGACCTACTGGAACGCCGTCACCGGCATCCAGACCGCCGGCATGTGGCACGGCAAGGCGCAGCGCTACGAATTGCCGATGACCGAGATCGCCAAGAAAGGCGGCTGCGCCGTGCTGCTGCAGTCGGTCGGCAAGGACGGCCTGCCGGGCCCTATTCTGGGCGCTGCGTTTATTCACAAGCCTTAAGAGGCCCCCTCATCCGGCCGTTCTCGGCCACCTTCTCCCCGAGGGGAGAAGGGGCTGAATCAGCGCTGGCGCGAACTCCTCTCCGCTCGGGGGAGGTCGGATTGGCCCGAATTGCTGTTGCAATTCGGCTGGCAATCCGGGTGAGGGGATGCGCCCGCAAACTGGGCACCGCAGCCTCCGGCAAATTCTTCAAGCAGCCAAAAACAAAAAAACCGACGTCAGCTTGCTTCTGACGTCGGTCATTTAGGTTTTGGGATCGTCGCACCCGGTCTCTCCCTGAGGAAAGTCCGAGGTTGGTTCGATCCGACGCAGACCCGTGGGCGGGGGGCTTGGGGTTTACGAGCCGGTGCCGGACCGAACCGTCTCAGGCAACGCCGGTAAATTCGTCGGACATTGGGGCATGAGCGCGGATAAAAAAAGGCGGAAATGTGGCGAGGCATCACCAATTCAAACACCGCGTTTTATAAAAGTGACTGGACGTTGCGAAAACAGCGCAGACCCGGGATGGTTAGCCGGGCCTTGCAATTCCACGGCGAACACGCCAACTTCTGCAAGCGAGATTCATTTTCAAAGGGATCGCGGGATGACCGATCGCAGCGGTGGGACGGAGGATGGGGACGCATCCGCAATATTGATCCCGCTGCACGAGGCGCGACGCGAACGCCTCGACCAGCCGGTCCGTTTCGACCGGCGTGAACTCGACGAGATCCTGAGGCTGTACGGACGCATGGTCGCCGCCAACGAATGGCGCGACTATGCCATCGATCATCTGTCTGATCGGGCTGTGTTTTCAGTCTTCCGCCGGGCCAGCGAAGTGCCGCTGTTCCAGATCGTCAAGGATCCGAAACTGGCGCGCCGGCAAGGCGCCTTCGCCGTCATCGCCGCCGGCGGCCGAATCCTCAAGCGCGGCCAGGAACTCGGTCGCGTGCTCAACGTCTTCGATGCTAAGCTGAAGATTGTCCAGGCCTAATTGAGAATTGGGGAATTGAAGAACTGAAGAATTGAAAAAAGAGGATGTAACGGTCGAAATACCGCCGGGTTTGTTCTCAGCTATTCAAATCCTCAATTCTTCAGTTCTTCAACTCCTCAATTCCCCCTCCTCAAGCTCTCACGAAACTTCCGCTCCGGCAGCGAATGCGGATCGGGCGGAACCGTTACGCCGCCATTCAGCGACAGCTGCATGAACACCGTGTCAAGCCAGCGCCCATGCTTGTAGCCGGAGCCTTCCAGGCGACCGGAATGGCGAAAGCCGAGCTTTTCATGCAGCCGCACCGAGGCGCTGTCTGCATGGCCGTCGCCGATCACCGCGACGATCTGGCGAAAGCCCGCCATACGGCAGGCTTCAATCAGCGCCTGCATCAGCAGCAGCCCGACGCCCTGGCCCTTCGCATCAGGCGCGACATAGACGGAATCCTCTACGATGAAGCGGTAGGCCGGGCGCGGCCGGAACGCGCCGGCATAGGCGTAGCCGAGCAGCGCGCCATCTCGTTCCGCCACCAGATAGGGAAAGCCCCCCGCTGTCAGGCTGTCGAAGCGCCCACCCATCTCAGTGCGGCTGGGCGGCTCCAGCTCATAGCTCGCGGTGCCATGCGTCACGGCATCGCCGTAGATCTCGGTGATTCGGCCGAGGTCGCCTTCCAAGGCCGCGCGGATGGAAATAGTGCTCATGATTTACGCAGACGATTCATCTGCCTCCATGACAGCAAAGGCCGGCACAAAAGAAAAGGGCGGCCGTTGGCCGCCCTCTTGATATCAGCTGGTCCAGTTGCCTGATGGGAAGACCGCCTAGCGGCGATCGCCCATGAACTGCAGCAGGAACATGAACAGGTTGATGAAGTCGAGATATAGCCTCAACGCGCCCATGATCGCCTTGCGGCCGGCAACGTCGGCCTGATCGCCTTCGTAGTACATTTCCTTGATGGTCTGCGTGTCATAGGCGGTGAGCCCGGCGAAGATCAGCACGCCGATCGCCGAGATGGCGAAGCCGAGCGCCGACGATTGCAGGAAGATGTTGATCAGCATGGCGATCACCAGGCCGACCACGCCCATGACCAGGAACGAGCCGAAGGCCGAAAGGTCGCGCTTGGTCGTGTAGCCGTAGAGCGACAGCGCGCCGAAGGCGGCCGCCGTGGCGAAGAACGTCTGGGTGATCGACGCGCCGGTGTAGACCAGGAAGATGGTCGACAGCGACAGGCCGACCAGGCCCGAATAGACCCAGAAGGTGGTTTGCGCCGCGGCCACGCTCATCGACTGGATCCTGAACGACAGGAAGAAGACGGCGGCGAGCGGAGCCAGGATGACCACCCAGCGGAAGGCGCTGGCATAGATCAGCGTGCCGAAAGCGGTCAGCTGTCCGTCGCCGGTGACGGCGAGCTGGAAAGCGCCCCAGGCGGCGACGCCGGTGATGAGGAGGCCAAGCCCCATCAAATTGTAGACCTTGAGCATGTAAGTGCGCAGGCCTTGGTCAATGTCGGCGCGCGCGCCCGGCACGGCCGAAGTCTGGTAGTTGCGAATGGGCTCAGCCATTGGAATCCTCTGTTGCTTCTGCCCCGTACGGTGTCAGGCCCTTTCGGACCTGGGCGCCGCTGGCGGGGCTCCAGCATGCCTGTGGCGAAATATGATGGTTCTTGACGTCAAGAACAAGACCGTAACGGGCTGCAACGCTTGGTGAATCTCCGGAAGCCGGTTTTCTTGGGCTTCCATGACTGCACATTACCAAGATTTAATCGGAAACGGCAGATTCGGCCAACCTTGCCGCTTGGGGCCTAGAGGTTGCGCAGCACCGGCGCCGCCCTGTGGCCGAGCACCCGCCAGGTGCCGGCAAGGCCGATGCCGACCGTGATCACCAGCGCAAACACCAAGGTCGCCACTGCCACCTCCGGCATGAAATGCGACGGCAGTGTCATGATGCGGGCAACGATGTACCAGGCGGAGACGCCGCCGGCAGCCAACGCGAACACCGCGGTGGCCAGGCCGATCAGCATGTATTCCAGCGAAAACGCCGCGATAAGCGTGCGCCTCGTGGCGCCCAGCGTCTTCAGCACCACGGCATCGTGGATGCGGGCGCGATTTCCCGCGGCGAGCGCGCCGGCAAGCACCAGCACCGAAGCGATCAAGGCAACGCCGGCCGCGGCCCGGATCGCCGTGCCGAGCTGGCCGACCAGCCGGTTGACGACATCGAGCGCGTCCTTGACCCGAACTGTCGTCACCGCCGGGAAGGCGCGGGTGACGGCGTTCAGCAGGCGGGCATCCTCTGCTGCCGTGGCATCCTTTTCGGTCAGCGTCGCCAGCCAGCCATGCGGGGCGCCGGCAAAAGTGTTGGGCGAGAACACCATGACGAAGTTGATGCCCATCGTCTCCCATTGCACCTCTCGGAAATTGGCGATCCTGGCCGTCACATTGCGTCCGAGCACATTGACGGTGACGGTATCGCCAAGCTTCAGGCCGAGCGCCTTGCCTTCATCGTTGGAGAACGAAACCAGCGGTTCGCCGCTGTAATTCTCCGGCCACCAGATGCCTTCGGTCAGTGTCGCATTGGCCGGCTGTTTGGCGTCGTAGGTCAGGCCGCGATCGCCGCGCAGCACCCAGGCGCCTTCCGATGGCACATTGGCCTTGTCGACACTAACGCCGTTCAGCGCCATCACCCGGCCGCGCAGCATCGGCACCTTGACCAGCGTTCCCTTCGGCGCCTCTTTGCCGATCAATGTCGAGAAGGCATCAACCTCGCTATTCTGGATGTCGACGAAGAAGAAATTCGGCGCCCGTTCCGGCAGACTGCCGGAGATCTGCTGCCTGAGATTGCCGTCGATCAGCGCCAGCGTCACCAAAAGCGTCAGCCCGAGCCCGAGCGACAGCACGACGGACGGCGTCAGCGCGCCGGGCCGGTGGATGTTGCCGATGGCGAGCCGAAGCGCGACCGAGCGCACACGCGGGCTTTTGCGCGCCACCCACTGCACCAGAGCACCGACCAGGCGCAACACCAGAAAGGCAAAGATCGTCGCGCCGACGAAGATCAAGGCGATGCGCCGGTCGCCAGAAAACAGGATGGCCAAAGCCGCCAAAGCGAGCGCGATGCCGACCGCCGTGGCAAGATAGGGCAGGCGTGGAAAGCCGCGGCCCTCAAAACCCATTTCGCGAAACAGCGCGGTCGCCGGCACATCGCGGGCGCGGCCGAGCGGCAACAGCGCGAAGGCCAGCGTCACCAGCAGCCCGAACAGCGCGGCAAGAGCCAGCGCACCGGGATAGAAGCCGCCTTCAGCCGGCACCGGAATGACCGACTGGAGCGCAGCGCTGGCTGCAAACGGCATGGCGGCGCCGAGGATGAGGCCAAGCGCGATGCCGAGGCCGGCGATCATCAGGATTTGCACGAGATAGACGGTGAAGACGAAGCCGCCCGAGGCGCCAAGGCTCTTGAAGGTGGCGATGACGCCGCGCTTGCCGTCGAGATAGGCGCGCACCGCATTGGCAACGCCGACGCCGCCGACCACCAGCGCCGTCAGCCCGACCAGCGTCAGGAATTGCGAGAAGCGCTCGATGTTGGCCGACAGCGCCGGCGCCGCATTGGAACGCGTGCGGATCGACCAGCCGGCTTCAGGGAAATCGCTCGCCGCCCGATCCTGGATGGCTTTGAGATCGGCTTGGCTGGCGCCGGCCGGCAGCCGAACCTTGTAGGCATTCTCGACCAGGCTGCCCGGCTGGATCAGGCCGGACGCGGCAAGCCCCGCGGTCGAGACCATCAGCCGCGGCGCGAAGCCGAAACCGTCCGACACCGCATCCGGTTCGCTCACCAGCCTGGCCCGCAATTCGAATGTCGCGCTGCCGACCTTCAGCCGGTCACCGATCTCCACATTCAGCCGGTCGAACAACAGGTCGGGCGCGGCGGCGCCAAAGACGCCTGATTTCTCGCCGAACAAATCCTTTCTGCCAAGCTGCGGCGCGGTCTCGATCGCGCCATAGAGCGGATAGGCGTCGTCGACGGCCTTGGCCTCGACCAGCGCCTGGTCGGAGCCGTCTTCCAGCCGCGCCATCGAGCGCATATTGGCACTGTGCGACACAGTGCCGAGGCGGTCGAGGAAGGTGCTTTCGGCTGGCGTCGCATCGCGCTGGTTGAGCTGGAAGCGCAAGTCGCCGCCAAGCAGCGTCTGGCCCTGGTCTGCAAAGCCTGCGGTGATCGCCTGCGCCACCGAATTGACCCCGCCGATTGCAGCGACGCCGAGCGCAATGCAGGCAAGGAAGATCAGGAAACCCGACAACCCGCCGCGCATCTCGCGCAGCGAGAAGCGGAACGCGAGCTTCAGCGTCTGCGACAGTGGCATCAGGCCGGCACCTTGACCTGCGCTACCGGCGCATCCTCGATGCGGCCCGAGCGCATCGACACCTGGCGCGAGCAGCGCGCCGCAAGGGCCGGATCGTGCGTGACCAGCACCAAGGTCATGCCGCGCTCGGCCGCCTTGGCGAACAAAAGGTCGGCAACCTGCCGCCCCGTCGCCTGGTCGAGATTGCCGGTCGGCTCGTCGGCGATGAGAATGCGCGGCGACGGCGCCAGCGCGCGGGCGATCGCCACGCGCTGCTGTTCGCCGCCGGACAGCTCGCCCGGATAGTGGGTGACGCGGTCGCTCAAGCCCACCGCTGCCAGCTCGCGCGCCGCGACACCGAACGGATCGGCATGGCCGGCCAGTTCCAGCGGCACCGCGACATTTTCGAGCGCCGTCATGTTGGGAATGAGATGGAACGACTGGAAGACGATGCCGATGTTTCGGCCCCGAAACGATGCGACCTCGTCCTCGCTTTTGCCGTTCAGCAATTCGCCGGCGATCCGCACCGTCCCCGAATCGACCTGCTCCAGCCCGGCCAGCACCATCAGCAAGGTCGACTTGCCGGACCCCGAAGGGCCGACGATGCCGGTCGCCTCGCCGCGCGTCACGTCCAGGCTGACGCGTTTCAGCACATGCACTGAGGAAGCGCCTTGGCCAAGGGTCAGGGATACGTCTTTCAGCTCGATGACGGCTTCTGTCACAATTAAAGCGTCCTATATCAGGATGAAGGCTGGTATATGGGGGCTGCCACATGTCTTTCAAACGCTTGAATGCCGCAGGGCTCGTCCTTTTCGTCACCCTTTGCGGCGCCATTTCGTCCGTGCGCGCCGAGACGTTCACCATCGTCGGCTTCGGCGACAGCCTGATGGCCGGTTTCGGCCTCGGGCCTGGCGATGGCTTTACCGACAAATTGCAAGCTGCGCTGCGCGCCAAAGGCCATGACGTCACCGTCGCCAACGCCGGCGTTTCAGGCGACACCTCGAGCGGCGGCTTGGCACGGCTTGACTGGTCGGTACCGGATGGGACAAGGCTGGTTATCCTCGAACTCGGCGCCAACGACATGCTGCGCGGCGTCTCGCCCAGCATCACGGAAAAGAACCTGGACGACATGCTGGCGAAGCTGAAAGCGCGCAAGATCGCGGTGCTTTTGGCCGGCATGCGCGCCGCTCCCAATCTCGGCGCCGACTACCAGAACGCCTTCGATGCGATCTATCCAAAGCTTGCCGCGAAATACGATGTGCCGCTCTATCCGTTTTTTCTCGATGGCGTCGCCGGGCAGTCCGGCCTGCAGTTGGAGGATGGCCTGCATCCCAATCCGAAGGGCGTCGCAGCGATGGTCGAGCGCATCCTGCCCGCCGTGGAGAAGGCGATTGCGGCAGTTCAGGGTGGCGGTTGAACGCCGGCGTGACGAGAATAACACGCGGCGATCATTTTGACCGGTGTGGCCAAAAAGGACATATAGCCTCCAAAAGGAGGGTCATATGGCCATTATCATCAAGAGAGAGGACGCTGTTCGCCTCGCGCGAACTTTGAAACAAAAGACCGGGCTGCAGAGGGCCCGGGTCGCCTGTTCGTAAAAATGCCTGCAACCAACAAACCACTTGCCCCGTTTGACTATCGATGATTCGCTAGGGGCACAGTTCGATTCGAGGAAGGGAGGCTCACCATGCCGCGTCTTTTCACCGCCCTCGAAATACCCCGTGACGCCGCTCTTTCGCTGTCCCTGCTCAGGGGCGGCCTGCCCGGAGCCCGCTGGATCGATGTCGAAAACTACCATCTGACGCTGCGCTTCATCGGCGACGTCGAAGGCCATATCGCCGACGAAATCGCCAACGCGCTCGACCGGGTGCACCGCCCATCCTTCTCGCTCACCCTGTCCGGAGTTGGCGCTTTCGGCCAGAAGAAGCCGCACGCCGTCTGGGCCGGCGTCTTCGCCTCGCCCGACCTTTCGGCGCTGCAGAGCGAAATCGACCGCATCTGCCAGCGGCTCGGCCTGCCCGCCGACCCGCGCAAGTTCACCCCGCATGTTACGCTGGCACGCTTGCGCAATTCGAGCCCGCTCGACGTCGCCCGGTACCTGTCGGCGCGCGGCAATTTTGCGACGCTACCGTTTCGCGTCGGCCGCTTCGTGCTGATGTCGTCGCGCGATTCGGTCGGCGGCGGTCCCTACATTGTCGAGGAGGCGTGGCCGCTCTCCGGCGTCGACGCCCGCGCCACCAATCTCGTCGCCAGCGCCTCCGACGCTTCGCGGATCATGCGGTAGACCGAAGCGAACGCTTCGGCCACGTCATAATAGGGATCCGGCACGTCGCGGGTTTTGCCCTGCGCAAACTCTGCCAAGAGATGAATACGTTCCCGCGCACCGGCCGGCGCCAACGCCTTGAGGTCGCGGACATTTTGCCGATCCATGCCGAGGATCAGGTCGAAGCGCGAAAAATCCTCCGGCCTGACCTTGCGTGCCCGCTGCCCTGATATGTCGAGGCCGTGGCGGGCCGCAATCGCGATCGAGCGCGGGTCGGGCGCTTCGCCGAGGTTCCAGCCGCCGGTCGCCGCAGAGTCCAGCACGATGTCGTCCAGCACCATGTCGCGGCCGCGTTCCGCCAGCACGGCGCGAAACACGCCTTCGGCCAGGGGTGAGCGGCAGATGTTGCCGAGGCAGACGAAGAGTATGGAATTTATCGGCTTTACGCTCATTCGATATGCGCCGTTCGTGCATTTGGAAGCCCAAAACGCAAAGGACTTTTGGGCGACTTGCATTATGGTGAGGGTCGATATCTGGGATAGCACGGGAAATCATCATGACGAGAGAGAAACTCAGCAAGGACGCCATCGCCGGCGCACTGGCCGAACTGGCCGGCTGGTCGCAGGCAGCCGATGGCGCCTCGATCAAGCGCAGCTTCGACTTCAAGAATTTTTCCGAAGCCTTCGCCTTCATGACCCGCGTCGCGCTGGCCGCCGAGAAGATGGACCATCATCCCGACTGGTCGAACGTCTACAAGACTGTCGACGTGACGCTCAACACCCATGATGCCGGTGGTGTCACTGCGCTCGACATCGCGCTGGCCAAGAAGATGAATGGGTATGCTGGCGGCTGAACGCTGGGGCGGCAACGCCAAATCGGCGCCATCCTCTTGCAGTGGACCGGGACTTTCACCACATTTTCCGTGGCGGCCGCGCGCAACGCGTAGCGCGACGGCCGGCAAGGAGAGGATTGATGGCGCAGCAGCCCGGTTTTGATTTCTTCGGCTTCGGCAGCAAGCTCGGCGACGAGAGTGAAGTGCGCGCCAAATTCTGGCGCACGGCCAAGAAGGCCGCCCGGCAGATTCCGTTCATGGAAGAGGTCGTCGCCGGCTATTATTGCGCGCTCGACAGGAAGACGCCTTTGCGTGCCAAGGGCATATTGCTGGCAGCGCTTGGCTATTTCGTGCTGCCGGTCGACGTCATACCCGATTTCGTCTTCGGCCTCGGCTTCACCGACGACATCGCCGTGCTGACCGCCGCGATCTCCACGGTAAGCGCCCATATCACCCCTGCGCACCGCAAGGCCGCCAAGGAGGCGATCGCCGACAAGAGCTGAATCGGCGTCGCGTTGGCAACTGGGTTCAGAAGAAATCCTCCGCTCAAACAGGGCGATAGCGGCTTGGCTTCGGGTTCCGCTGCGGCCGTTGGAAAAGTCAAACTCTTGCCGCTTTCGTGGCCTCCAAGTCGCCGCAGGGACATTGCGAAAGCCGTTTTTTCAAGAAGCGGCGCGGAAATGGCGGTGGTTTCCATGGGTGAATGTCCTTTTCCGAGGGAAATTCACCGTTTGGTAACCCAGATTAAATCAAAATGAAGCGACGGGCAGGACGCCAAGCCGGCCTGCCCCGCACCATTTGGAATACGGGAAAAGCGATGCGCGGATTGATTGCACTAGTCTCGAGCCTGGTCCTGGTGGCTTTTGCCGCGCCGGCGCTGGCGCAGCAGGCGACCAAGATCGGCCAGCACAATGCCTGGGGCACCTACAGCTACCAGGCGCAGGGCGGCAAGGTCTGCTATGTGCTCACCGTGCCGACCGACAAGCAGCCGCCGACGCTCGATCACGGCGACATGTTCTTCTTCGTCAGCCAGCGGCCGGGCCAGCAAGTGTCCTACGAGCCGCAATTCATCGCCGGCTACACATTCCAGGAAGGCTCCAAGGCCACCGTCACCATCGACAAGAAGACGTTCTCGATGTTCACCCGCGGCAAGTCGGCCTGGGTCGAGAACGCCGCCGAAGAGCCGGTGCTGATCGCCGCCATGAAGACCGGCACCGACATGAAGGTCTCGGCGAAGTCTGGCCGCGGCAATCCGACGACCTATGTGTTTTCGCTGAAAGGCATCTCGGCCGCGCTGACGTCGATCGCCAAGTGCAAGTAGGCTAGCGCGGTTCCCGCCGCATGACTCTCGCCGCAACCTGTGCTATGCGCCGCGCTTCTTTTCGGCACGATGGATGAAATCGGCCGCAATTTGCTTATATTGGCGCTGATATGACCCTTTCCTTCGATCTCACCACTGAGGGCGCACGCGACGCGTTGCGCGCTCGCGCCACGCCCGAGAAGCCGTCGCTGATCGGCCTGACCCGGGCCGAGCTCGGTGAAGCCCTTGTTAGTGCCGGCATCGTGCCCGAGCGCCAGGCGAAAATGCGCGCCCAGCAGCTCTGGCACTGGATGTATGTGCGCGGCGTCTCCGATTTTGCCGGCATGTTCAACATCTCCAAGGATCTGCGCGCCGAACTCGACAAGCATTTTACCGTCGCCCGGCCCGAAATCGTCGAGGAGCAGATTTCCTCCGACGGCACGCGCAAGTGGCTGTTCCGCTTTCCGCCGCGCGGTGCCGGCCGTCCCGTCGAGATCGAGACCGTCTACATCCCCGAAGAAGGCCGCGGCACGCTCTGCATCTCCTCGCAGGTCGGCTGCACGCTGACCTGTTCGTTCTGCCACACCGGCACGCAGAAGCTGGTGCGCAATTTGACGGCGGAAGAGATCCTGGCGCAATTGCTCACCGCCCGCGACCGGCTCGGCGATTTCCCCGACCGCGACACACCCGACGGCGCCATCGTCCCTGCCGAGGGCAGAAAAGTCTCCAACGTCGTCATGATGGGCATGGGCGAGCCGCTCTACAATTTCGAGGCGGTGAAGAAGGCGCTGCTGATTGCCTCCGACGGCGACGGACTGTCGCTGTCGAAGCGCCGCATTACGCTCTCGACCTCCGGCGTGGTGCCCGAGATCTTCCGCACCGGCGAGGAGATAGGGGTCATGCTGGCGATCTCGCTGCACGCCACCAATGACGATCTGCGCGACCTGCTTGTGCCGATCAACAAGAAGTATCCGCTGAAGGAACTGATCGAGGCCTGCCGCGCCTATCCCGGCCTGTCCAACGCCAAGCGCATCACCTTCGAATATGTGATGCTGAAGGACGTCAACGATTCCATCGAGGACGCCAAGGGGCTGATCAAGCTGCTCAAAGGCATTCCAGCCAAGATCAATCTGATCCCGTTCAACCCGTGGCCGGGCACCAACTATCAGTGCTCGGACTGGGAGACGATCGAGAAATTTGCCGACTACATCAACAATGCCGGCTATGCCTCGCCGATCCGCACGCCGCGCGGCCGCGACATCCTGGCCGCCTGCGGGCAGCTCAAATCCGAATCCGAACGCATGCGCAAGGTCGACCGCCTGGCGCTGGAAGCCATGATGATTGCGGGGCATGGCGAGGCGTGAGCCGCCTCTACGCCTATATCCTCCGTTTCGCTGTCATCCTGTTCGGCTATGTCGTCGCCTCATTGGCGGCGAGCGCCTTTCTCAACGTGCTGTTCCTGGCTTCCGTCGGTTATATGCCGGACGATGCGCACCCAGCGGTGGCCGCGGCGCTGTATTTTTCGATCCCGTTCGTGGCGCTGTTTGTCGCCTATTTCGCTTTCATACCGGCGGTGGTCGCAATCCTGATCTCCGAGGTCCTCAGCCGCCGCGACTGGCTGTTCTATGCACTCGCGGGCGGCTTGGTGGCCGCGGCCTTCCTCGGCTTCGTCCACCAGAACGTGGATTTCGACGTCACCGAACCGCGCGCCATCGCCGCGGTGATCGGCTGCGGCATGGTCGGCGGCATCTTCTACTGGCTAAGCGCCGGCCGCTGGGCCGGAAGCTGGTGGCAGGCCGCTACTTCGCCTGAGCGGTCAGGATCTTGAGCGCGAAGGCCGAAAACACACCGGCAAAGAGATAGTCTACCACCCGCGTCACCCGCGGGCTGGCCTTCATCGCCGCCGAAAACCTTTCCGCGGCAAACACCATCGGCGCCGTCACAGGGATCGACAGCACGATGAACATGAGGCCGAGGAAGAACAGTTTTCCCGGCGCGTTCGGATCGTGAGCGGAGACGAACTGCGGCAGAAACGTCATGAAGAACAGGATGATCTTCGGGTTGAGCAGGTTGACGCCGAGTCCGGCGGCCCAGCTGCGGAACAGCGAAATTTGCGGCCCGTTCTTCTTCTGCGGTGAAAACGCCGAGCCCTTGGTGATTGCCTGCCAGGCCAGGAACACCAGATAGGCGGCGCCGAACGTTTTCAGCACGAGGAAGGCCATTGGCGAGGCGACGATCAGCGCCGAGATGCCGACCGCCACCAAAGTTGTGTGGATCAGCGTTCCGAACAGAGCACCCGCCAGCGAGGCAAAGCCGGCGGCGCGGCCCTGGCTCAGTGTGCGCGAGACGAACAGCGTCATATCCGGCCCCGGCGTGATCGCCAGGATCATGGTGGCGATGGCGAACTGGATCAGCGTGGTGGTGTCGGGAATGAAGGACATCGGTGGGCCCTGGCGAATGATCGTCGGTCTATAACGCAGCCTCCCGGCTCACGCCAGCAACTGACTGGCGTGGCATCTGGTCCAGCGGCTGCGGCGGCCGGAGCCCGTTCATCCCTTGCGCTGGCCGGAAATGCCGTGATACCTCGCCCGCGAAACTCATCGCGGAACCGTCAAAATGTCCCCAGCAATGCCCAAGACAAAAGACGTCAAGAAGGTCGTGCTCGCCTATTCCGGCGGTCTCGACACCTCCATCATCCTGAAATGGCTGCAGACCGAGCTCGGCGCCGAAGTCGTCACCTTCACCGCCGATCTCGGCCAGGGTGGCGAGTTGGAGCCGGCGCGCAAGAAGGCCGAGATGATGGGCATCAAGGATATCCGCGTCGTCGATGTCCGCGAGGAATTCGTCGCCGACTTCGTCTTCCCGATGTTTCGCGCCAATGCCGTCTATGAAGGCACCTACCTGCTCGGCACCTCGATCGCCCGGCCGCTGATCTCCAAACACCTGGTCGAGATCGCCCAGGAGGTCGGCGCCGATGCCATTGCGCATGGCGCCACCGGCAAGGGCAACGACCAGGTGCGTTTCGAGCTGTCGGCCTATGCGCTGAATCCCGACATCAAGGTGATCGCGCCCTGGCGCGACTGGTCGTTCAAGTCGCGCACCGACCTGATCAACTTCGCCGAGCAGCACCAGATCCCGGTGGCCAAGGACAAGCGGGGGGAGGCGCCGTTCTCGGTCGACGCCAACCTTCTGCACTCCTCTTCCGAGGGCAAGGTGCTGGAAGACCCGTGGAGCGAGCCGCCGGAATTCGTCCATCAGCGCACCGTCTCGCCGATGGACGCGCCGGACGCGGTCACCGAGATCGAAATCGAATTCTTGAAGGGCGATCCGATTGCACTGAACGGCAAGAAGCTGTCGCCGGCCGCCATGCTGACGGCGCTTAACGATCTTGGCCGCGACAATGGCATCGGCCGGCTCGATCTGGTCGAGAACCGCTTCGTCGGCATGAAATCGCGCGGCGTCTACGAGACCCCCGGCGGCACCATCCTGATCGTCGCCCACCGCGCCATCGAATCGATCACGCTCGACCGCGGCGCCGGCCACCTCAAGGACGAGTTCATGCCGCGCTACGCCGAGCTGATCTACAACGGCTTCTGGTTCTCGCCCGAGCGGCTGATGCTCCAGGCGATGATCGACAAGAGCCAGGAAGACGTCGAAGGCACGGTGCGCCTGAAACTCTACAAGGGCAATGTCATGGTCACCGGCCGCAAATCCAAGAAGACGCTCTATTCCGACGCGCTGGTCACCTTCGAGGATGACCGCGGCGCCTACGACCAGAAGGACGCCGCCGGCTTCATCCGCCTCAATGCGCTGCGGCTGAGGACGCTGGCGGCAAGGAGCCGCAAGGGTGAACCAAACTAGTGTTCCAGGAAAACCCGGCGGTCACGCAGGGTTTTTATTTGATACCTCTAATATAAGAGGCCAAGCTGGCTGACATGGTTTCCGTTTGACCTTTTAAAAGCCTCATCTAAATTCCTTCGCGGGACGAGGGATTCTGATCGTGAAAAACGCCATTTTTCTCATGCTTGCGGCGGCCATCGTCTTTACCGGATGCCAGTCCTCGCAGGCGGCCGCGAAACGCGAGCAGGACGGGTGCATCTCCGCAGTCCATTTGTGGAGCATCACGTTCAAGCACGAAATCGCCTCTTTCATGGGCGTCTCGCAGGAGCGCATGCCGGCCCTGTTCTGCCAGCGTATCATCGAAGGCGTACGCAGCGGGCGGATCAGCTACTCCGATTTGAACAGAGTGCAGCTAGACCTGCCGACCGAGATATGGCTGGTCATCAAGGGCAAGTCAAAGGCGGCTGCCAGGGCCGCGCCGGTGCTGCGCAACTCCAAATTCCGGAGCTGCAAAGGTACTGAAGGCGCCTTCGAGGTTCCTATTTCCCAGAAGTGCCCGTTGAGCGGCTACGCACATTATTGAGAGCCCAGGCGCTCAGCCGGCATTTGCGCCAACGATCGAGCAATTCGAGAAAGAGCATGCCCGACTTCGTCCGTAACTGCGTAAAAACAAAGAAATAGAGCGGCGGCAAAGAACTCAGTGCTTTTCCTGCTTGATCTTTTCGGGCCCTTATCTAGCCTCCTCACAATCGATGGGGGCAGCTGACAATGAAGCCGTGGTTTGTGGCCCTGCCTGCAATGGTCGTCATGCTGGCCGGTTGCCAGACTGGGCAGGAGCAAGTGAGACAGGATCCCGAGGCGGCATTCGATCGCTGCGTCAGCAAGGTGGCCATATCGAATATATCGGCCAAACACGAGATCGCCGCTTTTATGGGCGTTTCCCTGGAGCGCATGCCGCCACTGCTGTGCCGCCGCCTTGTCGATGCCATGAAGACCGGCCGGCTGACCTTCTCCGACATAAACCGCCTCCAGTTCGACCAGTCCACGGACATCTGGAAGGTCATAAAAGGCGGGTAGCCGCTCGGCTGCTGAACGGTTTGACCGCCAAAAGCTCCAGTCCTTGCAGAAAAGCCCGGCGCATGGCCGGGCTTTCCGTTCTTCGATCTGGATATTTCTATCAGCCGCCGTCGATCGCGTCGGCGATCTGGGCGATGGCCTGCTGGTAGACGCTGGCGGAATTCCAGCCGGCGATGGCCCCCATATTCGCACTCGCGCTCGCACCCGCCCGCCAGCCATGAGCCTTGAGAAAGTTGGCCGTCGAAGCCAAGGCCGTCGCCTTGTCGCGCAGATTTCCGTTGCCGACGCCATACTTCAGGACATTGCCGGGCAGGAACTGCGTATGGCCGATCTCGCCATGCGCAGCGCCGACCGACGAGGCGCTCAGCGCGCCGCGATCGACCAGCTTCAGCGCCGCAATGGCATGCGGGTAAAAGAAGCCCGGGCGACGGCAATCATAGGCAAGCGTCAGAATGGCGGAGACCGTGTTCTGGTTGCCCAGGGAGGCTCCGAAGCCGGTTTCCATGCCCCAGATGGCCAGCAACACGCCCGGCGACACCCCGTAATTGCTCTCGATCCTGTCGAACATCGCTGCATTCGACTTCTTCAGCGCACGGCCCCTGGAAATGATCGCAGCTCCGCCACGACGCTTCATGAAGGCGTCCACCGAACCGCTGAACGCCTTGTGGATGGCGCGGTCGACGGAGATTGTCTTTGTCGCGTAGCTGGCACCGGCCAGAGCAGCCAGACCCTTCCCGCCGACACCTTCGGACCTGGCCTGCGCGGCAAAGTCCTGCTTCCACGCCTCGAAGCCCGCGCCGGTCTTGCCGCAGCTGGCCGCCGCCTGCGCGCCCGTCGCCAGCGCAAGTACCGCGACCACCGCGGCAGCAATAATCTTTCCCTTGGCAAGCAATGCCATGCTTTTTCTCCTGATTGCCTGAATCACGTCCCGGTTGCGAACTTGCCAGCGAAACGCGCCATTGTCACCGTACCCCCGGCGCTACCCTGGCCAATGCAGCGGAATTTGCTTACGATCAAGTGCTTATTGTGGCCGAAACGCCCGGTGCCGGGCAGGCGAATTCGCTGCTCGGGTAAAAAGAGGTGACGGGGGCATGGAACGGCGGCCCGTGGCGGGCGTTTGGGCGAGGCGCCGCTCCGCACCATATTCCTCCTCTGACGCCATACGCCAACGCCTGACGCATCGAGATCGACATGAAACTGTTCGACTGCCCGCATTGCGGCCACCGCCTCTACTTCGAGAATGCGCAGTGCCTGAATTGCGGGAGTCTCGTGCTTTACGATCCCGAGCATGCGCGCTTTGCCTTGTCTGACGTCGACGGCATCTTCCACTGCACCAATGCGGATGAATGCGCCTGCAACTGGATGGCCGAACCGGGCCATACCTACTGCCGCGCCTGCTTGCTGAACCAGCTGATCCCCGACCTCTCCGTCGACGGCAACCGCCGCCGCTGGATTCGCGTCGAGGCGGCCAAGAAGCGCGCCGTCTATTCGCTGCTCGCCTTCGGCCTTCCGGTCGCGCCCAAGCACAAGCACGGCGACGAAATCGGCCTCGCCTTCGACTTCATTGCCGATCCGATCGGCGGCGGTCCCGGCGGCGAACGCATCCTTACCGGCCACGACAACGGCCTGATCACGCTCAACGTCGCCGAGGCGGACTCGGCCGAGCGCGAGAGGCGGCGCGTCGAGATGGGCGAAAATTACCGCACGCTGCTTGGTCATTTCCGTCATGAGCTTGGCCACTACTACTGGGACCGGCTCATCCGCGACGTGCCGCAACGGCTCGATGCCTTCCGGGCGCTGTTCGGCGACGAACGCCCCGACTACGAGCAGGCGCTGAAGGCCTATTACGCCAATGGCGCTGCGCCCGACTGGCAGCAGAACCACATCTCCGCCTATGCGACGTCGCATCCATGGGAAGACTGGGCCGAGACCTGGGCGCACCATCTCCACATCACCGACACGCTGGAGATGGTGCACGCGCTGAATTTTCCACTCGGCCAGCTTGAGACAATGGAGACCAATGTGCTGCCGCAAGGCGACACCGGCGGCCGGTTGCAGGCGGCGCCCGCGGAACCCAACGCGGTGCCCGAGCCGTTCGGAAAGATTCTCGCCCGCTGGCTGGTACTCTCGGAAGCCTCCAACTCGATCAACCGCTGCATGGGCCTGCCCGACCTCTATCCCTTCGTCATTTCGGACGTGACGGCACAGAAACTCAGCTTCGTGCATGAGCTTTTGACCGGTTTGCCGAAAGAAACCGGAACAAATCGTGAGCTGGCGTCGGTATTTTAGCCGGAACGCATGCGCTCTGGTTTCGTTTGGTGTCGCGAGGGACCATGAAAGGGAGAGAAACATGAGACGCATATTGTTTCCGGCCGTCGCCGGGGCGCTTGTCGCGATGTCGGGTGCGGCACTCGCCGATACCGCCGTCTCGGCCGTCACCGACCTTAATGTGCGCGCCGGCCCCGGCCCGCAATATCCTGTGATCGGCGTGCTCGCCGCCGGCCAGTCGGCGACGCTCAATGGCTGCATCGAAAACAGCAAATGGTGCACCATTGCCGAAGCCGGAGGCCAGGGCTGGGTCTATTCCGACTATGTCACGGCCGATTTCGGCGGCAACCGGGTCGTTCTGACACGCCGCCCCGCCGACGCCGCCATCACCGTGGTTACACCGCCGCAGGATGATTATCCCGATACCTATACCGGTGCGATTCTGCCCGACGACGGCCCCGTCGACGCCATCGACAGGCCACCGGCGGAAGTCGGCACCTATGTCAGCACGCACCGGCTCGATCCTGTCTATCTCGAGGGCGAGGTGGTGACCGGTGCTACCTTGCCCGACACGGTCGAACTACGCGAAATCCCCGACTACCGCTACCGCTACGTCTATGTGAATGGCCAGCAGGCGCTGGTCGACCCGCAGACACGGCGCATCATGTACGTCGTGCGCTGATTTTGCCTGGAAAGAATGACAAGTGAACTCGTGCCGCCCTCCTGCCGAGGCTGAGGGCGGCAAAAGGGTCGCTGAACAGCAGCAATTGCGCGAGAGCCGACGATCCCCTAGATCATGCGACCCGATGCGTTCGGCAGAGGAACTCGCGTGATATCAGATTCAGCCGCCTTCGAGCGCTATAGCAACACGGCCACCGAAAAGACGAACCTGCCGCGGCTGATAATTGGAACGGCAGTCGTCGTCCTGTTCTGGGTGGCGATCACCCTGGTTGTGGTGCTTGGCGGCACCTATGTCGCGATCGTCTGGCATGTATTGCCGGACGATCCGCGCGGGCCGCTTCAGGGCTTTCTGGCCTCGCCCATCGGCATACTCACCGCACTCACCTCGTTTACCGGCATCTGGCTCGGCCTCTGGCTTGCCATGCGTTTCGTCCATGGCGAGCCGCTCTCGGCGCTTTTCGGCGCCAGTCGCCGCGTGTCCTTGTCGGGCTTCCTCAAGGGCCTGGTCGCGGTGCTGATCACATCGGCGCTTTCCGAAATCCTGCTCTACTGGCTACAGCCCGAAATCGCCCGCGGCACGATCAACCTGTCGACCTGGCTGCTGTTCCTGCTCCCGATCGTGGCGCTGACCCTGCTGCAGACCTCGTCCGAGGAGATGCTGTTTCGCGGCTATCTGCTGCGCGGCCTGGCCAGGCGCTTCGAGAGCCCTTACGTGTGGGCGCTATTGCCCGCTTTGCTGTTCACCTCCTTGCATTGGAGCCCGGGCTCGACCCCCGCCATCAACGCCTGCGTGCTGGCCTCGATCGCCGCCTTCGCCTTGCTGTTGACGCTGGTGGTTTATGTCACCGGCAATCTCGGCGCCGCCTTCGGCGCCCATCTCGGCAACAATCTCACCGGCTTCCTGCTGATCTCGCATCAGGAGAACTACAATTCCTTCGCCCTGTTCAACGCCAAGCCGCTGGAAGGTCCGGACTGGACGACGACGGATGCCGTCATCATCGCCGCCATCGGTATCGTCTGCACCTTGCTGACGATCCTGCTGCTTCTGCACCCGCGCTCGCCGCTGAAGGTTACGGCCGACCCTCGGGGTGCAGGGTGAACTAAACAGGGACCGATCCAGAGACCGGGAGGCCGCCCTTGTCTTGACTCTTCGGCCGATTTCCTGTCTACAGCCCCGAAATCCGCGACGAGTATCCCTCTGAGCAAGCCGACCAGGACGCCAAAACCTTTTGAGGTGGGTGCTGTAAACAGATCCTGGAGGCCAACACCCGGCAGCGCTGAGCGCCCCCGGGTGCTTTTTGGTTTTGAGCTTTGCTTGGATGAGCGGCGCGAACGCACTACCTCTCGGGCACCATCGGGGTGCCTGAGAAAAAGGAAACGGAATGTTTGAATCGCTGCAGGAGCGCACAAGAGGCGTGGAGGGCCATCGGCCCGACAGGGATCACCATGAATCCGAGGCGCTCTCGGGCGGCGGGTTGACCAATGTTTGAATCACTTCAGGAGCGCCTTGGCTCCATCCTGAACGGCCTGACCGGCCGCGGCGCGCTGTCGGAGGCTGATGTCTCGGCGGCGTTGCGCGAGGTGCGCCGTGCGCTGCTCGAAGCCGACGTTGCGCTGGAAGTGGTGCGTTCCTTCACCGACAAGGTGCGCGAGAAGGCCGTCGGCGCGGCTGTCGTAAAGTCGATCAAGCCCGGGCAGATGGTCGTCAAGATCGTCCATGACGAGCTGGTCGACATGCTCGGCGCCGAGGGCGTCGCCATCGACCTCAATGCGCCGGCGCCGGTCGTCATCATGATGGTCGGCCTGCAGGGCTCCGGCAAGACGACGACCTCGGCCAAGATCGCCAAGCGCCTGACCGAGCGCCAGAACAAGAAGGTTCTGATGGCCTCGCTCGACACGCGGCGGCCCGCGGCACAAGAGCAGCTGCGCCAGCTCGGCGAGCAGGTCAAAGTCGCGACGCTGCCTGTCATTGCGGGCCAGAACCCGGTCGACATCGCCAGGCGCGCCGTCCAGGCAGCCAAGCTCGGCGGTCACGACGTCGTCATCCTCGACACCGCCGGCCGCACCCATATCGACGAGCCGCTGATGGTGGAGATGGCCGACATCAAGAAGATGTCGAGCCCGCACGAAATCCTGCTGGTCGCGGATTCGCTGACCGGCCAGGACGCCGTCAACCTTGCCAAAAGCTTCGACGAGCGCGTCGGCATCACCGGCCTGGTGCTGACCCGCATGGACGGCGATGGCCGTGGCGGTGCCGCGCTTTCGATGCGAGCCGTCACCGGCAAGCCGATCAAGCTGATCGGCACCGGCGAAAAGATGGACGGGCTGGAGGAATTCCACCCCAAGCGTATTGCAGACCGCATCCTCGGCATGGGCGACATCGTCTCGCTGGTCGAAAAGGCCGCCGAAAACATCGACGCCGAGCAGGCGGCGGCGATGGCCAAAAAGATGCAGTCGGGCAAGTTCGACCTGAACGACCTTGCCGGCCAGCTTCAGCAGATGTCGAAAATGGGCGGCATGGGCGGCATCATGGGCATGATGCCCGGCATGGGCAAAATGAAGGACCAGATGGCGGCCGCCGGCCTCGACGACAAGATGTTCGGCCGCCAACTCGCCATCATCTCGTCGATGACCAAGGCCGAGCGCGCCAATCCGGACATGCTGAAACATTCGCGCAAGAAGCGCATCGCCGCCGGCTCAGGCACGGATGCGGCCGAGATCAACAAGCTCTTGAAAATGCATCGCGGCATGGCCGACATGATGAAGGCGATGGGCGGCAAGGGCAAAGGGGGCGGCCTGATGCGCGGCATGATGGGCGGCCTTGCCTCCAAGATGGGCCTCGGCGGCATGATGCCGGGTGGCCCCGGCGGCATGATGGGTGGCGGCATGCCCGACCTCTCCAAGATGGATCCCAAGCAGCTCGAAGCCTTGCAGAAGCAGATGCCCGGCCTTGGCGGCATGAAGGGCCCGCCCACCCCGAGCGGCGGTGGCCTGCCCGGTCTGCCCGGCGGCATGAAGCTTCCCGGCCTTGGCGGCGGTGGTCTGCCCGGCCTCGGAAAGAAGAAGTGAGGACGCTATGAACGAAGAAAAAGACATAGCCGACGCACGCACCATCCTGGCCGGCTATCGCGCCTCGATCGACAACATCGACGCCGCCCTCATTCATATGCTGGCCGAGCGCTTCCGCTGCACCAAGGCGGTCGGCGTGCTCAAGGCCGAGCATGGCCTGCCGCCCGCCGACCCGGCGCGCGAGCAGGAGCAGATCACCCGCCTTCGCCAGCTGGCGAAGGACGCTCATCTCGACCCCGATTTCGCGGAAAAATTCCTCAACTTCGTCGTCCGCGAAGTGATCCGCCATCACGAGCAGATCGCCGCGTCCAACGGCGCAAGCAAAACCGGCTAACAAAGTGCATGTCGCCCAAAAGTGCGCAGCGGTTTTGGGACAACGACCTGCACCAGACAAAGCCATTAACCCAACACTGAGATCAGAAATTTTAGGAGAAATGAAATGCCCTTGAAGATCAGACTGGCCCGTGCGGGCTCGAAGAAGCGCCCTTACTACCACGTCGTCATCGCCGACGCCCGTTCGCCGCGCGACGGCCGGTTCATCGAGTCGATCGGCTCGTGGAACCCGCTGCTGCCCAAGGACGGCGAGCGCGTCAAGGTCGACGCCGACCGCGTCAAGCATTGGCTGTCGCACGGCGCCCAGCCGACCGACCGCGTGCTGCGCTTCCTCGATGAGGCCGGCCTCCTCAAGCGCGAAGCCCGCTCCAACCCGAAGAAGGCCGAGCCCGGCAAGAAGGCGCAGGAACGCGCCTCTCTGCTGAAGAAGGCCCAGGAAGACGCTGCCGCCGCCGTTGCCGCCGCTGCTGCAGCCCCGGCCGAAGCGGAAGCCGCCACCGCAGAATAAGCATCGCGTCATCGCATCGACAAAACGGCGGGCCTGTGCCCGCCGTTTTGCTAATGTGCGGCGATGTCATATGCGTTCGAACGAAAGATGACTGAGCGGACCGTCACGGAAGAGACCCTTTTCGGCGGCGTAGCCGGAACGCTGTTGCGATGCGCCGGCGCCACGACAGGCGTCGTCGTGCTCAGCGGATCGAGCGGCCGCATCGACGTCACCCGCGCCCGGCTCTTTGCCAAGGAACGAGCATCCGCTCTCGCGCTGCAATGGTTTGGCGGCGAAGGTCAGGTGCCCGGCATTTGCGAGATCCCGCTCGAAACGTTTTTCGCGGCGACCGACTATCTTGTCCAGATGGGATGCCGGCGCATCGTCTATGTCGGGACCTCGAAAGGCGCCGAGGCCTCCCTGCTTGCGGCGGCTCACGATCCACGCATCGGCCTCGTGGTTGCGATCAGCCCGACATCGGTGGTCTGGGGCAATATCGGGCCGGGCCGCGACGGCGTCAGCTGGCCGGAACGATCGTCGTGGACGCTCGAGGGGATTCCTTTGCCGTTTGTCCCAAGCAATCCCGCTTGGAACGCTGAGTATGTCGATGGTCTGGTGTCCTACCGGCGGCTCTTCCTACGTGCCTTGCAAACCTTCAAGGACGCAGCGGCCAAGGCTGCCATTCCCGCCGAAGCTATTTCAGCCGACATTGTTCTGGTTGCGGGCGGCGACGACGCGCTATGGCCATCGCTGGATTTTGCCCAGTCGATCGTTCGGCGTCGCCAGGACACAGCAATGACCACCTGCCTCGTCTCAGTGCCCGACGCCGGCCACCGCATTCTGCTGCCGGGCGAAATCACGCCGCGCTCGAGGCTGCATGCCCATGGCGGCAATGACGACGCCGACACGCGCCTGGGCCGCCTGGCTTGGGAGCATATCCGGGGATTGCTGTAGCGCAGGCAGCCATGGTCCAGCTGCCTTAGGCAACAGCGAAACCGGCGATCTATAGCCGCCGGTTTCCGATGTTGGACCTGGCTGTGTTCAATAACCGTCGGGGCAGCTGGCGATGTAGGTGCGCCCGTTGCGGCCGCGGTAGCGACATTGACCGCTTTCGCTGGCACGGCCGATCAGCGCGCCGGCCACGGCGCCGACGGCGCCGCCGACGACGGCGCCCTGAACCGGATCATTTGCCACAGCTGCGCCAACCGCCGCGCCGCCGAGGCCGCCGACCGCGGCACCCTTTTCGGTTTGCGAGCACGCACCCAGTGCGGTCGCCAGTACCAGAATGATCATCGCTCTTTTCATTATCGTTCCTCTCTCACGCGGATCGCCGTCCTCGCCGCCACGGCTCTAACTCCCAGACGGCTGATTTGATCCCGATGACGTGAGAGATCGCGGTGCGCGCGCCTGTCACATTCGTAACGACCGCCGCCGAGCTTGTTGAAATGCAGGACGTTTTACCTTTCAGTGGCCTTCTTCAGATTGGCGAGGCCAGCCTCGAAATCCTTGCCGATCAGCGTATCGAAATTCATGAAGAGGCCCAAAAGCTTGGCAATGAAGGGCCGGCTGCCGCGCATTGCCCAGGTGACTGCGGTGGTGTCGCCCGAGGGCTTCAGGGTGAAGTCGACGCTGTTGTTGGCCCGGAACGGCTTCTCGAAGTCGAGCTTCAGCGACACCAGCGAGGATGGCACGGAATTGACGATCTCCATGCGTCCCTTGCCGGCCTTGGCATTGCCTTCCCAGGCGTAGGCGGCGCCCTTGCCGGCATCAGCGCCCGACAGCGTGCGCTTCATCTCGGGGTCGAGCTTTTCGTAGGGTGACCACTCCGGCCAGTGCTTGAAATTGTTGATCAGCGGAAAGATCGCTTCCGGCGCGGCCTTGATGCTGGCGGTGCGGGCGGTGACGAAATCATTCGACCTCGTCGCCGCATAGATGAGCACGGCGGCGATGATGACGACCAGGATGATGAGAATGGTGCTGAGCATGTTTTTCTCCTCGCTTAACGGCTGAACGGGATCAGGGTGCGCACGCTTGGGTCGCGCAGATAGAGACCGCCCCACAGGATGATGCCGAGATAGACGCTAAACAGCGTGTGCGAAAACAACGGGCTGCCGACGCGCATATTTGTGGCGATGGCGCCGCCGAGATAGCCGGTGAGCAGGATGGCGCCGAGCACCGAGGTGCGGGGCAGCGCATAGAGCGCGGTCGAGATCAGCCCGATAATGCCGAGCGTGCGCGCGACATTGACATCGGCCGGCCAGCCGAGCGGCACCATGGTCTGGGTGACGACATCGAGCGGCGGCAGCTTGATGACGCCGTCGAAGATCATGAACAGGATGATGAGGCCGCTGAGCACGCGGCCGGTCCACAGGGCGCCCGACGAGACGGGCATGGTTTGAGAAATACTCACGGGTGTTCCCTCCTAAGTGGTTCGAGCCGTTTGCTGGCTTCGGACCAAGGACGAGCGATGGGGCGGCGATCCTACAGGGTGCGGATTCTTTTTGGGTAGCAGCAAGCAAAAGCCGCTGCGTGGCGATCCTTCACACCCCGCTCTGGCCTGCCGGCCATCTCCCCCGCAAGGGGGGAGATTACACGCTCGACCGTTTCGGCAATGTTCCATGAATGAGCGGAGCATCTAAACCGCCGATCTCCCTCCTTGCGGGGGAGATGCCCGGCAGGGCAGAGGGGGGTGCTGTCCCTCGACCTTGACGGACTATCGACATCCACCAGTCACGGCTATTGATAAGGCTGGGCGAGAGACGAGCGAATGGCCGGAGAGACTGATCTGAAAAAGCTGCTGGCGGCGATGACGCCGGAACTGCTTCCCGGCGTCCATGTCTTCGCCACCCTGGTCCCCGGTGCACCGGTTCCCGAGACGCTCAATCCGGTGATGCTGTTTCGCGAGAAGGAGGGCACGACGCTGATCTTGCCCGAAGACCAGGCCGCCGGGCTGCAGTCCGCCTTCCGCTGCCGCATGATCACCCTGAACGTCCACTCCTCGCTGGAAACCGTCGGCTTCCTCGCCGCCATCACCGCCCGGCTGGCCGCCGCCGGCATGGGCGTCAATCCGGTCTCTGCTTTCTATCATGACCATCTGTTCGTGCCCGCTGAGCGGGCCGAGGAAGCGATGGAGTTATTGCGCCAACTGGCCAAGGATAGCGCCGGCTGAGTATCAAGCTCGACGCACGTAGAGGATATCCGGCAGGCCTTCTTCATTGGTGGTGCCGTCGCCGAACGCCTCGGGGCGAAAGTCATGGCGCTCGTAGAAGCGACGCGCGCCGGTGTTGGCCTGGAAACAATGCAGTTTAACGATCCGCAGTGCCGCCGTCGCTTGCACCAGCAACCGGCTGCCTATGCCTTGCCCCGTCCAGGCGGGCTCGAGATTGAGCTGTTCCACCCAATCGCCGCTGAGGGCAATGAAGCCGACAATGCCGGTGCCGGTCTCGGCGACCGTCACCTGCTGCCGGGACAGCACGATCTCGCGGATGAAGGCAATATCCTCATCCGGCGTGTGGATGACCGGCATCCAGGAGAACGAGCCAAGTGCGGCCCGCATGACAATGGCGATGGTCGCGGCATCCAAAGCCGTGGCGGGGCGGAGCACGATTTTGGTGGGATCGTTCAAAGGCGTTTCTCAACAGAGGTCAGCGCTGCCCCTCATCCCCCTGCCGGGACCTTCTCCCCGTGAACGGGGAGAAGGAAGGCTTCGGCCGAAGGCCGAGCCCGCGACTGCGGGCCGCCGGCTTTCCGGCGCCCCGCGGAGGGCCAGCCGCGGCAGCGGCGATACGGCCCGTGAGCGATAAACGGAATCGGCCGAAGGCCGAACCCCGTGAGCGAAAACAAACCAGCCGTCAGGCCGCCTTCTTCTTCGGCTGGATCAGGCCGCGCTCGACCAGAAGCTCGGCGATCTGCACCGCGTTCAGCGCCGCGCCCTTGCGCAGATTGTCGGAGACAATCCACATCGACAGGCCGTTGTCGATCGTCGAATCCTCGCGGATGCGCGAGATGAAGGTGGCGTCCTCGCCGGCCGATTCCAGCGGCGTGATGTAGCCGCCATCCTCGCGCTTGTCCAAGACCTGGCAGCCCGGCGCTTCGCGCAGGATATCGCGCGCCTCGTCGGCGGTGATCGGCTTTTCGAACTCGATGTTGACGGCTTCGGAATGGCCGATGAACACCGGCACGCGCACACAGGTCGCCGTCAGCTTGATCTTGGGGTCGAGCATCTTCTTGGTCTCGGCGACCATCTTCCACTCTTCCTTGGTCGAGCCGTCGTCGAGGAAGACGTCGATATGCGGAATGACGTTGAAGGCGATGCGCTTCGTGAACTTCTTGACCTCGACGCCATCGGCGACGAACACCGCGCGGGTCTGTGTAAAGAGTTCGTCCATGCCTTCCTTGCCGGCGCCGGATACCGATTGATAGGTGGCGACTACGACGCGCTTGATGGTGGCGACATCGTGCAGCGGCTTCAGCGCCACGACCAGCTGCGCCGTCGAGCAGTTCGGATTGGCGATGATGTTCTTGCGGGTGAACAGCGAGATCGCATCCGGGTTCACTTCCGGCACGATCAGCGGCACGTCCTGGTCATAGCGGAAAGCCGACGAGTTATCGATGACGACGCAGCCCTGCTTGCCGATCTTCGGCGACCACTCCTTCGAGACGTTGCCGCCGGCCGACATGATGCAGATGTCGGTGTCGGAAAAATCATACTGGTCGAGCGTCTTGACCTTCAGCGAACGGTCGCCGAACGACACTTCGGTGCCCTGGCTGCGCCGCGAGGCCAGCGCCACGACTTCGCTTACCGGAAAGCCGCGCTCTTCCAGTATGTTGAGCATTTCGCGACCCACATTGCCCGTGGCGCCGACTACCGCAACCTTGAAACTCATCAGAAATCTCCTGTCCCTCTCCGCTTGGTTTTTGGAGAAAACCCGCCGGCCAATGCGGGTTCCGTCCCCCGGGCCGGACCCGGGAGAGGGTGGTTAGGCCAAGGGAATCACACCGTGGTGGTGGTTTTTTTGGCCATGGTTTTGCTGGAACGGTAAGACGCGCCGACGCGCCCGGCCCCATGATTGTGGCCGGGGAAGTCGAAGGCAAGAAGAGCCATCAGGAGGCCGCGCATCGAAAATGATCCCGTTCGATGCCGGCTTTTACGCGGTTTGCGTCAGGAGTCAATTGCGGCCAGGCACACGCCTGCCCTGTACAATAGCGGCCGCAAGAAGTACGAACGCCCAAATAGTGTTTGGCTGGCGTGCGTCAGCCCCGGCATGTGCTCCATGATGAGCCCAGACCCTGAATTCCGAAAGAGTGAGATGTCCAATTTCGAAGCTATTGTTCCTGCGCTGGCAGAAGCGCTGGAAAAACGCGGCTATACCGAGCTGACGCCAGTGCAGAAGGCCGTGCTGGAGCTCGGCGAGTCCGACGCTCTGGTGTCGGCGCAGACCGGCTCAGGCAAGACCGTCGCCTTCGGCCTCGCTTTGGCGCCGACCCTTCTTGGAAGCGCCGAACGTTTTGACCAGGCTGGCGCACCGCTGGCGCTGGCCGTGGCGCCGACGCGCGAGCTCGCTCTGCAGGTGATGCGCGAATTGCAATGGCTCTACGCGCCGACCGGCGCCACCGTCGCGTCCTGCGTCGGCGGCATGGACATGCGCTCCGAACGGCGCGTGCTGGAGCGCGGCGCCCACATCGTCGTCGGCACGCCCGGCCGCCTGCGCGACCACATCACCCGCAACTCCCTCGACATGTCGGCGCTGAAAGCCGTGGTGCTGGACGAGGCCGACGAGATGCTCGACCTGGGCTTTCGCGAGGACCTCGAATTCATCCTCGATGCCGCACCGGCTCAGCGCCGCACGCTGATGTTTTCGGCCACCGTGCCGCGCTCGATCGCCACGCTGGCGCAAGGCTATCAGCGCGACGCCGTACGCATCTCGGCCGGCGGCGAGGAAAAGCAGCATCTCGATATCGAATACCGGGCGCTGAATGTCGCCTATCCCGACCGCGAGAACGCCATCATCAACGTGCTGCGGTTTTACGAGGCGAAGAACGCGCTGGTGTTCTGCAACACCCGCGCCGCCGTCAACCATCTGACGGCACGCTTCAACAACCGCAATTTTTCCGTCGTCGCACTGTCGGGCGAGCTCAGCCAGAACGAACGCACCCACGCGCTGCAGGCGATGCGCGACGGCCGCGCCAAGGTCTGCATTGCCACGGACGTCGCAGCGCGCGGCATCGACCTGCCCAATCTCGAACTGGTCATCCACGCCGATCTGCCGACCAATCCCGAAACGCTGCTGCACCGCAGCGGCCGAACCGGCCGAGCCGGACGCAAGGGCGTCAGCGCGCTGATCGTGCCCAACGGCGCCCGCAAGCGCACCGAACGGCTGCTGCAGAATGCAGGGCTGAAGGCGACATGGGCGAGCCCGCCCTCCGCCGACGACGTCATCAAGCGCGACGACGAGCGCATCCTTGCCGATCCAGCCTTCGAAGAGCCGATTGCCGAGGACGAGCGCGGCTTCATCGACGCGCTTCTGGCCAAGCATGGCGCCGAACAGGTGGCCGCCGCCTTCGTGCGCCAATGCCGCGCCAGCCGCTCGGCGCCCGAGGAGCTTACGGATGTCGCACCGTTCACGCCTTCGCGTGACAAACCGGCGGGCGAAAAATTCGAGCGCGATGAAGCGCCAAGCCGGCGCGACGACTTCGGCGACAGTGTCTGGTTCTCGCTGTCGATCGGGCGCAAGCAAAATGCCGAGCCGCGCTGGCTGATCCCGATGCTGTGCCGCACCGGCAACATCTCCAAGCGCGAGATCGGCTCCATCAAGATGCAGCAGGATGAGACCTACGTGCAGATCGCGGCCGACTGGGCCGATCGCTTCCTCGCCGCCATCGGCCCCGACAAGAAGCTGCAGGGCAACATCGTGGTGAAGCGCCTGGACGGCACGCCCGACCTGTCGCGGGCCGGCTACCAGGCGCCGAAGCCGGACAAGAAACCGCATCGCGGCAAGCGACCGTTCGAGGCGCCGCAAAGCGCACACAAGCCGAAATTCGAGAAGCGGGAACGGCCCGCCGGCGATGCAAAGCCTTGGGCCGGGAAACCGAAATTCGACAAGGCTGGACCGCCGAAGAACAAGAAACCGAAGAAGCGGCCGGTTTGAGGCTCTTATCGGCCAATTACAGATGCAGGCGCTGCCCCTCATTGCCCTGCCTGGCGTTTCTCCCCGTATAGTGACGGGGAGAAACGGCTGACCGCAGCCTTGGCGCTCTTCTTGCAACGTTGGCGATTGGCGGAATCGTCAATAACAGCGACCCCTCTCCCCGCCATTATACGGGGAGAGGATGCCGGCAGGCAGGTGAGGGGCAGCGCCAACGGACGGGAAAATGAAGCAACTCATGCCTGAACCGTTTACCCTCCATTTCGTCCAACCCCTTGCAGTCCGCCGCAACTTTGAACAGTCTGTGCCTACACGGGGGCGAGGCTAAATGCGCGGCGAAGTTCTTCACTATGACGAGGCCCAGGGTTTCGGCTTCATCACCGGGGCGGACGGCAACCGCTACACCTTCGCGCGCGAGGATCTGCGCCGTGATACCGTGATCGCGAACGGCGCAGTGGTCGAGTTTCTGCCGGCAAGCGGTCAGGCGCGCGACGTTTTTTCAATCCGCGCCCAGCCCGCCAGTCCCGCCACCGCTGCGCCAGCGGCAAGCGCCGCGCCGCCCAAGGCGGCTGCCGCTTCAGCCGCGCCACAGCATTTCGGCCGCCTGGCGGAAGACGGCGCGGTTCGCGATAGCGGACTGCCGGGTTATTTCTGGCGAGGCGTGACGCGCAACTACATCAACTTCGCCGAACGCGCCCGCCGCAAGGAATTCTGGGGCTACTGCCTGTTCTGGACCGTCAGCTTCATCCTGGTCGGAATTGCCGGCGGCCTCGCCGACCAGGCCGTCGGCAATTTCGATGCCGGCAACTGGCCGATTGTGATGATCGGCGTCTGGGGGCTGTTTTGGCTAGCGACGTTCCTGCCCTGGGTCGGGCTCGTCGTGCGCCGCTTGCACGACATCGGCCTGACCGGCTGGCTGGCAATACCTTACTTCGCAATCACCTTCATGTTCGCTCCGGCTACGCTGATCCTCGCGCTGATACTCGGATTGATCCCGACCCAGGCCCACGAAAACCAGTGGGGGCCGGTGCCTGGAGGAGGCGGAGCCTAGACCGCACCAGAAATGAACTGCCGGCTGTTTGCGGACAGCCGCGATTTAACAATGGCTTAGGTCGCAGCCAGGAAGGCAGCTGCTGTTTTGACCGGACGAACAAGATATTTCTCTTGCCGTTTAGTCTGCGCACAGATAATCTGTGCACTCATCAAATCGACGATCGAAAACGGATGATGGAGCCAAGACAAATGTGGACCAACGAGTACACCGCAATTTCCCCCCTTTCGGCGCACGCCATCTGGAAGCGCTCAAGGCGCTGCACGAAGGCCGCCTCACCTACGAAGGGTCCGATACGTTCGTGCTGCACGGCCCGTTCGCCAAGGGCACCCGCGTCTCTGTAACGCCCGTCGGGCAGGACACCTTCGAATCGACGATCGTCGATCTTGTCGACACTGTGACGTATGCCGACGAGACCTCGTTCGGCGACACGAAACTGCTGTTCAGGCATACGCTGACGCCGGTCGAGGGTGGCACTCAAGTGACTCATCGCCTCGAGATTTCCGGCCCATCGGCCGCCGAGGTCGGACCAGAGCTCGGGCCGCAGATCAGCGGCGATTTCGACACTTCGATGGCCAAACTGTTCGAGCAGGCAAGGGTGTTGGCGAACGGTGGCTGATCGGGGGGATCTGAACACGCGCTTCAGCGGACCATCCGAGAGCCCCGGCTTGCTGCTCTGGCGAACCACCATGCGCTGGCAGCGCGTCATGACGGCGGCGCTGGCCCCGCTTGACCTTACCCATGTCCAGTTCGTGCTGCTGGCTTCGGCGATGTGGCTCGGCCGCTATGGCGAGCCGCCCAACCAGGTGCAGCTCGCCGCCCAGGCCGGCACCGAGGTGAAGATGACATCGGACGTCGTCGCCCGGCTCGAGGCAAAGGGACTGATTGTGCGGGACACCAACCCGCGGGATTCCCGCGCCAAGGTGATCCGCGTCTCCACGACGGGGACGGCCGCAGTCCAGCGCGCTATCGTCGCCGTCGAAGCCGCCGACGCTGCTTTTTTCTCAGCCGTGGATGAGGCGCAACTCGTCGGCCTGCTGAAACGGCTGGCCGGCGAGATCCGCTGAGTCGGCCGCTAAGCCAGGAACTTGGCGATGATGGCATCGCCCATTGCGACAGTGCCGACTTCGGTCATGCCCTCGGACAAAATATCCTTCGTCCGCAGCCCGTCGTCGAGCACGGCGGCTATTGCGCCTTCGAGCTTGTCGGCCTCATCGACCATGCCGAAGGAATATCGCAGGCACATGGCAAACGACGCGATCATGGCGATCGGGTTGGCGATGCCCTGGCCGGCAATGTCGGGCGCCGAGCCATGCACCGGCTCGTACAGCGCCTTGCGCTTCTTGGTCTTCACATCGGGCGCGCCGAGCGAGGCCGACGGCAGCATGCCGATCGATCCGGTCAGCATGGCGGCGATGTCGGACAGCATGTCGCCGAACAGATTGTCGGTGACGATGACGTCGAACTGCTTTGGCCAGCGCACCAGCTGCATGCCGCCGGCATCGGCCAGCATGTGGTCGAGCTTGACGTCGGCATAGCGAGTCTTCTGGGCCTGGGTGACGACCTCGTTCCACAGCACGCCGGATTTCATGACGTTGCGCTTCTCCATGGATGTCACATGGTTCTTGCGGGTGCGCGCCAGCTCGAAGGCGACGCCCGAAATGCGCTCGATCTCGAACGTATCGTAGACCTGCGTGTCGATGCCGCGCTTCTGGCCGTTTCCGAGATCGATGATCTGCTTGGGCTCGCCGAAATAGACGCCGCCGGTAAGCTCGCGCACGATCAATATGTCGAGGCCTTCGACCACCTCCTGCTTCAGCGAAGAGGACGCGGCCAGCGCCGGATAGCAGATGGCGGGCCGGAGATTGGCGAACAGCTCCATATCCTTGCGCAGCCGTAGCAACCCGGCCTCGGGACGCACCTCGTAAGGCACCTTGTCCCATTTCGGCCCGCCAACGGCGCCGAACAGAACCGCATCCGCAGCCATCGCCTTTGCCATGTCGGCGTCGGAAATCGCCGCGCCATGTGCGTCGTAAGCACAGCCGCCGACCAAGCCTTCATCAGTGGCAAAACCGCTGCCGAGCTTTGCGTTCATGGCCGCGATCAGCTTCTTCACCTCGGCCATCGCCTCGGGGCCGATGCCGTCGCCGGCGAGCAGGAGAAGATTTTTCGAAGCCATGGAGAACCGTCCGATGCTGTTTGGAGAAACCGCGGCCTTGCTAAACGCCAAGAGCTTGCGGCGCAAGGGGATGAAGAACGCTACGACGGCGCCCGCCTCTCAAGACCTGGGTTCCTCGCCGTGGCCAGAGGCGGGGGGAGGAACAAATCACTTGTGCGACAAAATATTCACCAACCGGCCGAACGGATCGCGCACATAAAACCGCCGTACGCCCCACGGCTCGTCGGCCGGACCGTATTCGACGGCAAAGCCGGCGGCCTTCATGCCTTGCAGCGCCGCATCGACATCGTCGACCTCGATGGAGAGGTCCGGCACCGGCGTGCCGGAGCCGCCCTGGGCCATGAAGCTGATCTGCACCTGCATCCGTTCGTCGGACCCGTAGGTGACGATCCAGCCCTGATCCATCAGCACATCGAGGCCAAGCACGTCCTGATAGAAGCGTTTCGCCGCCGCCGCGTCCTGCGTCCCGATATTGGCTACGATGCGCCGGACCGTCATGGCTTTGGCCTCCTCAAGCCGTGCGCCGCAGCGCCGTGACTTCGATCTCGATCTTCATTTCCGGCTTGTTGAGCTGGCACACGATCATCGTCGCCGCCGGCCTGATCTCGCCGAAAGCCTCGCCGAGGATGGGGAAGACGACGTCCGCGATGGCCTGGTCGGTGATGTAGTAATGCGCCCGCACCACATCGGCCATGTCGAAGCCGCCATCCCTCAGCGCCTCGGCGATGGTCGCCAGGCAATTGCGCGTCTGCGCCTCCACCGTTTCCGGCATGGCCATCGTCGCATAGTCATAGCCGGTGGTTCCCGAGACGAAGCACCAGTCGCCCTGCACCACCGCGCGCGAATAGCCGGCGGTTTTTTCGAAGGGCGAACCGGTGGAGATGAGTGTGCGCATGGAGCCTCGCTGTGGTTTCGGACACTTTGCAGGAAGAGGGCCGGCCAGGCCATGGGCCAAGTCAGGTGCAAATCTTGGTCGTCGGCGGGACAGCACCCCCCTCTGGCCTGCCGGCCATCTCCCCCTCAAGGCGGGAGATTAGCAGTTCGGACGCCTTTCTCGCTTTCCACATTTGCGATTGGCGAAAGCCAGAGTGACGTCTGATCTCCCCCCTTGAGGGGGAGATGCCCGGCAGGGCAGAGGGGCGTGTGACGGATCGCGACGAAACAAGCATGAACACCGAGTGTTCGCCGCGCTGCCGCGAACTCTAGTTCCCCGACTCCTGCGCCTTGTCCATTGCTTCCTTCACATCCGCAGGCCAGGTCTTCACGTCAGGCCACGCCTGCGGCTCGCCATTGTCGCCGCGCCGGGCGAAGTAGAGCGTGTGCTTGGCCGGGTCGACCGCCATGAAACCGTCATTGCTGCCGCATGCGTGCGGCACGCAGCCGGTGGCGTAGAAGGCGCCCGACGCCGTCTTTTCGGTGCCGCCGCCGACCAGCAGGCTGGTCGCCATGTCGGGCATGGTGTCGCCGAGCAGCGTCTGCGCCGCCTTGTAGACGGCCTCATTGTGGAAGGCGTCGATGATGTTCTGGTATTTGGCCGGATCGACGTCCTTCCAGTCCGTACCCGGCTCCGGCGCGTAGGTCAGGTCGCCCGAGATCGTCAGCCCATCGCTGGGCGACCATTGCAGCGCTTGCTTCGTATCGCCCGGCAACAGATACGGCACGAAATAGATGGCGTTGTCGGCCACCGCCGCCGGCGGCGCGCCGCATTCGTCCTGTTCGACCTTGAGGCTTTGTATCTCGCCGCCTTCCGGTTTCCAGACGATGACCTCGGCCGGGCCGCACTGGTTGCCGCCGTCGCCAACATCGACCAGCGCCACGTCGACGCCGCCGACCTTGACTGTTCTGTCGAAGAACACGTCGTAATTGCTGGCCAGCTGCTTGCCGTCATAGGCCAGCACCTTTTCGCCATCCTGCTCCGGCTGGGTGATGGTCAGCTGCCCGCCCTCGAACGGGACCGGCCCTTGGCTGTCATCGTCCGCCAGGGCCGCATTGCTCGACGCGCCCGGATCGGCGGCGGACGGATCTTCTGCCGGCACGAGGACCGTGTCGGTCTGTGCTTGCGCGCCGGCCACCGGCATCAGCATCCACGCCAGCGCGCAGGCGCCGGCAAGAAGAAAACGTGTCATGACTGTCCCCTCCGTTCAGCCGCCACGAACCCGGCTTTGTGGCGGCCGGGCCATCTCGTACCACTCAGGCCCAAGGACGCTCGGCAGCGTTCTTCTTCTCGAACGAGGCGATGGCGCCGGCCTTCTCCATGGTCAGGCCGATATCGTCGAGACCGTTCAGCAGGCAGTGGCGCTTGAAGTCGTCGAGGTCGAAGGTGACCACGCCGCCGTCGGGGCCGCGGATTTCCTTGGCCTCGAGGTCGACCGACACCGTCGCATTGGAGCCGCGCGAGGCGTCGTCCATCAGCTTCTCCAGGTCTTCGGGGCTGACGGTGATCGGCAGGATGCCGTTCTTGAAGCAGTTGTTGTAGAAAATGTCGGCGAACGACGTCGAGATGACGCAGCGAATGCCGAAATCGAGCAGCGCCCACGGCGCGTGTTCGCGGCTCGAACCGCAGCCGAAATTGTCGCCGGCGACCAGGATCTCCGCCTTGCGGTAGGCTGGCTTGTTAAGCACGAAGTCGGGGTTTTCCGAGCCATCGTCCTTGTAGCGCATTTCGGCGAACAGGCCGCTGCCGAGCCCGGTGCGCTTGATCGTCTTGAGATAATCCTTGGGGATGATCATGTCGGTGTCGACATTGACGATCGGCATCGGTGCGGCGACGCCGGTGAGCTTGGTGAATTTTTCCATGGCTTTTGCCCGTTCTTGATCGAATTCGTTGCGTCAGGGTTTGCTGCGCCCGGTTTACACAAAGCCGCCGGCAAATAAAAGGCAACTGTTGGTGCGCGGCCCGATCGAAAGATCGGCGGCAAACGTCTTTAAAACCGGCCGCCGCTGGTGCACCTTGCGCCCATGACCACACAATCGAATATTATCTATGCCAGTGAGCCTGAGCTCGACGTCGCTGAATTCCGCCGCGTTCTGGTTGAATCCACGCTCGGCGAAACACGCCCCGTCGATGACGACGCCCGGCTGCAGGCGATGCTTTCGGGCGCGAACCTGGTGCTGACCGCGCGGCTCGATGTCGAAGGCACGCCGCTGATTGGGGTTATCAGGGCCATCACCGATTTTTCCTGGGTGTGCTACATTTCAGAGCTCGCCGTATCCCAATCTGCGCAAGGCCTCGGCATCGGCAAAGGCCTGATGGACGAGGCCCGCCGGCAGCTTGGGCCTTCGGTCGCCATCAGCTTGATCTCGATGCCCGACGCCGTCGGCTTCTATGAGCGTATCGGCATGAAGCGCATGCCCGACGCGTTCTGGTTCTCACGCAAGGGCTGACGTCGCGTCAGAAGCAATCGCCGATAGGGACCGGGCGGCGGGCAAGGTTCTCGGGCAATGCGGAACGGTGTTCAGGACCCCGCGGCGCAACGCCTCCTTGTCGCCCTTGACCCGCGCTTCATCCGGTCCAAATCCGCAGCATGGGAAATCGCCGATCTCTGATAGGCACCGCCGGATGGGGAATTCCGTCTCGATACAAGGCTGACTTTCCGCAGCCCGGGTCGCATCTCGAACGTTACGCAAAATGCTTTCCGGTCGTGGAAATCGACACCTCCTTCTACAAACCGCACCGCCGCGAGACCTATGAGCGCTGGGCGCACGCCGTGCCGGAGCACTTCCGCTTCGCGGTCAAGGCACCGAAGAGCATGACCCATGAGCATCGCCTCGCCGATTGCGAGGGGCTGACAGAGGACTTTCTCGGGCAGGTCGAAGGTCTCGGCGAAAAGCTGAGCGTGCTTCTGGTGCAGCTGCCGCCAAGCCTGCCCTTCGAGCCGGAGGTCGCCGGCGGCTTCTTCGACATGTTGGGCAGGCGTAGCCTGGCAAGGCTGGCATGCGAGCCGCGCCATCCCAGCTGGTTCGGTGCCGAGGCGGACGCACTGCTCGCCGGTCACCAGGTCGCACGGGTCGCCGCCGACCCGGCTTCGGTTCCGGAGGCAGCAGGGCCGGGTGGCTCGCCCGGCCTTGCCTATTTCCGCTGGCACGGCGCGCCGCGCATCTACTATTCGGGTTACGATGCCGAAACGCTCGACCGGTTTGCGCGGCAAGTGGAAGCAGCGGCCGCTTCCGGTGCCGAGGTCTGGGGCATTTTCGACAATACGGCCGCCGGGCATGCACTGGGCAACGCGATGGCTGTCAGTGCGATGGTTGCTTAGACTCTCGCGGGACAGCACCCCCCTCTGGCCTGCCGACCATCTCCCCCGCAAGGGGGGAGATCAGATGCCGCGACCGCTTTCGCCAATCGCCGACGTTGCAAGAATGGCGCCTTCGCCGAAGCTGCCAATCTCCCCCCTTGCGGGGGAGATGCCCGGCAGGGCAGAGGGGGGTGGGCGGGAACTCGACAGTGAGCTTTTGCCGCCTCAAATCACATTCAATTCCCGGAACGCCCTTCCTTCGGCCACTCTGGCGTACCCGAACGCCGAGCAATCCACGGTCCGATACCCGCCATGCACCAAAAGCTCCGCTAGCGCCTTGCCGACGGCCGGCGCCTGCTGCAGCCCATGCCCTGAGAACCCGTTGGCGAAGATGAAATTCTCGACCTCGGGATGCGGTCCGATGACGGCGTTCTGGTCGAGCGTGTTGTAGTCGTAATGGCCGGCCCAGGCGCGGGTCGGCTTGATTGCTTCGAAAGCCGGAATGCGGGTTGCCAGCACCGGCCAGATCACCTCTTCGAACAGCGGCCAGTCGACGTCGAAATCCCGGGGGTCGGCGGGGCCATCGCCCTCCTCCAGCTCGGCGCCGCCGGTGAGATAGACCGAGCCTTCAGGCCGGACATAGATGCCGGATGGGTCGACCAGCAGCGGCATGTCGGCGTATTTTTCCCGCGCCTCGAAGACGAAAACGTTGCGCTTGCGCGGCTCGACGGGCAGGACGAGTCCCGCCATGCCGGCCACCTTGCCGGCATTCGGCCCGGCGGCATTGACGACGATGCCGGCTTGCAGTCTTTCGCCATTGTCGAGGTCCACGCCGGTGACGCGATTGCCCTGCCTCTCGATGCCAGTGACGTCGGCGGCGATGAAATCGACTTGTCTGTCGCGCAGCGCCTTGCGGAACAGCGTCAGCATCGCATGAGCGTCGAACCAGCCCTCGCCGCTGCGGCCGAAGGCGCCGGCGCTGATGCCTTCCGTCGACAGCCACGAAAAGCGCTTTGCCAGCTGGTCGGCATCCTCGAGCAGAATGTCGGCGCCCTCGGCGACCTGCGCCTCGTGGTTGGCTTTCAGGATCGGCAACCCGGCCTCGCCGGCCAGGATGAGATAGCCGCCTTCGCGAAAACCGATATCGGCATCGGTGCCGAAGGTCTCCTTCAGTCGCCGGAACAGGTTTAGCGTGAACTGCGACAGCCGGATATTTTCCGGAATCGAGAATTGCTGACGGATCGAGGCCATGGACAGCGTCGTTGCCGCATGCGCGAATTGCGGGTCGCGTTCGATCAGCGCGATGGAGCCGGAAAAGCCTTCCTCGCGCAGATAATAGGCGACCGAGGAGCCGACGATGGCTCCGCCGATGATGACGGTGTCGTAGCGCACTTTGTTCTCCGATCCGGCCGCCGGCATCCTTCACGCCGCCGGCACAATGATCTCGAAGCGCGTGCCGCGCCCGGAGTCAACCAGCGCGATCGTGCCATCATGCGCTTTCAGGAGGGCCAGCACGATGCCGAGGCCCGTGCCGGTGCCGCCGGACTCGCGCCGCGTGGTGAAAAACGGCTCGAAAATGCGCGCCCTGTTGCTCGGCGAAATGCCGGCGCCATCATCGCTGATCGCAATCGTCACTTTGCCGTCGGCGCTGGCAGCCGCCAGCAAAACCTGGGTCGCGCCGTGCCTGGCGGAATTGTCGATCAGGTTGGCAAGCACGATCGCCGCATTCTCGGCCGAGATGCGCAGACCGGTTTCGCCGCCCGTCTCGATGGTCACAGCCAGCCTGCCGTCCACCGGCAGCAATGCCAGCGCCGCATCGAGCGATGTGCTTTCGCCGCTCGGCGCCAGGTTTTCCGCGCGCGCCAGATCGAGCAGGCGCCGTACCAGCAGATTGAGCCTTCCGGCATCGTTGACGATGTTGCCGGAAAACCGCTTGCGCTCTGCCGCGTCCATCGCCTCGCCGGAATCGCGCAAGAGTTCGGCCGCGCCCTGGATCGCCGTCAGCGGCGATTTGAGCTCGTGCGAGACATGGGTGGCAAAGGTCTGGATCGAGTCGGAGCGCGCCTGCAGCTTTTCGGCCATGTCGAGAAAGGCCGCGGACAGCTCGGCCATTTCGCGCGTGCCGTGATGGTCGAGCGGCCGGATGGCGTCGCGGTCGCCGGCGGCGATGCGCCTCGTGCGCTCCATCAGCGCGTAGATCGGCCGGCTGACGGTGCGCAGGAACACCAGCGCGATCAGCAGCGTGCCGAACAGCATGGCGATGGCCGCCAGCGTCACCTTGCCGCGTTCGCCATAGAGATGCTTGACGATGTTGTTCGGCGTTCGAGACAGGTAGATCACGCCGGCGACATGGCCGTCGACCGCGATCGGCATGGCGACAAAGACGCGAACTTTCGTGCCGCGGCTGACCGAATAGAGCGGCGGTGGCGGCTGGTCGGGAATTCGTTGCCTGAGCGAGCTGGCATAGTGGCCGGTAAGGGCGGTGCGCACCTCCTCTACAAGGGCCAGCGACAGGCCGACCTCGTCGCGCCCGGCAATGACGACGCCATGCGGGTCAAGCAGCCGGAAGCCGGCCAGGGTGGTTTTCTGCGTGGTGTCGAGAATGCCCGACAGCCGCGCGCCGATCGCTGCAAAGGCCGGATCGGTGGCGGCAGCGACGCCGGCGGGCCGGGTCGGCAGCAAATAGTCGGAGGCGAGATCGAGGGTAGGCTCGATCGGCTGGTAAGGCGTGTCGTCGCCGCGGCTGGCTTCGCCGCTGTCAGCCTGCATCGGCACCCCAAGCTTCTCCGGGGCAATGGCGGCGTCACTGATATTCTGCGCATAGATGGCGGCGATGACGGCGCCTTGCGCGATCAACTCGCCCTCGGTCTGGCGGATCAGCTGGTTTTCATAAAGCCGGAAGAAGAACAAGCCGACCAGCGGCAGCGCCAGCACCATGATGAGGATGGCGAGGACCACCGTGGCCAGCCTTGGCCGCCATTTGGTGCCGATCCATTTGGCGTCGCTCAGGCGCCGCATCGGCCAAGCCGGAAACCGACGCCATGCACGGTTTCGATGGCGTCGAGACAGCCTGCCGCCGCCAGCTTGGCGCGGATGTTGCGGATGTGGCTATCGACGGTACGGTCGGCGACATGGATGTTGGCGGCATAGGCGCTGGCGACCACCAGGTCGCGCCCCAGCACATGCGCCGGCCGCGCCAGAAATCCTTTCAGGATCGAGAATTCGATCGCCGTCAGCGCCAGCGCCTTGCCGTCGAAACTGGCGCCATGGCTGGCCGGCACCAGGCTGAGCTTGCCATGCGCAAAGTTCTTGTCATCGGCGGGGTCCGGCGCCACCGGGCGGGCGCGGCGCAGGATGACGTTGACGCGCGCCACCAACTCGCGCGGGCTGAACGGTTTCGTCACATAGTCGTCGCCGCCCATTTCGAGCCCGAGGATGCGATCGATCTCCTCGTCTCGCGCCGACAGGAACAGAACCGGCACATCGGAGCGCTGCCTCAGCCGCCGGCAGACTTCCAGCCCGTCCATCTCCGGCATGCCGATATCGAGCACGACGAGGTCGGGCTCGCGGCCTTCGATCGCCTGCAGGGCGGCTGCGCCGTCAGCGACGGCCTGCGTCTTCATCCCGGCCCTCTCCAGCGCAAAGCAGATGATCTCGCGAATGTGCGGATCGTCGTCGGCGACCAGGATCTGATGCGGCATGGATCTAACGGTCCGGCACTGAACGTTGCGAGGGCTGGGTAGGTGGAGGAAGCACGAGCGGACCTCTCTTGTCGAGAACCTGCACGAGCCTCCAGCCGCGAAAGCTCCAGGCGCGCCACTGCTTCTGCTCGGCGATAGTGTCGTCGATCATCATTTGATCGGCCAGACAGGTGGTTTGGTTTCCGAATTGATGCATGTAGAGGCGGTCCAGCGCCGGCATGGCGGCAGCGCCAAGCGAGCGCAGATATTCGGTATCGATAGGCGTGCCGTCGCCGGTCATTTCAAGGGAATGGTCGACATTGAAGTTGGCGATCGCTGCGGCGAAGTTGATGAAGCAGCAGGCATAAAGCGTCGCCGATAACGTCGCAAGATTGGCGGAGAGCAGCCATTCGTTGGATTTTCCAAGCGCGATGCGGGCAATGATCAGTACAAGCCCTGACGCCACCAACCCCATCCAGACGAAGGCGGCGATGCGCCAGTAGGTCAGTGCATAGACGCCGATATAGAGATCGAGCCTGAGAATCGACGAGATGACCAGCACGATGTTCTGCGCCACCCAGGCATAGACCAGCCGGCGGATCAGCGGATCGCTTGACGTTTCGCTGCCCGGCCGCAGCGCCGCCAGTACGAAGCCGGCGGCCAGCAGCGCGGTAGCGATCAGCGGATAGGCGCCGCGATGCGCGTAGGCGGCATAGCTCAAGCCATCGGGCAGGGCGACACCGCCCCAGAGATAGGCGGCGTCGAGCCCGGTCTGCAGTGCAAACAGCGCGTTGAAGACGAGCAAGGCGCGCAGGATCGCCGCCTTGCCGAAGACGACGTCCTCGATCGTTGTCGCGGGTTTGGTCGCGGCTGGTGCGGCCACGGCTGCAGGCGGCGGGCGTCGTGGAAGGCGGCGCAGGAAACGCGGCAGGCGTGGCCGCAGGAAGGCCCAGACGCCGGCGAGCACGACCAGCCAGAAGACAATCCGCGGCAGCTGGATGAGGTCGAGCAGCTTCATCAGGTCGATCAGCGACAGCCAATACTCGATGACCGGATTGGCGGCGCCGAACAAAAGCAGGAACACCGCGCCCAGGGTCACCGGCATCACCCAGACGATGACGGACGCCAGGCGGATGCGGCGGCCGCCAAGACGGCGCACCGTGCGGCGCCAGCGGAAGACGTCACGGATAAGCCGCAGCGGCGCCGCCAGCAGGAAAAGCCCGACCTGGCCGGCAATGCGGGCGATGCCGTGCCGCAACCGCCCGGCCAGAGACAGCGCAAACACGATCAACGCCACGAGCGCGATCGTGACCGACAGCGGGCTGACATTTTCGGCCAGCGGCAGCAGCGTAACGAACAGGCAGGCCGGCTTGAGCCAAGGCCTCGTGGAGTTCAGGGCGGACGGATGCACGGCGACGACCGCGCCGGCAATCACGATGGCGAACAGCAGGACGGTGATTCCGGCGGGCTGGCCATAAAAGAAAAAATCCGCCAGCGCGACGAGCAGGACTGCGATGCCGAAGCGGCTGGAAAAGCTTGCAAACGATGTCATGCGCGGATTTTCCTGATGGGCTGGGTCCGCTCGGCCGGTGGGCGGATAAAAGGGAGCAAGCTTGCCTCCAGGCAAGGGTGGGCCTCGGGCCGTGGCGGATCGACCAACCACCAGCTTTCGCTGCTGAGACGATAGGGTAGGGACCAACGGTTTCGCTGTTGCATGCCGCCTTGTCGCGGGCCCGCATGGACACGGCAGGGCGGAGCGGAGGATGTTTTCCGCAGGGATGTGCAGTTTTCGTGCAGGACCTGCGCTTCGAGCTGGGGCGAGCCAACGGCGGATGGCGGGCAGCGCATCAGGTACCGGTCGGGCGCTTGCCTCCACCAATCACACGCGGCATAGATCGGGTATGACAAGCGAACCCTACCGCCCACGCCGCTCTGTACTCTACGTCCCCGCCTCCAACGACAAGGCGCTAGCCAAGATCGCGCAACTTGCCTGCGATGCCGTGATCATCGACCTCGAAGATGCCGTCGCTCCGGCCGACAAGATTGCCGCGCGGGATAAACTCGCCGCTATTTTCGCCAATCGGCCAAAGCGTTGCGAGATGATCGTGCGCGTCAACGCGCTGTCCAGCGAATGGGGCACTGAAGACCTGCTCGCCGCGGCAAAATTCGAGCCCGACGGCATCCTGTTGTCCAAGGTCGCCACGCCGCGCGATATCCTCGAAGTCGGCGACGTGCTCGACGATAATTTTGCCCCCGACAGCGTCAAGCTCTGGGCGATGATCGAGACGCCCAAGGCCATGCTCAACATCGGCGCCATTGCCGAACTCGGCCGCGACCCGGCCTCGCGCCTAGCTTGTTTCGTTGCCGGAACGAACGATCTGGTCAAGGAAACCGGCATTCTGGCGACGCCCGATCGGCGCTACCTCGTGCCTTGGCTGATGCAGATGGTGCTGGCGGCGCGGGCCGGCGGCATCGACATGCTCGACGGCGTCTCCAACGATTTTCGCGACCTCGACGCGTTTGCGCGCGAATGCACGGAAGGGGCGGCCATGGGCTTCGACGGCAAGACGCTGATCCATCCGGCCCAGATCGAAGCCGCCAATCGCGCCTTTGCCCCCGCGCCCGAAGCCCTTGCCGAGGCGCATGCGGTGAAAGAGGCTTTCGCCTTGCCCGAAAATGCCGGCAAGGGCGTGATTGCGCTGGATGGCAGGATGGTCGAACGGCTGCACCTGGCGCAAGTCGAAAAACTGCTGGCGAAGGCCGCCGCCATCGGCGCATGATTGCCTAAGCCGGCTTCGGAATATCCCGCCCTACAAGACAGAACTTACGACAGGACCTGACCCATGAGACTCTACCGCTTTCTGTCCGCCCCCGATGATTCCACCTTCTGTCACAAGGTAACCGCGGCGCTGAACAAGGGCTGGCATTTGTACGGCTCGCCGACCTACGCCTATGACAAGAAGACCAAATCGATGCGCTGCGGCCAGGCGGTGGTGAAGGATATCGACGGCCAGGAATACGGGCCGGATACCAAGCTGAGCGACTGGTAGGCTTTGCCAGGCACGGACGCAGGCTGTGTCGAGATTCAGGTCAGGCCGAGCCGAGAACAGTGGTTTCCGAGAACCGGAGCGGAGCGTACTTAAAGTACGCGAGCACCGGAAGCGCAGGAAGCTGCCGTTCGCAGGCCGGCTTCACCTGAATATCGGCGCAGCCTCACTCCGCCGCCTCTTCGATTTTCTCCATATCATCATCCGACAGGCCGAAATGGTGGCCGATCTCGTGGATCAGCACGTGGGTGACGATGTCGCCCAGCGTCTCTTCGTTCTCGGCCCAGTAGTCGAGGATGGCGCGGCGGTAGAGGGTGATGCGGTTCGGGCCTTCGCCGGTCTGCGGGTTCCAGCGCTCGGCGATGCCGCGGCCCTCGAACAGGCCAAGCAGATCGAACGGCGTCTCCAGCGACAGATCGTCCATGATCTCGTCGGTCGGGAATTCGGCGATCATGATGACGATCTCGCCGGTCAGCTTGCGGAAATCGTCGGGCAGATGCGCGTACGCCTCCAGCGCCAGAAACTCCATCTCTTCGATCGAGGGCGAGAGTTCATCGTGCCAGGTGCGGGTCTTGTAGATGCGGGCCATGCTTTGTCCTTTGATCCCGGCATATAGGCTTTCCCTCCGGACTCGGCAAATGGACGGGTACCTGGCCGATGACTGTTTCTTTGCGCCGAATGGCTGCGACCAAAGTCCAAGGTTGGCCTCGCCACCTTTGATCAAGGAATAAATTCCTTCTGACTCCGCTTGACTCTTTCGGCACCCTCTGGAATCTATAGGAACATAACAGGAACAATTATGAGAGAAATTGACCGTCATGGCGACATCAGCCGTGGCGCGGGAGACTGTTTTTGCCCTGCGCCGCCAGATCGCGAAGATCGAGGGAACGCTGCCCGAGCGCCTGGCCGTGCCGGCCGGCGAGCGACCTCGTGCGCGTGCTGAGGGCTGTCTCCACGCCGCGCCTGAACCCGATTCCGATGTTACCATCATCCGGCGCGGGCTTGCCGCAGCTTTGCCGGATGCTTTCCTGGCCACCGGCATCGAACGCCTCGATGCGGCCCTCAGCGGCGGCCTTCCGAAAGCCGCCTTGAGCGAAATCCATGGCCTTGAGACCCGCAATGCCGGGGCCGTCGCAGGCTTTGTGCTGTCGCTTGTCAGCCTGATCCTCAAGGGCCAGCCCTTGCCCGTGCTGTGGATCGGCACGTCGGAGATTTTTCGCGAGGCCGGCTTTCCCTATGCCAGGGGATTGCAGGGCATGTTCGGTATCGCACCGGAGCAGTTGCTGTTTTCCGAGGCGCCGAAACTCACCGATGCGCTGTGGGTAGCCGAGGAGGCCGCCAAGATGACGGCGCTCGCCGCAATCATCCTCGAAATCCGTGGCAGCCCGCAGCGGCTCGACCTCACCGCGACGCGCCGGCTGCACGCGCGCGCCCAAAACGCCGGCCGGCCGGTATTCCTGCTGCGCCAGGCCGGCGAAGCCGAGCCGACCGCCGCCCCGGTGCGCCTCATCGTGTCGGCTGCACCAGCGACATCGCGCCGGACGATCGCCGGGCCGCTTGCCGGGTCGATCGGCCACCCTGCCTTCACCGTCAGCATCGGCAAGAGCCGCACCGCTCTGCCTGGACAATTCACACTGGAGTGGAACCCCGATGAACACGCATTCGAAGAAAGAAAGCCCCGCGAAAAACGGGCAGAGAATTCTGTCGCTGTGGTTCCCGCATCTGGCGGCAGAACGGATCCTGCGCCAGCGCCTGGGACGGTCGTGGCGTTCCCGGCCTTCGGATCATCTGCCGCCATCTCACCCACCGCTCGTGATCAGCCATCGCGACCGCAACGCCCAGCGCATATCGGCCCTCGACGAGCGGGCTGAGGCGCTGCATCTGAAGCCTGGCATGGGCATTGCCGATGCGCGCGCCATGCATCCCTCGATCGACATCGTCGAGGCCGATCCGGACGCCGATCGCCGGCTGCTCGAAGGCCTCGCCGACTGGTGCGATCGCTATACGCCGCTGGTGGCGCTCGACGGTACTGATGGCCTTTATCTCGACGTCACCGGCTGCACGCATCTGTTCGGCGGCGAGCGCGCCATGCTGGACGACATCCTTGCGCGGTTTTTCCAGCAGGGTTTCGATGTCCGCGCCGGGTTGGCCGCGACGCCGGGTGCAGCCTGGGCGGCGGCGCGCTTCTGCGGCAACCGCATCGTTGTCTCCGGCGAGGAGGAAGCGCTGCTCGCCCCCTTGCCGCTGGCGGCACTGCGCATGGAGGCCGATATCCGCGCCAGCTTGGAAAGCGTCGGCCTGCGGACCGCCGGCGCGGTCATGGCAGCGCCGCGCGCGCCGCTCGCCCGTCGCTTCGGCGCGACCTTGCTGTTGCGTCTTGACCAGGCGCTCGGTCGCCTCGACGAGGCGGTATCGCCGCGCCTGCCCGTGGCCCCGCTTTCGGTCGAACGCCACCTGGCCGAGCCGGTCGTGCTGACCGCCGAGATCGAACGGCTGGTGCTCTTGCTGGCGGTGACGCTGAAGGCCGATCTCGAACGCCGCGGCGAGGGCGCAAGGATGCTGGCGCTGCTTTTGTTTCGCGTCGACGGCGCCGTCAGCCGCATCGCTGTCGGTACCTCGCGACCGTTGCGCGAACCCAAGCTTATCCAGCGCCTGTTCCATGAGCGGCTGGCCGCGCTCGAACAGGACATCGATGCCGGCTACGGCTTCGACCTGGTGCGGCTTTCGGTGCTGGCGGCCGCCGGCTTCGACATGCAGCAGGCCGATTTGACCGGCGAGACCGAGGATGACGGCGCCGACATGGCACTCTTTGCCGACCGCATCCGCGCCAGGCTCGGCGACAGTGCGGTGCTGAAACCGGTCGCCCTCGAGAGCCATCTGCCGGAGCGCGCCATCGCCACCATCCCGTTCTCGGAAGCGCCACAACGCAAAACACCGCTCAGGAAGCCGGGCTCGAAAGACGCGCCGCGCGCAACCATCTTCCCGCCGGAACGGCCGATCCGGCTGTTCCGTTCGCCCGAGCCGATCGAGGTGCCGGCCACCGAAATGCCTGAGGGTCCGCCGATGAATTTCCGCTGGCGCCGCGCGCTCTACCGGGTCGCGCGCGCCGAGGGGCCGGAACGCATCGCGCCGGAATGGTGGCGTGAAACGTCAAGCGATCCGCTCACATCGACGCGTGACTATTTCCGGATCGAGGATGCCGACGGCCGCCGCTACTGGCTCTACCGGCAAGGCCTCTATGGCAACCCGCAGGTGCCGCCGCGCTGGTTCATGCATGGGGTCTTCGCATGAACGCGCTGACCGTCATCCCCTATGCGGAATTCGGCATCCAGTCGAACTTCTCCTTCCTGCGCGGCGCCTCCAAGCCGGAGGAGCTGGTGGTGGCGGCCAAATTCCTCGGCTTTTCCTCGATCGGACTGGCAGACCGCAACACGGTGGCCGGCGTCGTGCGCGCCTGGCAGCAGGCCAAGGTCGAGAAGCTCGCCTATCACCCCGGTTGCCGCCTGGTGTTCGGCGACGGCACGCCGGACATTCTCGCCTATCCGCAGAACCGCAAGGGCTGGGGCCATCTCTGCCGCATGCTGACGCAAGCCAATTTGCGCGATGAAAACGAGAAGGGCGCGACCCTTCTCCAGCGCAGCGACCTGCTCGAATGGGGCGACCTGCTGTCGCTGGCGGTGCTGCCGGATCTCTCGGCGAATGCCGACGATCCCCTGGCATTGGTCCGTCAACTGAAAGACCGTTTCGGCGCTAATTTGCGGCTAGGCATGGCGCCGGATTATCGCGGCAATGACCGTTTCCGCATCGAGCAGGCGGCGGGCATGGCGGACATCGCCGGCGTGCCGCTGATGGCGACCAACGACGTGCTTTATCACAGCGCCGAGCGCCGCTCGCTGCAAGATGTGCTCACCGCCATCCGCCTCAATTTGCCGGTCGCCGAGGTCGGGCTGGAATTGACGGCCAACGCCGAGCGCCATCTGAAGCCGCCGCTGGAAATGGCCCGTCTCTTCCGCCGCCATCCACGGGCGCTGGCCGAGACGCTGCGCTTTGCCGGCGAACTGACCTTCTCGCTCAGCGACCTCCAGTACAATTATCCCGACGAGCCGACGCAATCAGGGCTTGGGCCGCAGGCCGAGCTAGAGCGTCTGGCCAGGGAGGGGGCCGCCACGCGCTATCCGGCGGGCGTCCCCGCTTCCGTCTTGCAGCGCATCAGTGAGGAGCTCGCTCTGATCGAGCGTCTGAATTATGCGCGCTATTTCCTGACCGTTTACGACATCGTCCAGTTCGCCCGCAATGAGGGCATTCTGTGCCAGGGCAGAGGCTCGGCCGCCAACTCGATCGTCTGCTACTGCATCGGCATCACCGAGGTCGGCCCCGAGCGCATCGACACGTTGTTCGAGCGCTTCATTTCCGAGGAGCGCAACGAGCCGCCCGACATCGACGTCGATTTCGAGCATGAGCGGCGTGAGGAGGTGATCCAGTACATCTACTCCAAATACAGCGCCAAGCGCACCGCGCTGGCTGCCGCCGTCATCAGCTATCGCGGCCGCTCGGCGCTGCGCGAGGTGGCCAAGGCCATGGGCCTGTCGGACGATGTCCGCAGTGCGCTCTCCAGTTCGATCTGGGGCTGGTCGACCTCGGAGCTCGGCGAGAAGGAGGCGCATGCCGGCGGCCTCGACCGCAACGAGACCTCGACCCGTCGCGTGATCGCCCACGCCAACGAGATCATGGGCTTTCCCCGGCACCTGTCGCAGCATGTCGGCGGCTTCGTCATTACCCGCGACCGGCTCGACGAGATCGTCCCCATCGTCAAGACGGCGATGGAGGCGCGCAAGATGGTCGAGTGGGATAAGGACGATCTCGACTCGGTGAAGATCCTGAAGGTGGATATTCTGGCGCTCGGCATGCTGACCTGCCTCAAACGCGCCTTCACCTTGCTCACCGACTATTATCCGAAGGCCCGGGATGATTACGGCCGACCCTATGTGCTGGCCACCCTGCCGCCGGAAGAGAACGACGTGTACGACATGATCTGCCGCGCCGACACGCTCGGCGTCTTCCAGATCGAATCGCGCGCGCAGATGTCTATGCTGCCGCGTCTACGCCCGCGCGAATTCTACGACCTGGTCATCGAGGTGGCGATCGTGCGGCCCGGTCCGATCCAGGGTGATATGGTGCATCCCTATCTGCGCCGCCGGCAGAAAAAGGAAATGCCTGAGTACCCCAAGCCGGAACTGGAAGAAATCCTGGGCAAGACGCTGGGCGTGCCGTTGTTCCAGGAACAGGCGATGAAGATCGCCATCGTCGCCGGCGGCTTCAGGCCGGGCGAGGCGGACGAACTACGCCGCGCCATGGCCACCTTCAAGCGCACCGGCACCATCGGCAATTACCGCCAGCGCATGATCGACGGCATGGTCGGCAAGGGATACACCAAGGACTTCGCCGAGCGCTGCTTCAAGCAGATCGAAGGCTTCGGCGAATACGGCTTTCCCGAAAGCCACGCCGCCTCCTTCGCTTTGCTCGTCTATGCCTCCTGCTGGTTCAAGACCTTTTATCCCGACGTGTTCTGCGCCGCGATCCTGAATTCGCAGCCGATGGGGTTTTACCAGCCGGCCCAGCTGGTGCGCGACGCGCGCGACCATGGCGTCGATATCCGCGACGTCGACGTCAATTTTTCCGACTGGGACTGCACCCTGGAGAAAGCCCAATTCGATCCGGGCCGCATCCTTGCGCGCCATGCCGAAATGCGCGGTGTCATCAAGACCCGGTGCGCCGTCCGGCTTGGCTTCCGTCAGATCAAGGGCTTGGCCGAGAAGCGTATGGAAGCTTTCACCGCGCGGCGCGGCGCCGGCTATACAAGCGTCAGGGATGTCTGGCTGCGCTCGGGCCTCGATGTCGGCGAAATCGAAAGACTGGCGCAGGCTGACGCCTTCCGCTCGCTCGGCCTCGACCGTCGTGAAGCCTTGTGGGCGGTACGCGCGCTGGATGGCAAGAGCGCCGCCGAACGGCTGCCGCTGTTCGACCAGCCGGCGATCCGGCTGCGCGAACTCGAGCCCGAGACAAAACTGCCGACAATGCCGCTCGGCGAGCACGTCATCCACGACTACCGCGCGCTCGGCCTGTCGCTGAAGGCGCATCCGGTCGCCTTCCTGCGCGAGCGGCTCGACCGCGCCGGCGTCATTCCCAATGCCAATCTCGGCTCGGTGCGCGACGGCAGGCGGGTCTCGGTCGCCGGCCTGGTGCTGGTGCGGCAGCGGCCCGGCAAGGGCAATGCGATCTTCCTGACGCTGGAAGACGACAAGGCCGTCGCCAACGTCATTTTCTGGGAGCGGACCTTTACCCGTTTCCGGCCCATCGTCATGGGCGCGCGCTTCGTCAAGGTCACCGGCAAGCTGCAGTCGGAATCCGACGTCATCCACATCGTCGCCGAGAAGATCGAGGATTTGACGCCGTGGCTGACGGTGCTGCTGGAAGAGATGACGCCGGCTGCCCGGCCCGACATTGCCACCCTCTCGGACAAAGCTGAAAGGGTCATGCCCAAGGGGCGGAATTTTCAGTAGGCAAGTGCAGGGCGGTCGGGAGCCCATGACATTAATGCCGGCAAGGGCAGAGGGGGGCGCGAAGGATCGCCAACAGAATGGCTTCTTAGGCTGAGGTCCGTTTGAACCACCCCTGGCCCTTCAGCCCGGCCCACCCAATCGCGGCGGCGACAGCACGTCTTCCGCCGAAATAGTCCGCGCCTCCGAGGGCAGCATGATCGGGATGCCGTCGCGCACGGGATAAGCGAGCTTGGCAGCCCGCGAGATCAACTCGCCGCGCACCGGGTCCCAGGCCAGCGGCCCCTTGGTCAGCGGGCAGGCCAGCAGCTCCAGCAATTTTGGATCGACATTGACCGACTTGCCGTCACGCCCATCCGCAGCCATTGGATCCCCCTTCAGCCATCGGCTCAGCCCTTATTGCAGGCTGGAACCAAAGTCCTCATTCTCGCGCGCCAGCGCCATTTCGGTGATCGCGATCAGCGTCTCCGCGCGGGCTTTCAGGTCGGGCGCCTCCAGCAGCGCCTGTTTCTCGGCCGGTCCGTAGGGCGACATCATCGACAGCGCATTGACCAGCATGGTATTCTCGGCGCGGCTGACGCTTTCCCAATCGGCTTCGAGATCGTTGGCCTGCAGATAGGCGCGAAACGCTTTCAACAGCGCCGGCCGGTCGATCTCGCTTGCCGCCTGGTCTTCGGCGAGATCGGTGAGGAACGGCGCCAGCTTGCATTGCCGGAACGGCGTCTTCACCGGCAATTCGCTGGTGATGCGGAAACGGCAGACGCCCTGCAGCGAAATCAGATATCGGCCGTCGCCGCTCTCGGCCATCGAGATGATGCGCCCGGCGCAGCCGACATTGCACAGTTCCGGCTCGCCGTCGGCGCGCAACGCGCCATTGAGGCTGGGCTGGACGATGCCGATCAGCCGCGCGCCGGCGATCGCCTCATCCACCATCTGCAGATAGCGCGGCTCGAAAATGTTGAGCGGCATGCGCCCGCCCGGCAGCAGCAGCGCGCCGGCAAGCGGAAACACCGGAATGGTTGCCGGCAGATCCTTGCCGACCCGGTAAAATGCGTTTCCGACCTGCACCTTCACTCCTCCGACCCGCTTCGGGCGCGATGTTATCGGCCTAATCTGGCGCGGCGGCCGCCGACCGCAAGGCCCGACAGCCACGCCCCGGCAATTTGGCCGGCAAACGGCTCAGGAAAACAGCAGCGACGACAATTTGCGCCGTGCCGCCAGCGTCGCCTCGTCGGTCATGCCCCAGGACTCGAACAGTTTCAGCAGCTGCGCCCTGGCGCCGTCCTCGTTCCACGTCCGGTCGGCTTTTATAATCGCCAGAAGATTGTCGGCCGCCGCATGGCGCTCGCCCTTGGCGTTCTGGATCATGGCGAGGTCGAAACGCGCCTGGTGGTCGCCGGGATTGGCGGCCAGTCGCTGCTCGAATTCAGCTGGATTGCCAAGTGCTGCCGCTTCCGCAGCCAGCGTCATCTTGGCACGCAGCGCGGCAAGTGCCGGCGCATTCTTCTTGGCCTCCGGCGCCGTTGCCAGCAGCGCCTCGGCGCCGTCGCTGTCGCCGGCCTCGAACAGAAGCTCGCCCAGCCCGGCAATCGCCTCGATCGTCTCCGGCGCCTGCGCCAGGATGGCGTCGTAAATGTCGGCTGCGGTCTGCGCATCGCCCGCCGCATGCGCTTCCGCCGCCGCGGCCAGTGCTTCGGCCACCGGCGGCGCACCATTGCCCTTGCCGCCGACCTTGGTGATGAACTCGGCGATCTGGCTCTCGGGGATGGCGCCCATGAAGCCGTCGACAGGCTGGCCGTCCTTGAAGGCGATGACCGCCGGGATCGATTGGATGCCGAGCTGGCCGGCGATCGAGGGATGATCGTCAATGTTCATTTTGACCAGCTTGACCTTGCCGCCGGCGGCCTTGACCGCCTTTTCCAGAAGCGGCGTGAGCTGCTTGCAGGGCCCGCACCACGGCGCCCAGAAATCGACCAGTACCGGCTGTTTGCGCGATTCCTGGATGACGTCGGCGGCGAAAGTGGCGGTCGTGGTGTCCTTGATCAGCTCGCCAGCGGCAGGTGCTGCGCCGGGTGTCGGGCCAAGTGCCGACTTGGCCGGCTCGGCGCCGCCATATTGCACGGACGTGGTGTACTGGCCAGAATTGCCGCCGAATTGGCCGCCAAACGGATTGTTGTTGTCGCTCATGTCGTCGCCCTTCCGATCGCGCCCAGCGGAGCAGCGCGACGTCCTTAACTAGAGGTCAGTTTTCGCCATCCATGTGGCGATCAAGCCGAGACTTTCAAGATAGCAGCATCATGTCCGGTTGCCTCGACGAATCTGATGAGGTCGGCGGACGCGATCGACGTCGTCGCCTCATTGGTCAGCGGATGCGCGTTGACTGTCGCATGTGCTATCAAATCCTGGTCGAGCACCACTTTGACCCGTCTTTCGGTGTCGTTGATCAGCCCGAACACGGTGACCGCGCCCGGAATGACACCGAGCAGCTCCATCAGCATCTCCGGCTTGCCGAACGACACCCGGCCGGCGGCGCCGATCATCGTGTGGATCTGCTTCAGGTCGACGACCGCCTCCTCGCCGACGCTGACCAGGAAGAAATTGTCCTTCTTGTCCTTGAGAAACAGATTTTTCGTGTGCCCGCCCGGTATCTCGCCGCGCAGCGACTGCGAATCGGCCACCGTATAGAGCGGCGGATGGCGCACGGTCGACACTGATATGCCGAGATCGGCAAGAAAGGCGAAAAGCTCGGCTTCGGTCTTCGGCATTGGTGGTCTTCCCCTGTATCGGCGCGCGGCAAAGCCGTTTACGGCCAATGATGCCGCCGAGACAAGACCGTCATGCGGGAAGTCGATGAACCACCCGCGTGGCCGACAAGGTTCCGCCAAGCGATTTGGCGCGACCAAAAAGCCCGTCATTTCCCTGTTGCAATCGCCGCGCTCTTCAGCCATATAGGCCCGGCTTGCGGCCAAAGGGCCGTGTGAGCGGGTGTAGCTCAGGGGTAGAGCACAACCTTGCCAAGGTTGGGGTCGAGCGTTCGAATCGCTTCACCCGCTCCAGTTTCCTCCAAGGAAATCAAGCATCGAAAAGCCGCGGAACTCCGCGGCTTTTTCGTTTTTGGGCCGGTCAGAGATCGCGGCGACTTCAAGTCTGCGGAACGTCGTGGTCACCGTGCGGTTACTAGTTTCGCGGTTATCAGTTTGCGGATTCGACGCGGAGTAAAATCCGAACGTCGCGCAAGGGCACGCTGGGGATTGATAATAGTTCAAATCTGCGCTATCTCCCGAACACCGCGACGCAGGAATGCGCGTCGTCCACCTCCTTCAATCGCGTTGGAGGGCGGTTACGCGAAACAACTCAGGCATTGGCCCGATACGTTTCGTACGCCTTGGGAAGACGTTTCAGTCTTGTTGCCGCCTTCGGTGACGCCGGGATTGTCCTGGTAAACGGAAGGAGGATGCGCACGGACCTAGAGTCCTTGGCACCTCGGATCGTCAACCTCGTGTTGCGATCGGGTTTTTGACGAGTTCAGTCTCGATCGCCTAGCCAAGGACCATTGAAATGAACATCACTAGCACAAAAGAATATACCGTTCTTCCGCGTCCTGCGGAAAAACTTCCTGAGTATGCGCACGCAAAGGCCCGCCAAACCCTCGCAGAAAAACTGCAAGAGGCATTCGGCCTGTCCGCAGCGGCGGCAACAGCTATCTCTAACGCTGTTGTGGATCCGGCTGCGGTACGAAAGTCCATCAATGATACTGCGGACCCGACTGTTGAATCCATTGCCGTGCCTGGCGGAACCCTGCTTGGCATCCGAACTGCGGTGTGGGCTCGCCGGATCATGCCGGATGCCCGCAACCCACGCACGCTCCCGTCTCGTCGGCACCCCTTCGCAGTTGAACCTGGGAAGGGTGCTGAGGATTCAAAGTTTCGACCCGTGCCAGAGCCCCGCACCCCATCAGGTGTAGGTGCCGAGGTCGCTGAGCTGGCGGTCCAAATTGAGAGCCGCGAGCATCTGCATTGGGCTTCTCAGCAGGCGGCAGGATATGTGCTCGCAAACAACAACTGGAAGGATTCGATTGCTTCCCAGGGCGTCATGGAATCCGTCTATCTGGTCGCGATGACATATAACCATGATGACGGCATAGAACCGGTTACGACGCTCACTACCGTGGACGGGTCGTCCCGCGTAACGGCCACGCATGAGATACTCGGCATTCGATCGTCCGACGTGCCATACGATGACCAGGATACGAAGTTTCGGGGTCACATCCGCAAACTGAACGAAGAGTATGAGCGCGGAGCTGACAAACAGACCCTCGACACGCTGAGGTGCGAACGCATTCCGGCTTTGATCTTGGTTGGATTTGTGCCCTATCACTCAGGGACCACAGGGTTTCCGACAGCGGTCAAGTCGATTGTCGCGCTTCGCCATGTCGACCCCCCGACCCCTTGGGGGGAAGGTCCAGAAAATGAATCTCTTGCCGATGAAGTTCTCGATGAATTGCATCGTCGGAGTTTGATTACCAGCATTCAGCATGCCTACTACGCCGGCTCTTGCACAAGGGCGGAGGCACGCGCTGCCCACCTCTCGGATGATCCAGCGATTCGGGCAGCCGAAATTGTTGGTTTGCTGACGAATCCGGATCAGCGCTTCCGCACTGCCATTCGTGTCGCCGTTACGAGCCAGTCCACGCGGAAGCGGATTGGCACAAAGCTTCTGAACGACCTTGCCACGGCGCTTGTGCTTCGAGCGGTCGCGGGTGACCCTTCAAAAGCAGACCAGGTGCGCCGTTATCTCCGGTTCGCTTTTGGAAAATCGGTTCATAGCCAGGTTTGGCAGAGCACTTCCCGTGACACTGACACCTTGGTCAGAGCGGCGCTGTCCGAAGTCCATCAATCGATCGCCAATGGATCGGTTGACGAGAGGGGCCCAGCTTCTCTCGAACTTGCAGTCCGCGCGGCCTATCCCCTTGTTGTTTCGGGCAGGCTTAATGCCGACCGAGGCTCGGCTAACAATGATCAGCCCGATCGGCGGACGCCGGGTGAAGTCCTTGACGCTATGCGACAGAACGTTCAGGGCGTCCACCAGCTCGGTCAAGCCTTGAGAGATTTTGCCGAAGGTCGCCATATTCGGGCGGTCGCTGAAGACGGTTCAATCAAGGTGCAGGGCGATGCCGGCGACCAGATGGTCAATGACATCTACTTGCGGGGAGAATTCCCGCCTGCCGGGAAAGCGCGGGCACGCAGACCTGGGGATACGCCGACCGACCGCTACCACAACGCAGTAAGCGCCATGGCTAATGCGATCACGGCATTGACCGAAGCTTTCGACAATCTAAGAAGTGTCGAGGGAGATGACGGGCGGGCGCTTGTCGAAACGAAGGGTGTTGATCAGCGTGCCTGTGCGGCATGGCGTGAAGAACTGACCCAGATTGATGACGAGCTCGTCTTGTGGAGTGTGACGCATCGTCGGGCTAACGGTGCAAACGCCGATGCCCGTCGGTTGGTTGAAGAAGCAAAAAGTCTTGATGACGAGCCTATTATGGATGTTACGGATGAATGGGAACTAGAAGGCGATGAGCCCATCTCTCAGTCCGCTGATTAACCAATCGGCGTAAACCATCAAAAGTTTGAAACGCCAAGGTCAGTAAGTGGCCTTGGCGTTTTTGCGCTTCAGCCGGTATATACAATCCGGTGCGCCTCGTTCGCTCTTTAACGCTGCTTCCGCCGTGAGCCGTGTCATAACCATCTCATGCGGTTTCAACGCACGTCGGCCGCCCGCATGATTTGGTACGGGTCCGTGCCTATGGCTCGACACACCTCAATGTATTCTGCCACGTCGAGCCGCCGCTCGCCCAGCTCAAATTTCGATACAAAAGTCTGACGGACACCAAGGCGTTTCCCCAGTTCGATTTGGGTTATGCCAGCTTCCTTTCGCGCCTCTACAAGAAGCTCGATCATTCGGCGATAGAGATCATAACGGATTGAGGTCAAGAGGAGCGCCAATTCGAAACTGGCTGTCCAATAAAACCCTAAATCAGAGTACCCCAAAATCGGGTATTATGTCATTCTTCACTAAACTGAGGGATTCGGGGTCGGCGTGAAAGAACAATACGTCGGGGACATCAGCGACTATCGGAAGTATGCGTTGCTACGGGCGCTGTCAGCCGGCGGCGTTAACGGGTCGGCGTCTGCTGGATGCTGACGCCTTCGGATGGCAGTTCGGACGGCAACAAGCTCATTTACCTCAACAAGCCCGAACAGCACCGCGATCATGACCCAGTGCTATTCGACGTTCTCGCCCATACCGCATCGGAGCCAGACCGTCGCCGGCTGCAGGCCATTGAGGGTAGCAGCGCTGTCGCGAGTGCCACGTATTTCAATGAGTTACTCCCCGACAACGCTGCCGGTCGCCGGGCATTTATGGACAGATGCGCGTTCGAATTTCACGATGCTGACCTAGTGTTCTTCGATCCCGACAATGGCTTAGAAACAGCGCTCGCCAAAGGGCGGAAGAATTCAAGCAAGTACGTCTTCCTGGACGAACTGGCCACATTCTACGCTTCCGAAAAGTCGCTGCTGATCTACCAGCATTTTCCCAGGATCGAGCGGCGCGCTTTCATCGCCTCATGCACCGACCGCCTCCGGTCCGTGGCTTCCGGCGCCGCGATCTGGACGTTCACCACAGCGCATGTGGTGTTCTTCCTGCTTGTCCACCCAGACAGCCGAGCGCGCTTGGCTGTCGCGGCGATTGAGGCCTGCGGCCGGTGGGACGCGAGTTTCATCAAAGGCGAATATCTCGGATCGAACCGCATCGCTGTCGGATAATTGACAGCAGATTTTCCTCGTTATTTTTCGAATAACTTTGTAATTTCAAACGGATAGATAGCCATGAACATACCGAAAAAGCGTCTTACGAGCGCTACATTTCTCCTATCCACGCTGGCGCTCGCCGCCTGTACGCCGGTTGAGACCAAAACCTCGCTGCTCACGCCTGTTAGCGTTCAAATCCGGTCTGCCGGTCCCGGCGATTTCGTGATGAACTTCCAGTCCAGACGTTCTCTTCCCAACATCGTCGGCAAGGCCGACCTATTCGGCCGCACCACCGATGCGGGGCACACCACGGTCAGATATCTCGGCACGCGCCGCGGTCAAGCAGTGTTTGAACGGTCGGACGTGAGCGTCGAGAGCAATGCAACCACGATGAGCGAAACGCCACTCATTCTGCGCAACACCACCAACACCAACGTGAACGGCACGATCGGTGGAACTCCTGTCTCAGCGACCGCGGCATCGACCTCCTTCCAATACATTCCGCCGCGTGGCTCATCCCAATATGCAACTGCGGCGCAGCCGATCCAGATCGCGCTCGGGAAAGGGTCAAAGCGTCAAGGTCGAAGGCAGAACGCTGAGAGTTACGCGCGTGTCGCCGAATTCGGTTGACTACAGGGTAGAGTAGTTGGGTGTCGCGCGTACTGGGTATGCGCTCCAGATATTTTCGAGGGCCAAACGGGTCCCTTTGGCATTCTGTTACCTCTCGTTTGAAGGGGGAGGGTCGAGGCGCGCGCCCCGGAAACGAAGCACACATACGAAAATGCGGCGATCGAGAGTCGACCGCCGCATTGGGAAGGCGCAGCTGTGAGGTGGTGGCGGCTTATTCTGGCTCGATGGCGATGTGATCGACCGACTCACACTCCCCAAACTCTTCCAGCGCCCATTCGATCTCGGTTGCGTCGAGTTCCATCACTTCCGCAGCGGCTTCGAGCGGCATCCATTCCTCATTGCCGGTTCGCTTGTTCCTGATCAGGATGTGCATCGATCTCTCCCTACTGTCCAACAGGACAGTAAACCATGGCGAGAGCTCAGGCGCAATTATATCAAAGATATCATCATGTTAGCGACGATTTCCATGTTGCAGGCCTGCACCGCAGCCGTGCACCGCCAGCGGCGGTGCAGCCCGGCTGGCCGGCTGCCGTACCCACAGCGCTGAGCGTACGGTCCCCGTGGCGCGGCGTGGCCGGTGCCGGCATAGGCTAGCCGCTGTAGGCCCGGTCCAGCGCAGCGATCGCTGCGCTTCCGTCACGGACGGCCTGGGTGTAGTGACCGAGCGTGACCGTCGGGTTCGCGTGGCCAGCGATCTGAGCCACGAGGCCGATCTCGATGCCCTGAGCCTGAAGCATCGAAATGAACGAATGGCGCGCAGAGTGCGGCGTCACATATGGAAGTCCGAGCGCGGCGAACACCGGTGCCCAATAACGCTGCCGAAAATTCTGATAGAGCAGTGGACCGCCACCACCGATACGGGGCTTCGGCCATTCCTGTAGCCGGCCGGGGCCAGGGAACACGCGGTGCAGCTCCTTGCCCAACCTGGGGCAGCGAACCCGCCAAGCCAGCAGCATCTCGCGCAGCACGGCGCTCATGGGGATCTCGCGGGTACCGGCCTCCGTCTTGGTCATTTCGGTGAGCGAGCCGTCCCGCTCCTGGATGCGCCGGACGCGGATGACGTTGCGGTCGAAGTCCACCTCGCTCCACAACAGACCCAGCTGCTCGGAGGGCCTGGTGCCGGCGAGGAAGGCGAAGGCGTAGTAGATGCCTTGCTCCAGGTCGCTCTTCGCCGCCGTAATCAGCTTGGCGATATGCTCGGTGGCCAGGATCGTCTTTTTGATTTTGTGCCGCGCCCGCGCCAGCCCGGTCGGCATCGAAGGCGCACGGATGGAATAGTCTTCCTCGGCCAGCGCCAGGATGGACTTTAGGTGCGACTTGGCCCGATTTGCGGTGTAGCTGCCACACTGCTCGGTGACAGTCCTGTGCCACACGCGGATCATGGCAGTTGTCAGTTCCGATAGCTTGATATGTCCAAGCAATTTGATGAAGCGAGCATTCTTCGGTGGATTGCCAGTCTCAGTGAAGTCAGCACGTTCCTGCCTGGTGCCGATGAGCAGCGGTCCCCGGATTGCACCATACACCACCACCTTGTAGCCCTTCAGCGTCGATGACTTGACGTTGCCCTCCTTGGTCTGGAGCCAGTGCTCGATGGCCTGTGCAACGGTTGGGGCCTTGCGCTCATCCATGTAGCCGCCCTCCGCGACCTTGAGCAGCAGCGAGTTCCGGAACGCCTCGGCGTCCTTCTTACGGTTGAACGCACGGCGGCGGCGCTTCTGCGTAAGCGGCTCGCGATACTCACAGTAGTATTGCGGATAGAGAGCGACTTTGCCGTCGCGGAGCTTGCGGCGCCGGGTTGCGGTCGTGATGGAGACGTTGAAGTCATTCATGGCGTTGCTCATCCAAAAGGAAAAAAGCGGGAACGAAAACACGCGTCGGTAACCGGCACAAGTAATCGCCGGAGCGGCCAGCGAGCCCGTGAAACGGCCCGAACTGTAACCAGACGCGTAACCTCGGCATGTCAGGGAAGGTAGGAGCCGCGAGACGACGCGGCTCCGGATATCTCGGATTCCTCGGCCACCGAGGTTGAAATCGCGGCGCGTGATCTAGCTCAGGTCGACTGGGGGTGCCATATTCCTGTAGCCGCGCCGCGATGCCGGTTGGCTGAGAGCGCAACACAGCGGAGGGGACTATGCTGTGGCGTGTGTGGCATGCCACAGCCGCCTAGCGCGCCCGCCGCCTACACACCCGGCTACACATTCCTACACCGCTGACGCCGCCCCCCGGACATGCCACACACGCCACCACGCCACAGCCTAAAATTCTTGGGCATCGACGTGGCCTTCTGGTTTTGGGCGCTCGTAGCCACGGATCGTGTACTCGCCGACTCTAAACTTCGTAGGCTCCCAACCGAGCTTCCGCATCACGATAGCTAACCGCTTTGTGTGGAACTGGTTCTGGCGTTCTGCTTCGATTTTGAGCTTGCCTAAGAGTTCGTGCGTCCCCACACGCACCAGATGTCCGCTGGCGCGGCCTTTGACAGTAGCGAGGAGTTCGAGCCACGGGTCTTCCTCCAGCCGTGCCGCTTGCTCAACTGCGGCGGTCTCCCATAGGTTCGGTGAAAGGATGATGCTCTCGCCTTGGCGTTCGCGATGTGCAGCTTCCGCCCAAAGTTGAGCCCGGTCGCGCCTCAAGCCCTCAAGATCGATGACGGTAGTTTTTATCGGCCAGAACCGCCGGTTGCCCGTCTGGTCGCGGAGGTAGGTGGTTTCATTGGTGGTACCTATGAATACCGCTTGTCTTGGCCGCGCCTCGACAAAACGCCCGTATGCCATTCGGGATCGGTCTTCCTGGCGCGAAGCGAACGCCTTGATCTTATTGACTTCGGCTCGGTTGAATCCCTCGACCTCACCCAGCTCATAGATCCAAATCCCTTCGAGCAGTTCCATCTGGCTACGTGAATCCTGAGTGAGGATTTCCTGGTCAGAATGGAAACCCTCGCCCGCCATTATCCGGAGGGCAGTCGACTTGCCCGAACCTTGAGGGCCCTCCAAGATTGGGATCTGGTCAAATTTTACCCCTGGCACACGAACCCGACGAGCAGCGGCGATGAGAATTATCGGGCCAATTGCCCGATTAAGCGCTGTGTTTTCGGCGCCAAGATAGTCGACTAACCATGCGTCGATTCGCGGCTTTCCGTCCCATTCCAGGGAGTCGAGCATGTCGCAAACGGGGTGGAAGGAGTTTTCCAGGCAGTGTTGATTGACAGCGTCACGGACATTTTCAGCCCTGGGGTCAAAACCAAACGCAGCAATGATGAGGGCGCGGACCATCGCAACAGCATCATCGCTCAACTCCCCTTGGAATTCCTGCAGCGCCGCACCGTTTAGCATCTTTCGATGACGAAACCGGTCGTAGCTGAAGGTAAGTTCGAGCCGTTCAAGGGCCTGCAACGTATTGCGCATACTGGATCTCGGTTTACCGCTGCGCTCCACATCGATCCATCCAGCGGCCAGCGCTTCGGTTGCCCGCCGAGCCTGTCTAAGGGCATAGTTTTTCGGGTTTCGTTTTTCGAGAACAGAGGCCGAGATCCCATTTCTGGGATCTAACAAGATTCCAGCGATAGTTGTCTCATCGCACCCCGCTCGAGCCAACCCATGAGCGCCCGCAAAAACCGAATGACTTCTGCTTGGGTGACGAGGGTTGTGCCCTCCCCTTGGGCGTTCAGAGTCATCGCCGGTGCGTATCAGCTGTTTGAGGACTTCGCTAACACCGACCGACAGATCGTCTATTGACCTGGGTACGATTTCATCTAGCGAGGGCACCGGAGCTTTTCCGGTGCCAATAAAGGCGGGAGTAGCGACCGGAAAGTCATCGAGACCATAGGATAATGACCAGTTCATCCAATGACCCTCGCAAGGACTGGCACGCGGCCGGCCGCTCGTTTTTTTGCGTTCGGCAAATTAATCGTCCCCGGGAGTCGGAGGAGACGGTCGATGTTGTGACAGTTGTCACCGCCAAGCTGACGGGCGAGCCAGATGTTGATTCGCTCAGCCCGATCGAATTCGGTCGATGATTCAGTCAATCGCCAAAGCGCTTGGTATCCTCCACCAGAGAAGACAATAGCGGTCGGTGTAGGTCCAAATTCCCTCAACGCTGACAATGCAGCGTCGTCGTTCAAATCAACGTCAACATGCAGGGCACGGACTGCAACGATGTCCGGCTTTTTGGCTTTAATGTTGCGTGCATCCGTCCGCAACCGGTTGACGTGATAATAGAGGCCCTTTGTACCCTGCCGTCGTTCGATCCAATCGCGTGCTTGCTCATGTTCGTCAGGGATGAAGGTCCGGAATTCAGGTTGCCCCCCATCGGGTGGGAGGGCGGCTAAATCCCAACGATCTGAGGGAGTGAACCGCCTTAGAAAATCCATGGCCGAGGCAGTATCTGGCGTTAGGTTGCTCATGCCTTCTCCTCGCCACCGATTTGAGATCCAGCAATCCTTGTCTTGAGAGCGACGCGGATTTTGATCTCGACGGCTATGGTTCCCGTCGTGCAAGTGCCGTGGCTCCGCGCAGTGTTTCCGAGGTAAGTCGGACGAGCTAGATATTCGACCGGGTCGTCGAAATTCAGTTCTAGTTGGCGTTCGTCTTTCACAGCATGCCTCCCTGTCGGGTGGCATCGATGTAGGCGACGACCTCGGAGAGTTTGACCAGCTTCCGCGAGTTGAACGGGGTATAAGCTGGTATCACTCCAGAGCTTATGGCCCGACGCAGTGCCCAAGCATGGACGCCCAACGTTTTCGCGGCCATCTGGATATTGATCAGCTTTTCGGGCGCTGAAGGGCCGCTACAGGGTGAATTCTCCACAACACTCTCCGATCAGCGGAGAGCACAGAGCAACAAAGGGCGCTGCACCGTGCATCTCCGCCCTGTTTCCATTCAGGGTTAAAATGCGACCGGCGGCGCTCTGCAGAACTTTACAACCTAGCTTACGCATCGGTTGTTACGTCTGAAGCACTGCGTCATGAAGGCGGCATTGGCCGCGCGTCAGCACACATCATCAGTTGCAAAGTCACTCTGCCACAAATCGTCATACCGCGCAACCCACTGACTTTGTTCACGTTTTGTGGTCAGCCGTCGCCCAGGGTCGCGCGCCCGTGTAGCTGCGCCGCTGCTGAAAGTCGCGAAATATGCGTAGCGCTGGCACGGCGGGTATGACGATAAGAAGCGTATGGAGGAACGGCTGCAGAAGTCGAACTCTTCGGCGAGGTCTCAAGATGCAGTCCGGGCATTGGAGGAAATAGACTCGTCTCGATTGACCAACCCCGCGAGCCGCGTCAGCGCGTCGGTCACGATGCGTCCCTGATCATGGATGCTCTGGATGATCTCGGCAGGCGAGCGGTCGTCAAACTTTGCGACTGTGCTGGGGTTGACGGCCTTGAGGTCGAAGACGGCAGCATCCACGGCTGCTGCCTGAGCCTCCAGTTCTCGCGCTGCCTTCTCCTTCTCACTGATCTCCCTGATTAGCGCCGCCACTTTGCTGTCGGAAGCCTTCACCTTCTTCAGGCGCTTGAGCTTCTCCTTGAGGTCGATCACCTCGGCTTTGGTTTCGGTTGCCCGCTCCAAGATGGGCCGCATCTCTTGGCGGGCTTTCGCACGGCGCGCTGCGAAGTCGACAGTCCAAGAGTGCCGACTGTCGGCCTCCGCTTTGCCGCGCAGCGGCTGCAGCCGAGCGTAGGACGGGAACGGCTTTCCGGCGTTTTCTTCCTGCTCCAGCCAATCGGTGGTCAGGTTGGCGGGCAGCGCGCTGTCGGCGAGCGGCCTTCCATCCTTGTCGAATCCAAAGTGCGCCAGCGTAAGCGGGGTCTTCTTGCCGACCTTCACATGGCTCAGGTCGTAGTACCAGATCCGCTCGGTCTTCTTGCCTTTCGTGAAGAATAGCAGGTTCGTCTTCACGCCCGCGCCAGCGGTCGAGAAGACCCCTCCTGGCAGGCTCACAATCGCCCAAAGATTGCATTCATCGACCAGCTTGCGCTTCGTCTCCACGAACGAGCCTTCGTTGGTCCGGAACAGCATGCCTTCGTCAAGGACGATTGCGCACGTGCCTTTGGGCGCGAGCTCGGCAAGGATGTCCTGGACGAACAGGACCTGCGTCGAACTGGTCTCGAAAGCGAAGTTCTTCTGCGCGTCCTTTCCTTCCTTCCCGCCGAACGGCGGGTTGGTCAAAATGACATCGAATTGCTTAGGTGCCTTGTCGAAGAGCGCGCCATACGTAGCCCTTCGCGTAAGGGAGTTGCCGTGCCAGAGATTGGGCTGGTCGATCCCGTGCAGCACCAGGTTGGCCAGCGCGATCGGGATGACAAGGTTCTCCTTCTCGCGGCCGAAGAACGTGTCGTGCTTCAGCGTCTCAAGGTCAGTGCTGAGCGGGGAGCGGCCCAGTTTCCGGGCGATGTGCTCATAGGCGATCGCCAGAAAGCCGCCGGTGCCGCAGCAAGGGTCATAGACGGTCTGGCCAAGGTGCGGATCGACTGTATGCACCATCGCCCGGATCACCTCGCGCGGGGTAAAGAATTGGCCGCCGTCCGAGTTCTTTTCGCCCATCTTGAGCAGCAGGTCTTCGTACACCTGTGACAGGGTAAAGAAATGCGTATCGTCGATGTTGTCGACGCTGATTTCGTCCACGCGATCCAGGATATCGCGCAGGTTCGTCTCGGAATCCACGCGCACCCGTTCGACCGCCGTCATGATGCGGCCGATGATGCGCTGCTTGGGGCTGGCGGCCGGGTTCGGCAGCCCGGTACGCGTGTCAGTGTCCAGCCTGTGCAGCGCGGGCAGCAGTTCCTTGTTGATGAAGTCGAAGAGCTTGCCGTCACCGGCAGCAAACAGTTCCTGCCGCTTCCAGCCGAAGGCTTTACCCTCCGGGGTCTTAGGATGGTACGGCTTCTCGGAATAAGGCGCCGCCCAGTCCTGCCACCTATAGGGCTCGCGCAAAGCGTGCGAGAACCCGACGCCGACGGCATCGGCCTCTTCCTGGTCGCGTGCTTCCTGCGCATCGAGAAGGCGCAGGAACAGGATCCACGTCAGTTCTGGCACGTACTGAAGCGCACTGGCGCAGTTGGAGCGGCGCATCACGTCGCAGATACCCTTGACGAAAGTCGACAAGGATCGCACGCCACTGATGCTCCTTTGCTGGGGCTTTGTGGATTTATTCTGCTTCATTGTCATGCCCCAAAGGATGCCGCAACAATTCTGTGCGGCAGGCTCTTTATGTCCCTTAGCTGCACATTGATGGCAGCCTTTATCGAGTTGATTTCCGACTGCGCGATACGCAGCCTATTGGCAAATTCCTGTTGTACATCGAAATCTGGCAGGCACACCTCTGCCTCTGCCAGCCGATTGAAAAGCATTCGTTCCCTAACCGCTCCTCTGGCCAGAGAAAGCACGCATTCATGTCCGATAGGCGATCGGAGCCAATAGTAAAACCAGAGTGAGTCGATACAACCTTCATTCCCACGGAATACAACATAGTCTGGGCTGGTAATGCCTGGGGCATCGTCCTCGGCAACGAAAGCTACAGAACCGATAAGGATACGCATCGGATTGTAGAATATAGTCCCTGGCGTAACGGGCTTATACTTCTGAGGGTTCTTGCCCGGCAGTTCCTTCGCCGGCGCAAGACCGTCAACAGTCGCTCCGTACACCGGGAAGTTCGCCCAGTCAGGACCAATGCCGCCCTTTATCTCGGTGAGACCGTCTCCTAGTATGATCTTCTTGCTCACGTCTTGAACAGCCTTCCCTTTGCCTCACGCACCACGTCAGCAGGTTTCCCCAGCCCACGAAGCGCGGCGAGCCCTCCTGCCATCCGGATTTCCGGCACGTCCCACAGAGCGGGTGTCTCCAGCGCGTCGGTGCCGCCTTGCGCGAACTGGGGGCCAAGCTCCTTGAGCACAACGGTGGCTTTCGGGTCCATGGCGTCAAACCAGCTCCTGTTCAAGTCGATATATTGATTCCCACGCTCGGGACGCTTTAGAGCGCGGGCGTGATAGCCGTGATGGCCAAAGAAATCGTAGAGGTCAAAGTCGCTCATCTTGTCGATTTCGCGGATGACTTCAGGGCTGAAGTTGTCGCCGAGCAGATGGTCGATCAGGTCACGGCGCTTGGTCGTTTCGATCCAGAGCTCGCGAAACTCGTCCAGCGTATGCGCCTCTGCGAGCACACGTGCCATCACCTCGCGCCGATATTCGTCCACCGGAATTGGCGTGTCGCGCCCGTCGCGACTGACCAGGATGAAGCGACCCTGGGGGTTGATGATAACCTGCTTTCCGCCGATCTCGGCCACGGATGGGCCGTCACCCCCTCCGCCGTCGCGGCTCTCGCCACTACCACCTGTGCCACCCCTGTCACCGGGACGCGTTGGCCTGGTGATGAACTCGGTTCCGAAGAGATCGGTGACACCGGTGTAATCGTAGAGCCAGAACTTGTACTTGGCCGTCTCCTCGTGAATGCGCGTACCCCGGCCGACCATCTGGTAGAACTTGATTGGCGACTGGAGGTAGCGGAAAAAGACGACGGCATTCAGGCGTTCGATGTCCACGCCTGCCTCTAGTAGGTCAACGGTGCAGGCGATAAATGCGCGTTCGCCCGATCCCCGCATCGGCTCGATCATGTCGGCGCCGTTATTGGCTCCGCCCATGCACTTGAACGCGTAGTGGTCCTTGGGGACCTGGTCGTTCTCGCGGCACCATCGGACGTAGAGGTTGTTCATGTGCTGCGCGACCCGATCGGCATGGATCTCGCGCGTGCAGAAGATGATGACCTTCTGCTCCGGTCCGCCGTTCTGGCAGAGAAGCTGGAACAGGTCATCGCACATCTTTGGCGTTCGCAGCTCGACGAAAAGCTCGTCGTCAAAGTCCTTCCCCGTATACTGCGCCTTGGTGAGGTTATCCTCGGTCAGCGGCAAGCCCGTCTTGATGTCACGGACACCTGCCTTGAGGATTTCCTCCTTGGTGAAGACGATATTATCGATGCTGGCCTTGCGTTTGACGATCTCGCAGGCCGCCAGGTATCCGTCCTCCTGCGCCTCGATCAGGGTGTATTCGTAGACTGGTTCACCAAAGTACTTCCGATTGTTGGCGGTGATTTCCTGGTCCTCGACGCTGGCGTGCTTCGACTCCTCGAGTTTGCGCGGCGTCGCGGTCAAACCGATATGGATGGCGTTCGGGTTGCGCCGAAGCACCTCGGACCACCGGCCCCAGGCGGAGCGGTGACACTCGTCGATGATAATGACACTGAATGCGTCTTCGCCGTAGTGTTCGGTCAGGAAGCTCGCGAACCCCTCATCGTCATCCAGACCTAGGGTCTGATAGGTGGCGATGTGGATGCGTGCATTCTGTGCCGCGTTGCCGCCCCGCTCGGTCTTCACGATGCGGGCGTTGTCGCCGAAGGCCGCCTTGAGCTTGTTGTAGGCCTGTTCGCGAAGCTCGTCGCGATCACACAGGAAGAGTGCCGGTTTCGGGAGCTGTCCAGCCTGGGAGAGGCGCCAGAGCAGGTTGGTGGCGATGATCGTCTTGCCTGCGCCGGTGGCGAGGGTCAGCAATACCCGCGGCGGGGTGCCCGATTTCCGGTCGATAATGATCTTTTCGAAGGTGACGCGTATTGCGGCGTCCTGATAGTATCGGGTCTGCGCCCAAGCGGAGCTGTCTGCCTGGAAGAGCATGGCCGCTTCCGGTGCCCTAAGGTTGATGCCACGGTCTTTGGCGTATCTCGCCGTAAGATCGGGGTGAGCAAGAAAATCGGCGAACTGGAATGGCCCGGCTTGGAGGCCGGAGAAATAATCGTACTCCCCATATCTATGTCCGTTGGTGGCGAAGACATATTTTACGTCAAAGCGCTCGCAGTCGGCATACGTTTTGGCTTGCTGCATGCCTTTGAGAGGATCGTCACTCTCCTTCTTAGCCTCGAGAACCGCGATGGGCATAGGCTTCGGCATGTCGTCGATCTGAACGCACAAGAGGTAGTCCGTGCGCCCTGGCCCCTTCCGCCTGCGGCCCTTGGGCCCAATGGGTTCAACTGGTGAAGGGGTCAGGACAGTTTCGAGTGTGACCCGCTCACGACTGACATAGCCCTTCTCCCGGAGAACGGGGTCGATAAGGTGAAACCGCGTGTCGGCCTCATTCATGCTCATTTTCACCCTCCCGGTAAAGAAGCTTGTCGAGGAAGTGCCGACATTTCCTCGATTGCCATTGCGCTCATGCCAAACCCAGAATTCTTGTTGTGGTACAATCTGTCACGCTTCTGGCGAATCGGGGCGAGTCTTGCTTTCGTGAAAAGACAAGGGGGGGCATGGGGAGCCAATGCAAGCCAAACCGCGCACAATCGACGAGCCTTTTTAACTCGCGGTTCCGCTATGTCATACCAATGCGGTACGTTCGACTCCCAGCGGCGCTTCGTAACCAGTTAGAAATGTGTCGGTGTCCATCAGGATTTTTGGTTCTACGTCGACCTTCTGGTCGAGTTGACGCCGCCGTTCGTCGGCGCGCATGGGCGCTCACGGAGCCGCGCCGCCCGTTAAAGGCGCGGTCAGGTGAGCGCTGTGCGTCCCAGATGATACTCATCCATGAAGTCTTTGCTCTGAACTTGCGTCTACTTGTCCCAGTTCACACAGATTATTCGCCCGCACGAGTTGGCTTAGGCCCCCGGATGGAATAATCCCTTGGGTGGGGGGATTCCAAAATGCGCCAAATTGAGAAATCTATACGCAAATGGCTTACTGACGAGGATATGCCAGAAGCAGAATCCTTTTATTCGGCGCTGACCACTGAAGGTAAAGCCTTTACATCGGAAGAAGGCCAATATTGGGACTTCAAAGACCAGTGGCCTTTTTCTCTGTCCGACGAATATTTCGCTGGAATCGCTAGGCTGATATGCGCGTTTGGTAATGGCTTGGGTGGAGTTATCGTTTTTGGAGTCCACGACAAGAAGCGCGACGGCGGGCACAATAAAGTTCTTATAAACTTCGACAAGTTTCAACAAGCGCTCGGTCAATTACTTGGTGCTCATCCCAATCTGGTTTTGAAGAACTACTCGTCCGAAAGGTATGGTGACGTCAATGCCCTTTTGGTGTGTGCAAGGCAACAGAACGTTTCTCCATATCGATTTGCAAAAGGTATCGGCAAACACAAGGCGGACACGTTTTGGGTGAGGGCCGGACACGAGGTTTCTGAAGCAACGCCATCCCATTTTCCCATTCTTTTTTGCCGAGCAGATTACGAAGAATTTGAAGGGCGCTCGGGCGTCGAAGGGTCTCTCCCCCCAAGTCCGGCTGTATTGAAGCGGTTTGTCGGACGGACAGAGGTCCTTGATCAGCTATTCCATTGGCTGGGTAGCTCCGACGAGCCACGGACGTATCTTTATGGAAAAGGGGGGTCGGGGAAAACGACTATAGCCTACGAGTTCGCCAAGCTCCTCAAGGATCACGGTCAGCACCTTTCTATATCTGGGCATTCTATCGAAGTCGTTATTTTCCTAAGCGCGAAAGAGAAGGAACTTGTGCCCGCGACTGGTAGCGTGGCTGATGTCGTGAATATCGATTTCTCTAGCGAATCAGAACTTCTTCGGAAGATTTTGCAATACGGAAACTGGACCTCTGATCTCGAGTCCCTCGCGACGTCGCAATTGACAGACCTCAGGTCGCAATTAGTGCAGTTTCTGGATCTAACGTCTGTGGTTCTTATTTTGGACGATGTTGATACATTAACTACAAAAGGTATTGATCCTGGGTCGGATTTTCTGTACCGATGCCTTTGCCGATCAAAAGTTCCATCCAGAGTCATTTATACTCTGCGGAATTCTCCCACCCAGTCCCTTACAAATTCGATAGAAGTCCCTGGCCTCCAGGACGGAGAATACGAACTTTTTGTAAGCGAATGTGCCGCCCAGTTTTCTGTTCAGGAGCCGTCGCGAGCGTTTCGGGACAATGTTTTGGCAGCAGTCTCAGAACGCCGACCCTTGGTCGTTGAAAATATCGTTGCTCTTGCCCGGACCGCCGGCAGTTATGATCGGGCGGTAGAGTTGTTCCATCAGCACGCGGGCGACAGCATACGGGAGTACGTCTTCCTCCGAGAATGGGAAGCGCTGACAGGTGGCAATCTTTCCAAGCTGTTCCTTGCAGCTCTGGCTGATTTTGACGTACCTGCAAATTTCGCCGACCTGCAGACGGTGCTGCAGTTCGAACCGTCGCGAGTGAAGGACGCGATCGGGATGGTGCGCGAGATGTTTCTGCAGGTCGATGAGGCTGGCCAAGAGGCACTCTTTTCGTTAGCGCCGCTAACTAAGCTTTTTGTTTCCAGCCGCAAGCGCCACTTAGAAGGATATAGCGTCTTAAGAGAACGGATACGCGCCTACAAGAGAACCGTGGAGGTTAGCAATCCGAGAGTCGCGGCAATTGCCACTCAGGTTGAGAGATTGCTGCCAAAGCGGTTTCCATCCCATCCACCCGATCGAGCAAACGAAGCCTACCGGATCGTTACCGACAAGAATCTGCCCCCTCTGGTAACTGAAAATCCCGTGTTTAAGAGCACGTACGCTTATGTTTGCGTCTGCCTTGCTAGGCCACACCTGATCGAGGCCAGAGAGGCATTCGAGTACGCATTAAAGATGCGGCACGAGCCGGACTTTCGTTACATGAACAGGTGGTTTGACGCGGAACGAAACAGTGGCGCTCACGATGGCTGGACCTTGAAGATCGCGGACTTGGTTCTCAACGGCCGTCGATACGATGAACAAGACAAAGTCACCATGATTTGTCTCAAGGCGACGAGTTTATATGCAAGAGGAAAGGAGAGGCTTCCGACCGATACCATCGACGGTCTCAAAGACTTAAACGACGCGTTAGCCCTCCATCTTCGCGCGTTTAAACTTCTGCATGTTGCAGCCGACTACCGTGCGGAGCGATACGAGTTGTTTGCCAGAAATACTGCGTTCCAAGTTTGCCAGATATTGGAGAGGTCCGAAACGCCCTGGGAGTTGGTGGATCGTGTGAAGTTACTGGGAGAAGAGAGAGAGATATATCTTGATCCCGTGGAGGAACCCATTACCAATTCCCTGCTGATATTTGCAAAGACGCCATATCGACCGGAGATAGCAAATCGACTGAGAAATCGACTGAGAGGACTGAGCGAAGCTCTTAGTGACCCCGACAAATGGCTTTCAAGCAGCGCTCTTAACAGAGTAAAGGAGGGACTCGCTGCCGCCGAAAAAAGTTTGGCTGCAAGGCGTCCTTAGGCGGCGTGGGGCACAAGCCACGCTGGACATCGCATCTGCTGAAGGTCGGGCGGGTATTAAGCACGTGCTTTATAACCGCTCACGGGATGCGAGATTTTGGCACCTGGCGGGACTCGCTCGCCCGGGCCCTCGCAAGCATGAGCCGGTTCACCACGCGCCCCGATTGCCTTGGACAGAGCATCCGATAGACGGTGAGGACGTTTGCCGAAATCCGTCCACGGACATGGGATAACGCGCGGCATGGGCCTCGACGGGATTAGAGCTGCACAGCGCCGCCTGCTCGATAAACTGCATGCCGAAGCGCTGGCGCCGGCCGAGGAACGTGAGATGGAGGCGACGGAATGAGCAACCCGACCGAGGGTTTCATCCGCACCTTCGAGGAGATCGTCCGCGAAGTTAATATCCGCGCCGGTTCGCCATCATCTCGCTCGTTCGAGATCGAAAAGGCGTCAGAGCGTGATGGCTCTGTGAGGAAGAATCGCGCGCTACTCGTCTACATCCGTGACGTGCGAAATGCGCTCCAACATCCCAAGCATCGTTCCGATGGCGACGCCATTGAGATTTCCAAGACGTTTCTCGATGAGGTAAGGGCTCTGCTCAACCATCTGAGAAACCCACCTACAGCCAATTCTGTCGGTGTGCCGCGTAAGGAAATCAGGACCGCCAGCCTTACCGACCAGCTTGGTGACCTGGCCGACGAGATGAAACGTGGCGGTTTCACTCATGTGCCAATTCTGGATGAGCGCGATGCGGTTATTGGTGTGTTTAACGAAGCGGCCGTCTTCCATCATTTGTGGGCAGAGACGGAGACGATCGTTGGTCGGCAGATGAAAATCTCGGACATATTCCCTAGTTGCCGTCTCGATGCCAAGCGTATGGAGACCTTCAGGTTCGTAGGCCCGAGGACCTCACTCGATAGCCTCGTCGAGATGTTCCTTGCCGTCGAGTCGCCCTTGACGCGGGTGGGTGCAGCGTTCGTGACGGCCTCAGGCAAAGAGTCAGAAGCGCTTCAACGTCTCATCACGCCGTGGGATGTCCTCGCCACGTCAACCGATGTTTGAGGCCGAGAAGTTGAGCGCTCAACCCGTTTCGACTCTTCAGTATGGGCATTGGGCTGATGACTGACCTTCCCAACAAACCTCGCCGGATCTGGCTACGCTCGTTCTACGGGTTTGGTCCCGAGGACGACGGCTATATCGGCTGGTTACGCACAGGTCACTTCCGGGGTTACGAAGCCCTCGTTAAAGACCAACTCGGGTAGCCGATTTAGTCGACCAGAAGGCTGCAATCTTCTCAGGATTCAAAAACCCGATAGACTCGAGCAGAAGCATTTCGTTGGCAAGGGCCGAAAGCTTATCTTTAAGAACGTCATCGATACCGGACAGAAAAGTCGGATTTGTCAAAAGTATCTTGCATGCCTCGCAATTACCACCAATCCCATCAGCTGACGGCAGTTCTATACCACGGCGCAGCGCGATTTCCTTGACAAGCGAGTAGGGGCCACGCAAGAACAGCCATACAAGTAAAGGATTGGAAAAACTTTTATGAATCAGGTCAGGAATATCGGCTGGCTCGAATTCAGTACCAATCGATAGCCGATCAGTATCCGGTATAACTCCGCAGCATGCAAGCAGCTTGCCTTTCGCACTCAATGTCGGTCCCGTAAGCACGTAGGGACACGGCCCCAAATAGCCGTTGGCTTTGGCGGGACGATCGGCTAGTTCGACCTCGGCTCGCCCGGTCAAATTCAAGTGGCTTTCAGCAACCACCGCTAGTCGTCCGGCGTTTTCTCCCAATGCTTCAAGAATGCTCACGCGAGTCCAGCGTGAATCGGCTGTCTCTACACAGTTGATTGCGGTGGAGATACCTAATTCTATTGCCGCGTTTACAACGTTCGCGACCGCATCGAACTTGACGAACTCTTCGTGAAAATCATCCCAACTAACGCTGAGTTCGTCCAATCCAGCCTTAGCCAGTGGCCTTAGCTTGGAGGCTGCTGCAGCACCAGTTGAACCAAAGTAGGCGCTGGTGACTATTCGTGTCCTGAAGTTCCGCTCGTGAGCAGCTTGAACGTATTTAACCAAGTGCGCACCGTGAAGAAATGGCTCTCCACCAGTAAATGCGACGAGCGATAAATCATCTGGTAAAGCAGCAATAGCCGTTAGCACGAGTGACGGGTCAAGTTTATCACGCACGCTTGGACCGGAATGAAAACAGCAATGTGCACATGTCAGCGGACATGTGTATGTCAGATGAAAGGCGAATGAAGTTGCTGACAGCACTTCGGAATGCAACTTAAAACGCTACGGCAACTTTAGAGGACGAAATGGAGTAGGAGCCGGCCGCCACAGCCCAAAGGGTCGCGTTGTCCTCCCCGCCTTGACCTACTTTTGACTGGAGGTCTTTGATGGAGGTTTTACCATTCAACCTGTTTTTGAGCTGATCAATAAAATCAGGGTCGACGGTCATGTTAAATTTCTTGAGAGAAGCATCGGGGTCTTGGGCAAATTGTTTGAAATTATCCTCGTTTTCAAGAAATGTGTTCAATTCCTTTATTTTTTGCGGAGCGTTTTCTATGGTGACATTTTTACCGTCTATATTTAAGTTTATAGAATTATTCTCCTGGGCATAAGCAGTTCCTCCTGCCACCTGTAAAACTGCTGATGTGGCAGCAGTTCCCGCCAACGCGAACATTTTACGCCTATTCATCGTCATATTAGCGCTCCCTAATAGATCGGCCAATGGTAGCCTATTATGGGGTTGAACACCAGAGGTTGAGTCGTCAAAAGTAGGCCGTGTAACCACAGGCGGTGTAGCTCGGCTGTAGCGAACGGCTTTGCGATGGTAATCGGCGCTTCCGGTAGGGTCTGGTTACGAAACCCACCTTTGACCGGAAGGACCACCGATGAACGACGACAAGATTACAAGGCAAATGGACCGGTCTGCAATTTGAAGCTCCGCGAAGTGCCTAATCGGGCCTTCAATCAGAGGGGTCTCCAAGACAATGGCGGCGGAAGCCGTCAATGAAGCATAGGAGTCGAAAAATGACACCCTCGGTCCCGACGAAGTGACAAAAGGATACAACGCGGGTTACCGTGCGGTCACCGTTACTGAATTTCGCTGAGGTTCCCTATACTCGACGGCGGTATGCGCCAGTTCGTAAATGCGATATCCGTTGTGCAACTTAGAAACGCGTATCGTGGCTAATTGGAGCGTTGCACGTGTAAATGAGCCGTACTCCAGAGACGCCGTAATTTATCGCTTGCCAAACTGGGGCGACACCGCGATTGCACGTTGAACAGTGTTGAGCTCTACCCCATCATTCGGTTCTAGTAACGAACCGCAACTCGCCCCCGCCAGTAGAGGTTCCTCTCATAAACCGCTGGCGGAAATCGGCGGCTAACAACGCCTTCGCAGTCGGCCGCGCATAGTTGATCGGATGCTGGGTAGCAACCGTGTCACATCCTGCTGTCGATATCGGCGCAAACCCAAGCAGCTGAAGCAAAATTGTGTAAGTTGATGATCGCATGCCATTTGCTCTTTTGCCGCGACCCAGAGAACTGTGCGCAATCCTGCAAGCTGAGGCTCGACCGCGCCTTCATATCATCCATCTGATCTGATGCTGGGAAGGAATAACTACGGTGATGAAGGATTTTGTTGCAGCTCTCTTGAAAATGTAGCGGGATGGGGTCGCTTCCATCCGTGGAAAGCAAACCAACCTCTCTGTCCGCGAGTTGGCGCCATTCGCCGGTTCTCATCTCTGATGGATACTTTTCGAACACTAGGTTCCGGATCATTCCCGCGGTGGCGAGGAGTCTTTTCAGGAGCATGGCTTCGATACTGGTCTGGCAATCATCTAAGAAGTTGTCGACGTCTGAGTTTCTATTGATCGCCTGCTCTGCATTCTGCAGCGCGAGAACCAGGCATGATATCAGAAAGGCATCTTCGATGATGCTGGATACGACAATTACATTGCCCTCCATCGGACTAAAACCTCACCTTTCGCCAACCGGCCGCCCGCGCTTCTTGGGGGTGATCATTTCGGAACACATCTAGGAAGCCATGCAGATTTGTTGCAAGGAGCAATTCCATATTCGGCAGATCCGATCCTCTCCAGGAAGTTCCGAGGCCCCCTCTCTAACATATTGGTAGCGGAAAGTTTCTCAAATCAGTCTTGATCTTGCGTTGGCAGAGGCGGGATTTCTACTGAGCAATAGGGCTCAGGAGGTTTGCCCACCATGAGAAACTGCCGCAATCGGTCGAGCATCCGCTCGCCATTTGCAACGTCGATGCTTGCGGTTTCCAAAATGGTTTCGTGCCCGGTGATTTTGTGCCGCGCGTGCACTGCTTCTTCATCTCCTAGCCCAGGGTGATGTGGGTACAGCAGCGTCAGTCTAGGCGCGCGGTAGAGCTGCGCGTAGGCCATCATCTGGTATACGTCGCTTTGCGAAACTCCCTGCTTTGGATGGTCAATCCGAGATAGGATCCGCTTCCATTTAGTATCAATCAGATGGACAACGGCCCCTGCTCGTCGGATGATTATATCTGGTTTCGTCTGAAACAGACCACGTCCAGTCTCTTCCGCGCTTAGACAAAAGAGACGCCCTCCCTGTAAAGATACGCTCAGGTCGGTCCCAACCAAAGCGCGCGAAATCATGCGGCCGACATATTCTTCGAATAGCGCGTTCATTTCAAAGAGAAGGGCTGTGCCCTCACCAGGGCCTCCAGTGGTCGTCTGGTAGCGATTTGATAGCAGAAGCTTTGCCATATCAAACAGCTCCCGCCACTGGCGGTTGGTGCGGTCGATAACAACCTCGTCCCATCGGAGGGCCGCAGGGGGAAGATCGGCTATTTCTGAATAGACGAATGCTAGTTCGCGTAGACGCTGCTGATTGGCCGGACTTTTCGAGATGTGAAACAGATGCCGGATTGTCGCCTTCATGATGCGGTTCAGCGCAATATCTTCGGATAGAGTATCGAACCGACAAGCGAGGCGTGAGGGATTGATTGCGTGGCGGGTGAACTGCCGCGTGATGTTCAGTCGACCCCTCAGCATGGGCAGGTCATCATCCTGCTCTGTGTAGCGGCGCGGCATACCCTTGCGAACCGCTTCGGTAAGTTTGTCGCAAAAAATCCGAATCAAGATTTCGAGAAGCGTCTCGCGCTGCCACTCAATATCCGTTATCGCCCCTAGATCGATCTTCAGTTCAAGGGCGACGGCCAACATATGGACTAGCCGCTTCCGAGTCTCGGCGTTTTGGCGGCTGATGTTCTCGCCGGGCACCACGTCAATTTTGGGCAGTATCTCCAGACTGCAGTCTTTGGCGGCCAGAATGCCGACAACACCCCTGGCGCGCAGCGAGTGGCGACGGCGTTCGACCACACCACCGCCCTCTCTGCCAGCAAATGCAGAAACCCGCGCAATGGCGGCCAGCCGATCCGCGAAGGACTCCGGTATCTGGCCGGTTCCGTCTCCATGTGAAAGGCTGTCCCATTCACGGACCGTATAGGCCGGCATCAGGCTTCAAACTCGGCGAAGTTGAATTTTGCTTTGACGCTCCAGCGCAGCTTCTCCCCGCCGAGTTCATCGTCCGCAAGGCCGGCGGGAGGCGATAGTCTCTTCGCTTCGAGGAAGTTGGTGTTGGCCGTCCCGCCTCCGTCGCCCAGCACCGCGGCGACCTTCGACCAATCCTCATAGAAATACTCGGTCAGAAGCGGGATGATCTTGTGACGCATTACGTCGTCCACATCCGCCCGGCTGCCGCATTCTGTGAAATAGGCGTGACCAATCTGATGTTCGCGATCGAATAGGTATTCGATCCGCTCGTTGATCGTGCTCAGAAGTTTGCACAGATTAATGCCGTCGAGGTTCTCTGCGTTGAGCGCTCTCGTAGCCATGGTATTCCGCAGCACCGATATGTCTGGCATTAGCTCGCGAAAAGTGAAGCGGCGGCGCAGTGCCGTGTCGAGCAGCGCGATCGAACGATCTGCGGTATTCATCGTACCGATGATGTGTAGGTTAGACGGCACGCCAAAGCTTGCCCCGGAATAGGGAAGCCGGACCTTAATTTCGTTCTGACAGCCGAGACGCTTGTCTACCTCGAGTAGAGTGATCAGCTCGCCGAAGACCTTTGAGATATTCGCCCGGTTGATCTCGTCAATGATCAAGACATGAGGCCTTGCGCCGGCAACGGGGCGCCCGGCGTCCAGACCTATGACTGTGGTTTCCAACGCGTCCCAATCAATGAGATCTGGATCCAGTCGATATGCCGATTGGCGCCTGAAATTCTTGGCGTAGAAGCTCGCACGATCTGTGCCGCTATCATCGCGCCAGATCCACTGCACTCTTCGCCTATGCGGGTGGAACGTGGCACCAGCGTCGAACTCATATTCCCCTGTGACCTGGCCGAGAGCACGGAAGCTGTCTCTGCCGTCAGAGATGACTACATAGTCCCCGACCTGGAGACCTGACCTAAAAGCATAAGTTATTTCGATGTTCGGATCTTTGCCTCCGGCGTCCGGATCCTTCTTGGCCTTCCATTCTTTCCTAATTTCTTCGAAATCGTCGAAGCGTTCAGCCGACCAATCAATATCGCCTCCCCATCCGATATGGATCAGTGATTTGTCGAGCCCTTCTCGAATTTGGTCTTCTTCGGTCCGCCGGCGACCTAAGGCGATTTTGTAGACTGCTTTAGACCTGTCGAGCCGTATCGTCGGGGTGTTCCCTGAGTCTAAGCGGGCTTTCTCGCTGATCCTTTTGAATACGCCAGGCTGAGGTCTGAGCCTGAACCCGCTTGGACCCCCTGCTCCTGCTTTTTCATCACCAGCGTCCCCTCCTTCGGTGACGGGCCGCAGCCCCTCAACGAACTCTTCGTAGGAGAATGACTGATGGAAGGTTACGAACGCGATCTGTTCGTCAGCTACAAGATGGCGATACTCGGTCATCAGCGCATCGCGATCATGCTCCAGCGCAGCCACCGCCTCATCGCCGTGGCAAAGTCGGACCGCTTCCACAGCCGTTGCGTAGGTCTTGCCGGTCCCAGGAGGACCATAAAGGATTAGGTTGGTCGCGGAGGGCATTTCAACCGATGGCTCGGAGTTCATGGTTTCTGGGCCTTCTTCCGCAGGGGTGAGTTGATATGTGAAGACCGTGGTGCTGCTCGGGTTCGGTTGGGTATGTGTAGCCACACCAACTCCGGCCAGTTGCCGCAACTTCTCACCACCAAGAGCACTGCAGATAGCCGGATGAGCATTCAGCAGGCCTATATCCGCTGCCAAAGTTCCGGCACGGATCGAGACTTCATGCGCCGCACTCTCACGGGCCGGTTCCATGTAGTAGTTCAGCGCCACGAGCCGAATACGGTCTGCCCCGCGGATCACGTGACCATACTGCTCTGATGGGGTTACGGGCTGGTCGTCCTTGTCGACCACAATAAATCCAGAATTGTGCAGCAGGGCGGCAGCGTCGTCTGCGTTTCCCCAGCCGCCACTAAGTTTGGTTCTGTCACCCGCGAACGCGACTATGGGCTTCGTAGGATAGACCCTGTTAGGGCGTGCTCGCGTTGAGCGCACCCAATAATCGCGCGGCTCGCCGAAATGCCCAAAGATTTCGGAGTGCTCTCCGTTCTGGCGATATCTGTCGAATGCATCCATTGCCGCTTCGACGGCCATCCGATCCAGTATGTCTGGGACTGCACCTTCTCCCCTGGTCGACCTGGAGGCAGTCTGCCAGTGGCTTCCATTGCTATTGCCGTCGATGACAATTCCTGCCGCTACACTCTGGCTGCTGAAGGTGTGATCGACGGCGAAGCGGAACAACGCCGGGTTTTCATCGGGCACTAGCACTCCTGTGCCAACAAGCCGGTCGCGTTCCGCCCGGTCTCTCTTCACAAGCGGCGAGCCATTGCGCATGGCTGTCGATCCTTCTCGGACCAGGAATCCGGAAGGCACGCTTTTGCCAAACGCGAGCGCCAACTCCTTTCGAATTTGGAGCCAATTGTTGCCGCTGTCAGTAGTCAACCAGATCCTCCTGAGTTCAGACGTCTTGAAGTGCGCAAAGCGTATTCACCAGCCGCATGTGTTCGACCGTGTTGCATTTCGCCTCGCGCAGGCGGGGCGAACCGAAGACGAGCGCAAGCCCCTTGGCGCGTGACACCGCTACGTTGATGCGGTTGAGCGAGAAGAGGAAATCCATCCCGCGGGAGGTTTCCTCGACCGAAGATGCGGTCATCGAAACGATGCAGACCGGCGCCTCCTGCCCTTGGAACTTATCCACGGTGCCGACGCGAATTCCCTCTGGCAGCGCCTCTCTGAGTGCGTTGACTTGCACGTTGTAGGGGGCGACCACGATTATGTCGTCCTGCGAAATCGGACGGGTGTTGCTGGTCTTGTCGGTCCACCGGCCGGTCAGCAACTCGTCGCACGCGACGCGGATCGCTGCGACCTCTTCCGGCGAGGCCTGCGCGTTGCCCTGATGTTCGACCGGCACCCAAAATGCCCCAGCCTCGGGGAAGGCAGTGCCGATCACCCGCTGACGGGCTGTGTCGGGGTGGCTAATCAGCCGCCCGTCATAAACCTGATCCGAGATGAAGCGGCAGACCGCGGGATGCATGCGCCGCGTGACGGGCAGGAAGATTCCCAGGTCGGCCCGCACGGTCGCGTGTTCACCTAACATCCAGTCGAGGCATGAAAGGTTAGCAGGCGCGGGATGCGCACCCTGGATCACCTGAGGCAGCTGGCGCGGGTCACCCACTAACACGAGGTTGCGCGCAGCCCGACCCATAGCGACCATGTTGGCGAGTCCTACCTGACCGGCCTCATCAACAAAGAGCCAATCAAAAGCCTGGATGTTCTCATCGCGCGCGAAGAAGAAGGCAGTGCCGCCTACGACATGGCCGCCCTCGGCGGCTTCGGCATTGTCGGTCGTGCGGCGCACGGGGCAATCTTCGGGATATCCGTTTTCATCCTCCGAGACCTTGTGAACAAAGTCGAGCGCAATCGGCACGTCCACGTCTTCAAGCGCCGAGAGGCACCCGAGCAGCACGTTGCGGACGGCTTCGTGGCTGTTTGAAGCGACGCCCACGCGATAGCCTGCGCCCGCCAGTGACAAGATCGCGCGGGCAGTAACATGGGTCTTGCCGGTGCCGGGCGGTCCTTGGATGGGGAGGACGGTATTCTCCATAAGCTGGACGGCAGCGATAGTGCCCGTGCCCGGATCGGCACCATTCAGGATATCGCCGCCGCCACCCGTCAAGCGTGGAGACGCGCGCGAAAGCAGGTCATCAATCGCCCGGTAAACCCGCGAACCACATTGATCGTCGATTACGTTCCCCAACGCTGCGGCGATGACCTCGGTGCCGATCGGCTTATCGGGGTGCAACGTCAACCGGTCGCCCAACAGCTCCCCCTTGGCCGCGCCTATCTTTAGCGTGAGAATCCGCTTTGTACGGTCGAATGCCTCGATGTTGACCGAAGCAAAACCCTCGGGCGTAGGGACCGTGGCCTTCCTCCCGCCTCGCAGTTTCGTCTCCTGCGGCGGGAACCGATAAGTGCGCGCGACCGACCGTTTGATCGGCTCGGCGGGCCCAATGGCCACCAAGCCACCGAGCGCGTCGAGATCGTCAATCAATTCGTCGTCTTCACTCCCGAGGCTATCAAAGATTGCCCACCAGGCAGGCTTGGCCTCGCGTTTGTGGAAGAGGCCAAGGTTGAAAAGCATTTCCTTGCGGTCCTCGGGCAGGTTCGAGGCTGCGAGCCGCGCTCGCAAAGCTCGCGCCTCGGCATCCTCCTCCGCTTCCTTCTCGCTCTGGTCGCGGCCGATCTGCGGCCACGGATCTTTGGGGCGGATCGACGCTAGCCATTCGCGGAGCATCTCGGTCGACTGGCAGTCGATACGGTTGTAGTCCTCGATCTCGCTCAGGATCTGCGGGTCGCCTGTCTCGCGCCATTGCTCATATGCCACCACTGAGCCGCCCGCCGTCTTCACCTCGCCCTCGCGCTTGAGGCCATAAAATACCTCGAGCGACTTGATTGAATAGTTGGGCTCGGATGCGATCAACCCGCCGCGCACCACGGCATAAAGATCGACGAAGCGTCGCTCGCGCAACAGCCGGTCGAGGAAACCCTCGCCGATGCCGTATTTCGCGGTCAGACGGCGTAGTGCGGTGATTTCGTATGGGGCGTAGTGATAGATGCGGGCTTTCGGATAACTCGTTAGCCGCGCGCGGAAGAAGTCGAAAAGGTCGGAAAGCGCCTGCGCCTCGGCGTGGTGGGTGTGCGCCCAGAAGGCGCGAAACTGCCCGTCGCACCAGATCCCGTGCAAATATTCAAGGCCCCCCTCGTAGTGCGGGTCGCCCTCGATATCATAGAACAGATCGCCCGGCTGGGGTTCGGGTAGAAGATGAAACCCCTTTCCCTCTTGCGGCGAGCGTAACTCATAGGCCGGCGCTCCAATTTTGCGAGCATGCTGCAGCCGCGCCTGCGCGCGCAGCTTCTCCAGCGTGCCCGCCGCCATGCCATGCACCAGCCCTTCCCGCGCAGCAAGCTCGGCCATCGTGGCGATACCTGCGGCTTCGAGCTTCTTCACTTGCCCGCGCGCAATATTCGCGACGTTGAACAAACTATCCTCAGCCTGCCAGACACCATCGCAATGGTCGGACCAGCGGCAAAACCCACAATCGGCGCAAGGAATGGGCCGCGTCGGGTGCGGGTCAGCCGTGAAAGCCTCAAGCCGAGCCCGCGCCATCCGCGCATAGGCTGCATAATCCGCTAGCCGCAGCGTTGCGCGGCTGCCGTCGCCTAACTCAACATGGGCATATTCGGGCGCCACGCTCTGAATATCCGTCAGCAGGTCAGAATAGAGCACAAGCTGCAGCACATGTTTGGGGTGAGGGCGGCGCCTGAGCTTGGTGTCGGCCACCTCATAACTGAACGGGCCTAGCGTCGAGGGTAGAGTCAGCCGTTCCAGAAAATCAGACCAGCCCCCCCAGTTGCCCGAGAGAAACGCGCCCTGAAAGACCACCTCAGCGCCCGATGCTAGGACAGCTCGGGTGACCTCTGCATTTGCTGCCAGATCGCCTCGCTCGATTTCCACGACCTCACGCCCTGTCCCCTTCAGCTGCGCCAGATGCGCAACCTCATGAGCATCGCCAAGCTTTTGTGATAGCGCCGCATCCTGGCTGTCCTCTCGCGGCTGGGGCCCTTTACCGCGCAGCCGTGCAAGGTCGAGCGCCGTCGCATGGGCGCAACCCATGAAACGTATGAGATCGGACGCCGAGAATAGGATGTTGCCGCGTATTTCCCGCAAACGTCACCGAGTTGGTCTTGAGTGTATTTCCACGACGGAACCGTCTCGATAGGTCCACCATGGGGTAGTCCGACTTCAACCCCCCATTTAGCTCTGTACTCGTCGGGCATCAGTTCGAGAAGGTCCATACCTTCTGGAGTTTGCTCGCGGCCACGAGAACGCCATCGCTATTCCTCCTTGACCAATCCGAATATAGCGACCGGGGTGGTGGTCGTTTGGATCGCGCGCCAATTTCATAGAAGCTGCGATTTCCTTGGCGCTCGCTTGGCTATTCTGCGGATGCAGTTCCTGTGACGGTCGTGGCGGGATTTTGACGACCTCCTCGCCAACCAACTTCCACAAACTTTTCCCATCACCGAATCGGCTAGCCACCGGTCAATAACTTCTTTCTGCTGCGGATAGGGGTTTGTGTAGTCTCGGTCATCGGCGATCGCTCGATTGCCGAGCGTTAAGAGGCAGAAAGCTATCGCAAGCATCATTTGCGGCCCCGCGCCCATGCGATGTCTCCTATTGAAGCGTTAAGGAAAACTGCCCGTCCTTGACGTCTGCCCGCCATGTGCCGTGGGTAGCATTGGCTTGCGACAATGTTCCTTGCTCCAGCACCTTATCGCCTCTCAGCTTCTGGACCACGACGGTAAAGGTATACTGCTTGTCGCCCGAGGCGGATGGGAACGGAAAGGAGAAAAGCGTCTCGCCAGTTACACCCTCCTTTTCGATGTCGACGTGGTCAGCTTCCTCCTGGACTAACTCCTTTCGATAGAGTTGATAATCGTATTTCACCCACCCCCGCCCCTTACAGCCGAGCCACGTGTGGAATGGGCCTCTATTGGCCCCACAGCCCTGGACGTGGCCGCCGACAAAGACGCAATGGTCTCCGGATGGATTAACTGGTCCGATTCCGCTTCCACAGTTCGCCGACTGGTTAGAAAGTTCGACATGATCGATCGTGCCGCTTTTCTGCACAAGGCAGAGATTCTGGTCGGCGGAATAGGAATCATCGCAGTGATTATTCCCCGTGCTTTCGAAATGCCCCTTCAGATCGGCAATGACGCTGGGAACGAAATGGCTCGTCGTGAGGGTACCCTTTAAGTGATAGGTGATGGGTGGATCGATTAGGAACTGCACGGTTGGAGTAACGTCCAGATTGCTGAACCTCTCGGAGCAGCCAAGAATGAACCTGATCTTCCTTGTGATGGTCTTAAGCCCGACTATGGATGCACTGACGGCAACCTGCTTGGCCTTCGCATCCTGCAGCACCGTGGGAGGGACGGCAAAGTCGATTTCGGTATCGCTGCGCTGAAGGATTTGCGCCTCCTCTTTGCCGATTTTTACTGAAAACTCCTTCCCCTGAAGCAGGAAGTTACCGCGGACGTGAATGATCGGCGCTTCCTGATCGGCCTGGATGGCGACCGGATCGACGAGCATTACCCGCGGCTTCGTCGTGCGACACGGTAGCGAATAGCTCGTATTGTAGGCTACGATATCACCCTCAATCATAAGCGATCTGGCTCTCTCGAAGTTCTTCTTGGTGAGCTCTTCAGTGGCTTCCTGAGTAAGTGAGATGAGTCGCTCGCCGTTTCCCACGAGCTGTCTTTGCTGCTCCGACATCTTGTCAGCAGCGAGGTTCAAGTTGTCGGTGAACGCCTTATTTATGTCGCTGATGACGTTCTGGGCGTTTGCTTGGTACGAGTTCCCGACGCTCTTGGCGTCGTTGGTCGCCTCGTTGAGGGCGCTGCGCATTCCGTCGAGCGCTTGGTTCAGGCCCTCGATTACCCCTGCGGCCGTCAGCAGCCCCTGCGCGGATCCCGCTGTAGAAAGGATCGCGAGTAATGTGACTGCTATGATGGCGATAAACGCACGTTTGGCCATAGTTTCCTCCAGCAACACCTGATAATCGATTAATGGACGCGCTGTTCGTGGAATTATTCCGCGGGTCTCAGATCACGTCATAGGGAGGTCGTCGGACCTCGGGCTTACTCGATCTCGGCCGACCTCCATTCCAATGATAACCATATAGCCGAGGCCCAGTAGCAGTGCGGCCGCCGACACAAGCAACAAACCATCAGTAAAATATTGCACGTACTCATTGACGCCCGAAAGCGGCTTACCGGCGTCGTTAAATCTTGGCCCCACAGCGAAGCAGGGTTGGTGGCTGCACGCACGGCTATGAGCCGTGAGCCTGCTACTCATGAACCCCACATTGAGCGGGCTCATGTCGTTCCAAACATAGATGCGACTTTCAGAATATCTGACACCGAAGATGACCAGCGCCGCCATGATCGTAGCCGCATAAACGACAGCTGTGCCCCAAGAAATCAGGCGGCTCCTAGAGTCACTGCTCTCGAACGTAGTATTCGGGGGCACCACGAGGCGCATCCCTATTCGTTTGGCCGCGCGCATATATAGCGCGAACGTCCATGCCAGAATATTTGCCGCGCCGAGCGTTAAAAGAAGCCCCCAATAACCTCGGGAGACAAGCACACCAAGAGACGCCGTCTCTCCATTTAGGCCGCCACGAACATAAACCGCCCAACCTACCGCGATGGGGATAAATGAGTGACCGGTCCAAGTCCACAGCTTCGCGAGGGGCTTCATCTCAGGTCCTCTAAGAACCGGTTTTTTCGATCTAGAACCTAATGTCCGGAAAACGGTGAGCCACCGTTTCGTCGGATGTTCCACGTAGCCTAGTGCGGGTTGTTGCACCGCCCGCTCGGAGCTTCCCTCCTATGGCGAAGTCCCCCAGCCCAGGGAGGTCAAAACTTACCCGGCCACAGAAATGACCCAGTTGCTTAATCTGGGTAAACGGCCAGACGATCCACCAATAGTCCAGACAAGCTGGTTCCCCATCGATGTCCGCTGCCAGGTGCACCTTTCCCGAAAGGTTGATGCTCCAATATACATCCACAGCTGCCCCAGGTTCGACCCACACCGTCTCATAGTCCGCCGCAAGCGCGCGGCACGGGAACCCAAAAAGTAACGCTGAAGTCGACAATGCTAGGGCCCATCGCCGCCAGGAAAACATTCGGCTAAAATCTTCACCCACGCGCGACCTCATTGCAGCTAGGGGCTGGTCGGAGACAAAGCGCCGCCGACAACCAAAGCCTTTTCGGTAGCCTGGTAGCTGGTCGTCGCAGACATCGACGTTCCTTCTATCTCAAAGGTGGTTGGGGTCAGCACGAGTTCGAAGGCGCGCTCCTGACCCGCCAATTCAAAATCGCCGTTAAGTTCCGGGATAGCCCTCGACGCCTCTACAACAACAGGGTCAAGGAGGCCATTCACTGGCAGACAGGATAGCCTCATGTTGTAGCTCTGCAGAATTAAGTCCCTTGGCCCGGGCCGCATCTTAACGGCCAATGCCGACGTTTTAAAAACGGCCTTCAGTTTTGGCGGGGTGGTTGTCATGTCTAATGAGATTTGCGAACTCAGTCCCAACTCCTGAGTTGGAAGACGTACGTCAAGGTGCTTGTTCTCAGTCCAAGGAACTTGGCAGACCAAATATCCCGCTATGTCGAGCGGCACGTACTTAATACCGAAATCTGCCGAAGCCTGACCACTCACCGACAGAGAAGCGCTTAGGTTGTCGAGCGAGTGTGACAGCGATAGTTTCTTTATGCAGACGCTAAGTGTCCCCGATCCACCTACTTTGCCGTCTACATTGGCTACGTTTCCCAGTCGCGATATGCGTTTCAGTCCTTCTTTAGCAGTCTCGCACAGAGCTTTTTTGCCGGTCTTTTCAGCCTCACAGGCTAGCCGGGCAGCCTCCTTCTGTCCTTCGCATTGCACCTTTGAAGCGGCTTTGTTCTTTTCACAATCAAACTTCCTGCCTGATTTGGCGGCTTCGCATTCACCTCTAGCTGCGGCTTTTTCAGCCTCGCACTTAAGCCTTGATCCAGCGTAGGCATCGTTCTGAGCCGCCTTCTGAGCCTCACAAAATGGATCGTTCCCTTCCTTGATGCATTGGCCGCCAGAGCAACTTCCGAAAAAGCACACTCTGGGCGCCCTAAGGAGGCAAGCATGGCAGTTCCGTTCGTCGTGTGGCTGACTACAATCTCTTGTCTGTGAACAATCTTGTGTTTGGGTGCAGTCAGCCGTTGGTGTGCAGTCCTTCGTAGGCGTACAGTCCATCTTAGGAGTACAATCGATCGACGTTTCGTCGGGAATTTCTATCTTATTGCTAAACGACTGATCGGGGATCGAAGCCGACGCTCCAATGCAAAGATCTGCCTGGGTAACTACCGCGTTGACTACGTCCGCCACGAGCGATTTGGAGACTGCTATCCATTCGCCCTTTATCGCCTCCGGAAGGGACAAACCAGCTGACAGCCTTTGCGTAAATTCGACGTCGAGACGGGAGAAATCAACGGCGCCGGCCGCACCATCTGCGGCAGCGACAGGTTCTGACCCAACGGCCGCAAGTTCCGCTATTGCAGCAAAGCTATCTGCATCGATCAACCAAACAACTGACCTTATATAAACCGGTGACGAGATCGGATTCCCGGAGATCGTGATTTTTGCTGCCGCCTCCTCAGGACCGTCGAGAGATATTGACCGGGAGGGATCCATCCGATCAATGGGAATGGCTGGAAACGACACTTTGGCAAAGTCGGCCCGGCTCAGTTCGCCGGAAATGTTGTCAGCATAATCGTTTAAAAGCGGTATTAACATGTCCGCTGCGGCAGTAAGATCAATTTTTTCGGCTAAATCAATTTTGTCGACATGAATATTCTTGAACAGGGGCAGCAGGTGGAAACTCAGATTTAGATTTCCATTCTCGCTCTGCGCACTAGCACTGGTGACGCCGAGCCCAAATGTTATCGTACCTTTGAAATGAGGCCTCCAACTATTTAACGTTGTACGTGTATCATTATCTAATGCCGGAAAATCAACATCTGAGAATTGCTTGTCGAGAGATACGTCGGCAAATAATATTTGCTGATCTCCCCGAAGGGTAACGTTCACAATTCCGAATCTACTCTTAAGTTCGCTCGAATTAATGATTTTGGCAGCGTCTGATATACTCAGGCCGACGGCTATATTCGGGTCCTTCATACCAGCTAGCGCCGACATAGCCGTAGATATGGCTTCAGTTCGATGCTGCTCCGGCGAAACGGGGGGGAATCTGTCGTTGACCACCTTTTCCACTGGATCGCACCCTGCCAACGCTACAGCTAGACCTAGTACAAACAAAAGCGTAAGCTTTGAAGCCACAGGAACGCCCCCCTTACGATCTTAAGATTGCGTACAATTTCGTCTTAGTTGTGTTGTATCTCTTTTGGCGTTGATCATTCTGCGCAATAAAAACTCTTGACATCGAATGGCGCAGCGCACTGGTTGGACAACTTCCTGAAAGATACTTGCCGCCTCGACATTTAAACCAGCTTGAGCTTGTAGTGGGCCTTCGTTGTAGGTGCGAAAGATTTTTACGCGATCGCGCCCATGAAGCTCATCAGGCGACTTTCAAACGCTTCTGAGGCCAACGGAGAAATGGAGGCTGGGCTCCGCGCCGGACGAGCAGCGAGTGGTTGATGCGGAGTATCTTGCGGACACTCGCAAGTGCCGCCTCATTCACCTCGATGTACGCGACGATGTACCACTCGCCGTCTTGTTCCCTGGCCATACCCATCGGCTCGGCCAGCCATTTCAGCGCGCCGTGATGGGGCATGAAGTAGGTTTCCTGGATGCCGCCCACCGCGGCGAGGCCCTCCTCGAGTGCGTATTCCATCACCGCGCAGCACAGCTGCGTCAACGTGCCACGCAGCCCGGAGCGTTTGTCAGGAACAACAAATGTGCGCGTCCATTCGGCCCAGTCTGGGCGTCGCGGGACTCCTGATTTCTCGCACATGTGAGGAAAGACCTCCGACACCATGTGCGGCTCGGTCGTTGGGATCAATCGAGCAGAGGTCACGACCCGATCTTCTTCGATGCCGAGCAGGTAGGTCGCGGCCTCAGTATCGAACTGGTCTAGTTCGCGGCCGTCCGGGCTGGAAGGGCGCCAGCGTTTTTGGTGCACGAAGAAGTCGTGCCGCCGACGCAAAAACTCGTCGAACTCAGTTTCGTAGAGATGTTTGTTCTGCGCATTGACGACATGGGCCGTAATCATAGCGCGATCCCCCTATCGTTCTTCGGGGGATAGTTGCAGTCGTCCTAATGGACGTCACCTGTCCGATCGGACAGTTGACACCTAAGGATGGATCAAGCGCCTGCGCACCGCCTCGACGACGGCCTGCGTCGTCGTGGCGACGCCGAAGGCCTCGCGCGCTCGCGTCGAGTGCCATTTGACAGTACGTTCGGTCAGACCGAGAATTTGGGAGGTTTCCGAGGACGTCTTGCCGGCTGCGGCCCACAAAAGAACCTCCCTTTCCCGATCAGTCAGCGGACCTTCGTCACCGTCATCCTCATTTGACAACGCCTGAATCGACATCCCGGCGTATACCGCCATGGTGACCAACTGCACCTGCTGGCGAGGAGACAGCTTGCAGGACTTCGCAGAGGAGGCGAATGATAGGACTGACTGCCAGTGGTGGACGCTGAGCATCGGCACGGCGAAGCCGCTGCAAATACCAAACTCCGTCGCTTCTCTCGCAACGCGTCGGGAGCCTTCGGTACCCGACCATTTTGCCGGGACATCAGCCCAAAGGAACGGCCTAAGAGTTTTGGCTGAGTAGATGCAAACACCGTCAACAGCTGCATGCTCGGCCTCGACATAGCGTTCGAACCAGCCTGCTGGCCAGCCGTTCAATTCCACCATCGGCGCGAGCTTCTGACCCCCGAGCGGAACGCCGCTCATGATTAGATGCTCGAAGCCGAGATTCCTTACCGTTTCAAGAAGATCGTTCAGAAGGGGCCCCGTCGCCGAGTGCTTCCTGCAGCGTTCGACAAAATCAAATACGTCTCCGTCGATCATCCAGCAGACCTCACCCTGACACTCAGTCAATATAAGCATAGCCTGAATTAGAGATTCCGGACATCACATTTCAACACTGGGCACCAGGAGGAAGCTGCTTGGCTCCTCGTGTTTGTCATGGCAAGAATAGGTGTTGTTGGTCGTGCCCCATCAGGTGGTGTAGCTCGGCGGTAGCGAAGCCGCTCACGAGCGCGCCGTTAGTAGCGCTCGTAGCGAGCGAGCGGCGTGTGGGTGGTCATCGGCGCTTTCCGGTAGGGTTTGGTTGTTGACGCCACCCATTTCGGAAGGACCACCGATGACCGACGACATGATGAACCTGCGCACGCTCGTGGAGAAGACCCCGGATGCCGATCTGCTGCGGGAGATGATCGGCTTTGCCGCCGAGCGACTGATGGAAAGTGGGCGCGGCCACCGGCGCCAGCTATGGCGAGAAGAACCCGCTGCGGCTCGCCCAGCGCAATGGCTACCGCGACCGGGACTGGGAGACGCGGGCCGGCACGGTCGAGCTGCGCATCCCGAAGCTCAGGAAGGGAAGCTACTTTCCAGGTTTCCTCGAACCGCGCCGCATGGCCGAGAAGGCGCTAACCGCCGTCATCCAGGAAGCTTATGTGCAAGGCATCTCGACCCGGTCGGTTGACAACCTGGTCAAGGCCATGGGTATGAGCGGCATATCCAAGAGCCAGGTCTCGCGGCTGTGCGAGGAGATCGACGGGAATGTGAAGGCCTTCCTCGATCGGCCGATCGAGGGCGATTGGCCATACCTATGGATCGACGCCACTTACCTGAAGGTCCGCCGCGGTGGGCGGATCGTCTCGGTCGCCGTTATCATCGCCGTCGGCGTCAACGCGGACGGCCGGCGCGAGGTACTGGGCATGGAGATTGGCACCTCGGAGGCCGAGCCGATCTGGACAGAGTTCCTGCGCAAGCTCACACGTCGCGGCCTGCGCGGCGTCAAGCTCGTCGTCTCCGATGCTCACGAAGGCCTCAAGGCGGCCGTCACCAAGGTGCTGTGCGCGACATGGCAGAGGTGCCGCGTCCACTTCATGAGGAACGTGCTGGCCCATGCCGGCAAGAGCGGCCGCAGGGTCGTCTCAGCCTTCATCGCCACCGCTTTCGCCCAGGAAACGCCCGAGGCCGCGTCCGTACAATGGCGCGCCGTCGCCGACCAGATCCGGCCGAAGGTGCCGAAGCTGGCGACAATCATGGACGACGCCGAGCCCGACGTGCTGGCCTACATGACCTTCCCCAAGGAACATCGCGCCAAGCTCCACTCGACGAATCCGATCGAACGTCTCAACGGCGAGATCAAGCGGCGCACCGAGGTCGTCGGAATCTTCCCGAACGACGATGCGATCGTGCGCCTAGTCGGCGCAATCCTGCTCGAACAGAACGATGAATGGGCAGTGCAGCGGGCCAGATATATGACTCTGGAAACGATCAGCCAGATGAGCGATGATCCCCTGATAAGCCTGCCAGCCGTGGCGCGCTGATCAGCCCGGCTCATGCCGGAGAGCACGGCGACTAATGCCGCCAGCTACACCACGCCGCGGGACACGATCGTGTTGTTCCGAAACGTCGCACTTACTGAGCCTAGGTTTGGCAGGAGGTCTGATTGGAAAAAGGTCCGAGCGTGCTTATGCGTGGTATGAGTGAAAAGAAGATCAATGCCTTATGGGCTTTGACAAAGCGGCCGGAAGGAAATTGGTGGCAGGACCTCCTGCGATCCTGGGCGCCGTCCGGATCGCCGCTGAAGGGACAGCGACAGCTACGGCTGGCTCTCCGCGATGAATACCTCAACTTCTATCATTGCGGTCAGTCACTCGCGCGAGTGTCGCTGGACAGGCGAGGACATCCCAAGTTGGAGGTGCACCACAAGTACGTTTTCGACGATGTGTCCGGCCAAACTTACATGTCCCTGTCTGACCAAACCGTTCGCTACAAGTCGACAGCCGAGCGGGAAGCCCCTTACCAAGGGATCCAAACCATGACGGCATGGATCAAGCGCGCAAATACGTATTCGGGCTATGAAAAGTCGGGTGTGGAATGCATCGTTGCGGCGAATGAAGATGTTATAGATCTGGAGATGGGGATCCCTTGGTGGCCAGAGCAGGCAGTCGATGCCAGTACACCGGAACGGACCGGCAAATACGCTCCACGTATGGACATGATAGCTTTGGAGGATGGTCCACGGGGCCTCATCAACATCGTTTTCTGGGAGGCAAAGACCCTGGGCGACAAAAGACTGCGAAGCAGGAGCACTCCGGAGGTCATCCGGCAGCTACAGGTTTATAACAAGTATCTCAATCGAGCCCCCTACCGTGACGCGGCTTGCGCAGCCTATGTAGAGACGTGCAAGCTTCTGAAGACCTTCCACGAGATGGCAACGCACCTTCCTGGAGCAACATCTCTGCCGCCGCTCGGCAACCTTGTTTCCAGGATAGCCTCGGGAGCCGAACTTCCTGTCGTCGATCCGATGCCGCGGCTATTGATATTCCCGGCCGAGGTCAGCACGGGAAACTTCGAACGACAGGTCTCCACCTGGAGTCGCCATCTTGCGAAACTCACAAGTGAGTTTCCCGTCTACAGCGTCCCTGACCCGAAAGCCGCTGTTTTGGCGAGTAGTATTCGTCAATTCGATCGAAAGCCTGATGAGCACATCGTTCAAGCAGCAAGCGCGTTTTGAAGGGAGGTTCTCGAAAAGCGGCCGAAAATCAATGTTATCCTGGTGACAGGAAGGGGGAGATTTGCGAGATGAACAGCGATCCACTTGCGCTTTTAATTGACGGCGACAACGCGTCCCCAAAGATCATCTCGGGGCTCCTCGCGGAGATCGCCAACTACGGCACGGCTAGCGTCAGGCGGATCTACGGTGATTGGACGAAGCCAAACCTCAACGGCTGGAAGGAGTGCCTGCTCGAGCATTCCATTCAACCCGTACAGCAGTTCGCCTACACGACAGGCAAGAATGCGACCGACGGTGCGATGATCATCGACGCAATGGACCTGCTCTACACCGAGCGGTTTTCCGGCTTCTGCATCGTCTCGAGCGACAGCGATTTCGCAAGGCTCGCATCACGCATCCGCGAACAGGGTATAACCGTTTACGGATTCGGTGAACGTAAGACGCCGCGACCGTTTATTACGGCTTGCGACAAGTTCATATACTTCGATGTGCTCGGCGGCGCGGCACCAGAGCCGCAGGCAACCCCAATCACCCCAGAGAAGGTCGTAGGAAAGCCAGCGAATGCTCCCACCATACCCGTCAAACCGGAACAAGGTCGGTCAGCGCCGGGTGGGGCGGCGAGTGGCAGGCTGGACGAAGTCGCTCTCGGCATGCTTCAAAATGCAGTCAAGGCATCGGCAGACGACGAAGGTCGTGCAAACCTCGCTCGCGTGGGCGCTCATCTGTCAAAACAGTCTCCAGATTTCGACGCTAGAAACTACGGCTATGCGCGATTAAGCGATCTAGCGGTCGCTTCTGGCATTCTCGACGTGGAGCGTGTCGGTGAACAGAAGGTTGTCATGGTGCGACTGAAGACAAGCTGACCGAACGATTACTGACCTTCGCCAAGCTGGTAGGAGACGCCCAAGTCTCGGCTAGCGGTCAAAGAACCACCACCAGGCATCGACGGACATCCTCGTTCAATGCGAATTTCCGTAGGCGCTCGAGTGTCCGGAGGCTGTGAACGACCTCCGGCCTGATTTGCTCGAAATCGAGTGTGTGGTTGATCACGGGCGTCCTGACGTTGACGAATGCCATGGATTTTGTGGGTCGAACGACCATGTCAGGTTCCAGGTAAGGAAGCAGGGCCTCCCCGAGCGCTTCGGCGTTCCGAGTTGCGATCGCAAGCTCGCAGCCGATACCCTTGAATTTGTGAATCAATCGAACGCTGTTTCCCGAATACAAGCCGGGGAAATAGATCCAGCTTCCGTCCTTACCCACGATGTCCGGCTTCGGCATTCGAAGTTGGGGAAACTCCGAGGAGGCCATCGACCAGTAGTTCTTGTAAAAGTTCATCATGGCCACGTCGGCCGACTTCACGTATCCCTTCCGGAAATCCGTGATCGCGCTTTCAAAAACGTGTCGTTTGAATGTGAACTCGGGAAACCCGTTGAGGAATGCTACCACCTCCTCGTAGGATAGATTTGCGTCGATGTGCAAAGAATGCTCCGCGTCGAGAGCCTCAAAATAGCTTCGAGGTGACATCAGGATAACCTTGAAGCGCCCCCATTTACCTGCTCGGACGCCTGCCTCCCCCCGCATGCGGTATCTAGCGAACTGGCGGTCCATCAATGGCGCTCGGACTTTGTTCTCGATCAGGATAGCGCAACTGCCATTCGGTCCGCTGGCGACAACCTCAATGTCTGTCTCACCAAGGGAGGTGTCCGCGACCGAGCGACGTATGGAAACTGGTTTCAGGTCTGGTGGTTCACCTGCGACCGCTAGCACTTTCGAGAAGAAGGCCTGAGAGCTGTGCAAGAGATCCATGGCAAGCACGTCCGTGACGATTTCCTCAACACGGGCGATGGTATCAAATTTCAGGCTATTCATTGTCTCAGCAAGCCTCTTCGCTATCCGCGCCTGCTGCTCGGCAATTCTTATGAGGTCACCGCGCGGTTACTGTCTCTAGCGTGCACTGAAATTCACCAGAGTCCATCGGGGTTCGTCAGTGCTAAAGATTCAACGACCAGCGATTCGCCTTCCGGCGCGCATTTGCGCGAAATCCAGCGCACTGCTATGAACCACTTGAACGGCGTAATTTGTGGCTTGCCAAGGTTGGGGTCGAGCGTTCGAATCGCTTCACCCGCTCCAGTTTCCTCTAGGGGAATCAAGCGATGAAGAGGCGCCTTTCGGGGCGCCTTTTGCTTTTTCCAGACCGGCGATGTAAGCGCGTTGCGGGACACTTGTTCTCCCTCAGAACCAGGCGCAGGTAAGACGGCGTGGCGCACAATCCCTCGGGTTCAATTTCGGCGAAAGGCGGCACCGCATCCGAAGCGCTTGCTTGGCTGGCGTTGCGGAACGCCGCGTCCGAATGCGGCTCAGGCTCGCGCTTGATCGACCCGCGGCCCCTGCGCGCGCTCCCGGCGGGACGCAAGTGGGCGCATGAGATTGCCAAGGTGATCTTCGATGGCCTCATGGCAGGAAGCCTGTCGGTGCCGGCGCAATTGGCTGCCGGATGGGCGAGGTTCGGCAGCGCAACCACCGCGTTGATCATCGAACTCGGCAAGATCTGGGACAATCCCGCAGCGGCTCGCCGCGTCCAGTACCAGCTTGAGCAAATGCTTCTCGAATCCGACGATCTTGCCACGCCGCGCAGGCTGGCGCGAACGCTCGGAATTCGCGTCGACGCTCGCAACCCGACCGCGACCGAACTGCCGGAAGGCATCGATCAGATCTATGCCCATCTGATGCTGGATGGCCGGATCGAGGCTGTCGTGCAGTTCGGTGCACTCGGGACGGTGACAAGCGATCATTGGATTGAATTGATCCTGGATGTAGTGCCTGCTGAGCGGCTTGCGGGAGGATCGCCTGCACCGCAAAAGGGCGCCGGCGCGACCACGTCAAACACGCCTGCAGCCGAGGCATCGTTTGCCATGGCGGGAAGCGAGCCCGATCAGGACAGCCACTTCGGCAAACTCGCGCAATTGGCCGCACAGGCGCATGACCTGGTTCGGTCGAGCGCTGAACCGTCAGAGCCTGTTGCGCCGCGCCGCGCACGGGTCGCGGACAAGCACGACAAGGATCGCACGGCGTTCTGGAACAGCTATTTCGCGACCGAGGATCCGTGGAACTACGGTTCGTCCTATGAGCAGGAAAAATACGAGCGCCAGCTCGAAATCCTGCCTCCCGGTCCCATCGGGCGGGCGCTCGAGTTGGCCTGCGCGGAGGGCCACTTCACGCGGCAGCTGGCGCCTCGCGTCGGCCATTTGACCGCAACCGACATTTCCGCCATAGCCGTCGGGCGAGCCCGCGCCCGATGCAACGATCAGCCGAATGTCGAGTTCGGCGTACTCGATTTCGCTGCCGACACGCTGCCGGGTGAGATGGATCTGATCGTCTGTTCGGAAGTGCTCTACTACCTCGATGATCTCGCCGAGCTACGGCGCATCGCCAGGAAATTCGCCGAGGCGTTGGCGCCTGGCGGCAGCTTCATCAGCGCACACGCATTCGTGCTGCGTGACAATGTCGAAAAGACCGGCTTCGACTGGAATACATTCGGCGCCCAGGCGATCTCCGAGACGCTGGCGGCGACCGAAGGCCTCGTCCTCGAGCAATCGATCCAGACCGAGCTCTACCGCATAGACCGCTTCCGCCGCCTGTCGCCGGGCGATGTGGCGACGGACCCGGTGATCGATCATGTGCCGATCCGCGCGCCCATCGAAATCGGCGTCGCGCGAAATATCGTCTGGGGTGGGGCGCGAGCCTTGCGCCGCGACGTCGCACGTAACGAGCAGCGCCGGCATATCCCTGTCCTAATGTATCACGGCGTTGCCGATGAAGGTCCGGCCGCGCTCGCTCGCTTTCGGCTCACGCCCGCCGCATTCGCCAGCCAGATGGGATGGCTGCGCGCCAATGGCTTTCACGCCATTGGCTCCGAGCAGCTGGAAGCATCCATCGCCAACCGTCAGCCTTTCGTCGGCCGCCCGGTGCTCATCACCTTCGATGACGGCTTCCAGAACTTCGCCGACCGTGCCTGGCCGATCTTGCGCGCCAACGACCTGACCGCGGAAGTGTTCCTGGTGACGGACCTGGTGGGCGAAAGTGCAAAGTGGGACACCGACATCGGTCCGCCGACGCCGCTTATGGGCGCCGGGACGGTGCGACGCCTCGCTGCCGAAGGCGCCTTCTTCGGCAGCCACATGGCGACGCATCGCGCCATAGATGGTCTGTCGAGCGCTGACCTGGCCGCCGAGCTCCTGCGCTCTCGTCTGTTCATCGAACGCTGGACCGGCCGGCCAACCAGGGCGTTCGCGGCCCCCTTCTCCGTCACCGACCGACGGCTTGGCCGGCTGGCTAGGGAGTGCGGCTATCGAGTAGGCTTCGGCCGCAGGCACGGGCCGGCGGACCTCCATAGCGATCTCATCGACCTTCCGCGCATCGAGATTCGCGGCGACCGCTCGCTCGATGACTTTGTCGCCACTGTCGAGGCCGTGCTCGGATAAACGGTGAACTTGTCAGTTCATTATTGGGCGACTTGCGACACGGCTGACATCAGCTCCTTCGGGTTTGGGGCGCCAAACATGTATCGCCCACCCTCCGGGACCTCCGTGAAGCTCCAGCGGACGATCCCCTGCCGGTCCAGCAGGAACTGACCAACCAGTTGTCCGTGTCCCGTGGCCATCATCTGCTCGTCGGCTTCGGTCAGTTCGTAGTGGTCCTTCTTGTCGAGGATTGCGGCGGCTGTCATCGGATCCATGGGACCGGGCAATTCGCCAGGTATGTCGACCCGCATGTCCTGTGCCGCTGCCATCGCGACCTTGTACGGCCAGTTCGTCTCGTTCTCGGTGAATTCGAGATTGGGCAGTCCAAAAGCACGATGTGAAGCGCGTTCCGGGTCCGACGCCGCAAGCAGGTTCGGCATTGGATGGTAGCGGAAATAGAGCCGCGCCCGTTCGATCGGCGTGTTGACCACCGTCAGGCTCTCCACGCCCTTTTCGCGCAGCTCCGGATCGAGACGCGCCTGAGCGGCGATGTGGCGCCGGCAAAACGCACAATGCAGACCTCGAAACAGGCCGACCAGCACCGGTTTTTGCCCGCGAAAGTCGTCAAGCGCAATCTTGCCTTCCTGGGTAATGGCGTCGAGTATCAGGTTCGGCGCTTCCGGGTCGAGCCCGTGCTGGGCGCATATACCCTGCGCCAGGGAAAAGTAGCGTTCGGCCTCGGCCAGATTGTCGAGGTCGAGATTAAGCGTTGCGAGTCCATCATAGCACGGAAACAGAAGTTGGGGCTCGCCCGTTTCGCGGGCTACCTCCAGTGCTTCGTGGAACAAGCCGATCGCCAGTTCCGGATGGCCGTTGCACTGGTGGATCTGCCCAAGCACGATCAACGGCACTGGCAGGTGCTCGCGCTGGTCGAGCGCCCGGTCAATCTCGATGGCCTTCTCGGCAGCAGGCACGCCCTCCGTTGGACAGCGATCCGTGAAAGTACAACAAGCTACCGCCAGATTGGCGAGGAGGCGCGCCTGGAAACCCAAATCGCCAATACGGCGCGCCACTTCAAGACCGCGCCGACAGACCTCCATCGCCTTCGCCGGATCGATGGTCGTGTAGAGCACCCCGAGATTGGTGTAGCCGCGGCAGGCCGCGCCCAGCAGACCGGCGGCTTCGGCCAATTCAATGCTGCGCTCAACCTCACGCACGGCTTCATGGTTTCGCCCAAGGCGAGCCAGCGCAACAGCCTTGGTATTAAGTGCCTCGGCGGTCACGAGGGTGGCATCATCGGAGACATGTTCCGTTGTCAGAGAGCGTACGCAATCCAGCGCCGCGTCTGCCCATTTTGCCGCGAGAGTGTGATCTCCGCTGCGGAACGCCTGTCGGCCACGTTCTTGCCAGAGATGCGCCTGCTCGATCGGGGCATCCGCTCCATCGAGGAGCGCTGCCGCTTCAGCGTAGCGCGATTCCGCGTCGTCCCGCTTGCCCACGTCCCAAAACAGCCGACCGATCTTGCGCAAAACGCGCGCCGCCGCGACACGATCGGCTGACTCGCGATAGGCCTGCAGCACCGCCTCGTAGTGGCGGTGTGCAATCTCGCGGCGGCCTGCCGGGCCGCTCAAATCGGCAATGCGCTCTGCAATTGCCAGTTTGAGCGGTGTTTGCCCGATCGCGCCCAACGCAGTCAGTGCTCGCTCGTAGAAACGAAGGGCGTCGTCATTGGCGTATATCATGCGAGCGCGATCTCCCGCCGCCTGCAGGTAATGCGCGCCCCTCTCCCGCTCGGCGCTCTGAGCGAAATGATGACCGAGCACGGCCAGATCCTCGAACCGTTCCGGCTTGTCGCCGCACAGTTGCTCCAGGGCGGCACCTACCCGGCGGTGGATGTCGGTCCGGCGTTGCAGGAGCAGATTCTGGTAGATCACGTCCTGCAGCAATGTTTGCGTAAAGCGGTAGCTTTGCGACGAGACCGAGCCTGATCCGGCAACTTCCTCGATGATTTCCGCATCGCAAAGCAGTTCGCAGCCCGCTTCCAGTCGGCCGGGGTCGGCTGCCACGGCTTTCAGAAGCGTGGCATCGAAGCGCGGGCCGATTACCGCGGCTTCCTGGGCCAACCGGCGCACCTCTTGCGGCAGCCGGTCGACGCGAGCAAGCAACATTGCCTGGATCGTGGCGGGGATGCCGGTTGCGACTTCGCCTGCCACGGTCCGCCATTGCTGGCCATCGCGCACCAATACACCGCGATCGATAAGGCCGCGAACGATCTCCTCCAAGAAAAGCGGGTTGCCGCCCGCGCGCTCGAGGATCTGGTCGAGAAGCCCTCCTGCGGCGTTTACCCAGCTCTCGCCGAAAAGCGCCGCCACCAGGCGGCGTCCGTCATCGCTGTCGAGCGGCGAAAGCCTGAGCGCTGTGTGGCTGACCCGACTTGAGTCGAGTTGGTCGTTGTCCGACGCCGGACGATTCGTGACCAGCAACATCAGCCGCGTGCGTTCCAGTCTGTCCATCACGAAACGCAGTGCCTCGAGCGAGACGGAGTCGGCCCAGTGCAGGTCTTCGACGACAATCAACAGCGGCGACAACGCAAGCCGCCATTCCATGATTGTGCGGACCGCGTAGAGAATTTGCCGCCGCAGCTGCTCGGGCTCGACATGCTGCAAGGTGGCATCGGGGTCGCCGAGGCCAAGCACATGGTAGAGCAAAGGCATCAGCCGCTTCGCCTCCTCGCCCTGCAGGCCGAGATCGGCAAGCAAGGCTGCGAGCTTGCCCCGCATTTCGTCCCCATTGTCGTTTTGCATCATCCCGGCAGCGCTGCGCACCACTGCACCCAGGGCGCCAAATGATTGTTCACCCAGCGGTGAGCACGTGGCCTGCCGCACGGCGACGTTGCGAAAACGATCCTCGTCGCCGACGCGGGCGACGAACTCCTTCACCAACCGCGACTTCCCGATACCGGCTTCGCCGACGATGCGGACAAGCTGGGCCGAGCCGCCGCACGCCAAGTCAAGGCTCGCCAGCATTCTGTTGAGCTCCGCATCACGACCTATTATGGGCGCACTGAGGCCGAGCGCCTCGAGCCCGCGCGCTGCACGCGGCGCCGCAAGCGGTGCATCCAGTCGGTGGACGAGCACACTGCCAGCCTTGCCGCGAAACACGACATCGCCCAGCGACTCGTACGAGAAGGCATGCCGGGTCAGCCTGTGCGTGAGTTCGCCCACCAGCACCTCACCCGGTGCAGCCAGCGATTGCAGGCGTTGCGCCGTATTCACCGTGTCGCCGGTCACCGAATAAGATTTGGCGGTGCCGATGCCCAATCCGCCAGTAACGACCGGACCCGTGTTTATGCCTATGTGGAGCAGCAGCGGCGAGCCGGAGTGGCGGGTGCTTTCACCGAGCCGCGCCGTCCGGGCGATCATGTCGAGAGCGGCTCGAAGCGCACGTTCCGGATCGTCCTCATGCGCGACCGGCGCACCGAACAAGGCGAGCAGAGCGTCGCCGATGAATTTGTCGACGAAACCACCAAAGCCTTGCACGGCCGCCGTCAATTCCTTGAACAGTTCGTTCTGCAGCGCCTGCATGACCTCGGGGTCGAGCTGCTCGCTGAGTGTCGTGAAGCCGCAGAGATCGGCGAACAGCACCGTTACCGTTCGTCGATCGGCGTCGGAGACGGAATGCGGCCCCTCTTCGCTTTCGATGTTCGGCGACGGAGCTCGAGAGGGCTGCGCAATGGTGCGGCTTGGTGTCGGAGCAGGCCGTTCGGCAGCTTTTGCGGACGCACCGACGCTTGCCCCACATTTAGGACAGAACTCGAAATCAGGTGCGCAGGCGTAGCCGCAACTGGCGCATGGCACGGGCTGGCGGCGGCCACACTTCGGACAGAAGGCGTAACCGCCCTCGATCTCGAAACCGCAGCCCGAGCAGTTCATGGACACCTCACCAGAGCATGATGCCGAAGAGTGTGAAGCGGTTTTCGGACGACATCATGCTCTATCTCTTTGACCTTGGGCCATGACCCGTGATCTCGCCACGCTCGTCACGGCCGGGGTATTCACAAGGATGAACCGATAGTCGTCAACCGGCAAGCGGCAGCACAAATGGGCATCGGTCTGGGTTGGCGGTGGAGCACTGCCGATACGGGCGGCTGCGTGGCCGTGATTTGCGAAAATTCCCTCGTCCCGCCGTCTTCCTGCTATGATGGAGATGAGGAGGCGACCCATGAGCGAGAACCGTAAGCTGGCCGCAATCCTGGCTGCAGATGTGGTCGGATACAGCCGGCTCGCGAGCGCGGACGAAGATCGTACCTTGGCGCGGTTGCGAGCACTGCGCAGCGACCTGATCGATCCGATCATCGCAGTGCACCACGGGCGGGTTATCAAGCGTACCGGAGATGGGGCACTGGTTGAGTTTCGCAGTGTGGTCGATGCCGTGCGCTGCGCCGTTGAGATTCAAAACGGTATGGTTGAGCGCAATGCCGGCGTACCGCAGGAGCGCCGCATCGAGTTCAGGATAGGCATCCATCTGGGCGACGTGGTCGAAGAGAGCGATGGCGACCTGATGGGTGACGGCGTCAACATCGCCTCGCGTCTGGAGGGCGTTGCGGCGCCCGGCGCCATCTGCCTGTCCGAGGATGCCTATCGCCAGGTCAAGGCCAGGCTTGACCTCTCGGTCAGCGATCTCGGCAGCACACAGCTCAAGAACATCGCCGAGCCGATCCGGGTGTATTCGCTGCAGGTCGGCGCCGGGGCCAAGGCGGCCGCGACCTCGCAAACCCCGACGAGCCCTCCGGCTGCGGCAGCGCCGCCGAAACTGTCGATCGCCGTGCTGCCGTTCGCCAATATGAGCGGTGATGCCGAACAGGACTACTTCGCCGACGGCATCTCCGAAGACATCATCACGGCGCTGTCCAAACTGTCACAGCTCTTCGTCATCGCTCGCAATTCGTCCTTCATCTTCAAGGGCCAGAACGTCCATGTGCAGGATGTCGGCACGAAGCTCGGCGTGCGCTATGTCCTTGAAGGCAGCGTACGCAAGTCGGGGAACAAGGTACGCATCACCGCGCAGCTCATCGATGCAATCTCAGGCGGCCATCTTTGGGCGGAGCGGTTCGATCGCGATCTGACCGACATTTTCGCCGTGCAGGATGACGTGACGCAGCACATCGTCGGTGCACTGGCGCTCAATCTGACCGAGGATGACCGTCTGCGGCTGGCGCCCGAACACCAGCGCAACCCGGAGGCGTATGACTGTTTCCTGCGGGGCCGGGAGCTATGGCACCGGCTGACGAAGGACACGAACGTCGCGGCCCGCGAGCTCTTGCAGCGGGCCATCGAACTGGACCCGAAATTTGCCTCTGCCCACGCTTTCCTAGCCCTCACGTACGGGCTCGATTACCTCAACAGGTGGGGTGCGTCGGACTCGATGGCGCAAGCGGAAGAGGCAGCAACGCGAGCGGTAACGCTGGATGACAGCGATCCCTGGGCGCACTGGGCGCTGGCATCGGCCAAGCTTTACACACGACGGCACGATGAGGCCATTGGCGAGGTGGAGCGCGCGATAGCCCTCAATCCGAACTTCGCCGAAGCGCACGTCGCCCGCGGCGAGGCGCTGTATTATTCGGGTAGGCCCGCGGAGGCGCTAGAGAGTTTCGCCCGGGGAAAGACCTTGAATCCATACTTCCCGGATGTGCTTCTGCACTTCCAGGCTTTGGCATCGTTTCAACTGGGAAGGTACGAAGAGGCGGTCGACCTCTTGCTGCAACGGCTGGCTCGCAACGCTGTCACCGACCTCTCGCGCGCGCTTCTGGCCGCCACCTACGGCCATCTGGGCCGTCTGGAGGAGGCCCATACGGCATGGCAGGACCTGCTTCGCGTCAATCCCGCCTATTCGCTGGAACACCGCCGCAAGGTCTTGCCTTACAAGAACCCTGCCGATTTCGAACTCATGGTCGAGGGGCTCCGCAAGGCCGGTGTGGTGCAATGACGGGCTAAAGCCCGGCCGGATCAGAGGCGTGAGGCCCGGCCGATCTTGCGCCATCGGGGGTTTTCGCGAACCGGTTTCAGGTCGTCGGTCGTCTCGGCAAATGTCCGCAACCGGTATTGCCGGAGCAGGTCCGGGAAGAGCGCCCCTTCCGGCAGGCCGGCAAGCTGCTCGCGGACCGAGATCTTTTCATCGATGACCCGCATGCCCCAGGCATTTTCCCGAACCTGCAGCTCGGCGGCCAGATCGCGCTCTTCTGGCGCGTGTTCATCCAGCGCAGCCAGCAGGATCGAGTGGAAAAGCGCGACATAGCCAATCTGTCTCAGGCCGCCCACAACCCGCACGCGCGGCAATATGGCAAGGGCAAGGAACATCAGGAACAAGTCCGGCAAAAGCATGCCGTCCAGCAGTGCCTGCTGGAGATGCGGCCGCTCGAACGGGATGGAAAGACCATGCGGCCTGTCAGGCTCGATCAGCCGCCCGTTCTCGAGGACGAGCTTGCGCACGCGCTGCTCGCGGATGCCCCAGAAATAGGCCGTGGCATTGGGCAGGAACCTGCCAAATGGGCCCGATGCGGCTTCTTGCAAGGCATGGTCGAGACGCCGGCGCCTTGCGGGCTCGAGGAGCAGCCTGGAAAGGAGGCTGCCTTCATCTTCCAGATGCCGCGCCACGACAGTCGCGGCCAGCCTATCATCGACGAAAACCGGCCGGGCCATGCCGGAACGATCCCAATCGGCGACCAAATCCTCGTTGAGTTCTGTCAGCGCATCGGCGGCTGTTGCAAATACCTTGCCCTGGCTGGCAAGCAGCGTGCCCAGCCAGCTTCTGGCATCCGTCTCATTGCCCACCGTTTCGAGCGCGCGCCCGTTGAGGGTAACGGGACCGGCCGCGCAGGCGCTTTTGCGGCACAGTTTGTGGCGCCCCATGCCAAACAAATTGACCTTGTCGTCGCCGACATCGAGCCATCCCGGCCCCTCCCGGCCGGTTGTCTCCATGGTCATCGTCGTTCCCATGAAGCCGAAAAAAGCCGACAGCCCGTTTTCGACCGCGCCGAGCCAGGCAAGCAGCAGGGCATCGAAGGTGATGCGATCCATCAGAAGCAGGCAGTGCAGGCCGGACTGGATAACCGGTCTGTGGTCGAATTCGTCGAGGGCCTTGTCGATCGCTTCGGGCTGCATGATCGCACCGAGGCGCTGCTGCAGGACGTCGCGCAGGATCGAGCGGGCAGCGATCGACGGGGCCGATCCAGGCCTTGCCACCGGCCGCCACAGATGGCGGGCATAATCGGAAACCGGCGCATTCCAGTTCTGCTCGATGTCACGCACGACCTCCGGGCAGAGCAGCGACAGCACGGCCAAAATGTCCACCGGAGGCGCAGGGGCAGGGACGGCGGTCATCAGAACCGCAGCCGGGCCATGCTCAGGAGGTCGTGGTACTGCCCGTCGGTAAAACCGGCCTTCACATGCCGTCCCTCGACCTCGAAGCCGTGGCTTGTGTAGAGACGGATGGCCGGTTCGTTGTCGGCATAGACAGTCAACTCGACCCGCTTCAGGGCGCGCCAGTTGTCGGCCACGTCAAGCAGCGCGCCAAGGATGGCAGAGCCGATGCCTCTGCCGACAAAGCCATCGTCAAGGCCGATATTGATCTCGCCGATATGCGAGCGGCGCGGCGAACCCTGCGCGACCAGGCTGCCATGGCCGACAACCTTGCCGTCCAGCTCCGCAACGATCCAGGTGGTTTCCGGGCCGGACTTGGCGATGCGCCGCTCCACCTGCTCCACCATCTCGAACGGCATCCTGAGCGTGCCCCAGCGGAACCCCGGCATATTGAAGATAGCGCACAGCGCCTCGGCATCGCTTGGCCGGACGGCCCGGAGCTGCGGCTGGATTTTCTCGGATAAGGAGGTCGTGCTGGTCATGGCTTTCCCGCCTAACGCAATTTCAGGAAAAGTGTGAGCGGTTTTCCGTCCGGAATTGCGTCAGAACAAAGCGACAGAGGCAATATGCCCGGCACGATGCACCGGACGTCACCTGAAAATCCAGCCGTCTCTGCGACCTATGCCGATTGCGCGGCAAAATGCCGGGGGGCGGCGCAGAGTTTGAGGATACCGCTGATGCCGATCCAGCCGAAAAGGGCGAGCCAGCACAATGTCCCGGCCGCCGTCCAGTCGATCCGGTGCACGGCAGCGTCGGTGATGAAGAGGCCAAGAACAGCAAGCAGGCCAACCAGAAACTGCGCCAGGCCGAGCACCAGCAATTCCTCACGCGGTGCACTTCTCCAGACGAGATAGGTGCCGCCGGCGCCGGCGAGGAAGATGGCGCTGTAGACCTGGGCGTGAAAAGCATCGATCGGCCATGGCCAGAAGCCACCGAATGTCAGGGGAAACAGCAACAGGCCGACGCCGTAGAGCCCCAGGACTGCCATTTCCGCCGGTAGGTAGGCGCGCCATGCGGAGTTCAAGATCACGCCTTTTGCAGAAGGGCGAGCCCTTGCCAGCCACAGGAACAGCCCGGATACCGCGGCTGACGCAAGATAGACCAGAAACCAGAGCCAGGGGGCTTTGCGCTCGAAGTTGAAATAGCCAAGGTTGATGAACGAAGCCGCCGACACGATGACGGTGAAGATGAAGGCCATGACCAGCACGAGCCTGCCGGGCGACCAGCGATTCCAGACCAGCAGCGCCGCCATCACTGCCATTTCGGCGGTGTAGAAGCCGCCGAGGAAGCGGGCATTGAACGGCGTGACGGCCCAGGGCCAGCGCGGCTTGACCAGCGCGGGCGCGAAAAACAGGCCGGCCCCGACGATCAGGACGATGATGACCCCCGCCGAGAAAAGGCGCAGGGCCGCCGGAAACGGCGGGTTGTCGCGTGTCGGCATGGAGAAAACCCCAGAGATGAATGCCCCATGGGCTATCATAGTTTGGAATTCAACAAATGGAAATTGACCTGTCACCAGGCTTGTCCATTCGAATGGCCGTACGGTCCATTTCGCAGTATGATGGAGCGTTCGGGTCGAAGATCGGTCCGGCCAACACGCCTAGAGCCGGATGATTTCAGGTCTGTCCGACCTGAAATCTGAATCCGCCTCTAAATCAGGAAATAGAGCATGATGTCGTCCGAAAACCGCTTCACACTTTTCGGCATCATGCCCTAACGGCGCAATTTCCGGAGCCTGCACGATGACCGAAGCTCAGGATCTGTTCTCGCTTCTGCGGCAATCGACCGATGTCGATCCGCAGGCAATCGACGCAATCCGGCAAACCATCGCCGAGGGCAAGGACCGCGAACTTTGCCGCATCAATGCGCTGGCCTTCGCCAGCAAGCATGGCCTCGACGAGGAATGCACCATAAGCGCCTTTCTCCATGCGGCGCGGGTGGGCATCTTCGACATTTCCTGGAATGTTCTGTGCCCCGGCTGTGGCGGCGTGCTCGACACCAACGCCACGCTGAAAACCATGCAGAAGGACGAATACACCTGCGCGCTGTGCTCCCAGGGCTATTCGCCGACACTCGACGAGATGGTCGAGGTGACATTCACCGTCAGTCCCCGTGTGCGCAGGATTGCCGCCCACAATCCACACGAACTGCCGTTGGTGGAATATTACCGCCAGATCTACTGGGCGTCCGGGGCCGATCTGCCGGACGAGGATCTGGCGGAAAAGATGGAAGCGTTCTCGCTGGAAGATATCGAGCTTGCGCCCGGTGAAAAGGCGGTTCTGCACATCCAGCTTCCGCCCCAATTTATCATCGTCTTCGAGCCGGTCACGCATTCGGCCCAGTTCATCGACGCGAAGGGCGAACCGGCAAAAGAGCGGCGAAACCTCTCTCTGGCCTTCGACCGCGACCATGTCCAGAGCCAGACGCTGGAGATGCAGCCCGGCCCATTGCGCATTTCGCTGGAAAACAGGACCGACACGCGCGTGCTGCCGACGGTCTTCATCGCCTGCCCGGTATTGCATGATTTCCTGGGCAAGCGCCGGCCCTTCGTGACCGCCAAGCGCCTGCTCACCAACCAGACGTTCCGGGATCTCTATCGCACGGATACGCTCGACATCAACCAGCGCCTGAAGATCACCAGCCTGACCTTCCTGTTCACCGATCTGCGCGGATCGACCGAGCTTTACGAGCGGGTGGGCGATCTTTCAGCCTTCGATCTCGTGCGCGAGCATTTCCAGGTTCTGCACGAGATCGTCGCGGCGGAGGCAGGCGCGGTTGTGAAGACGATCGGCGATGCGGTGATGGCGACCTTCGCGACGCCTGACCGTGCGATTGCCGCGGCGCTGCGGATGCGCGACGCCATGCGGGCGCTCAATGACAAAAGCGGGCGCGAGGACCTTCTGCTCAAGATCGGTGTTCATGCCGGCCCCTGCATAGCCGTGTCCATGAACGAGCGGCAGGATTATTTCGGCCAGACGGTCAACATTGCTTCGCGGGTCCAGAACCTCGCCAACGCACAGGCGATCTTCGCCACGCGTGCGGTGGTCGACGATAATCTCACCGCCGATCTGTTGCACAGGAACGCGCTGACGCCGGTGCCGCACGAGGTCTCGCTGCGCGGCATCGAGCGGGAGATAGCGGTCTATACGATCCCCTGAAGAGTTCTCTACCGCTCACACGCGCTTGCAGAGGAAATAACGGTCGGCGGGCTCCGAAGTGGGCGCCGGGAGATGTTGCAGCAGCGGGTGATCGAGCGGCGTGCCACTGACCGCGAAGCCGCCGACGCGAAGCAGGCTCGCAATCAGATCGGGAAGCCAGGTAGCGGTCACTGCATCGCGATCGTCATAGCCGGTGCCAATGTCGGCATGAACAAGGGCGGCTTCGATGCCAATGAACTTGCGGCCCGTCTCGCGTATTTCGCCGAGCACGAGGTTTTCAGCTTCGGGAATTGAGCTAGTGTGCGCGCCAACTTCGCGGTCGAACACCACGATCCGGCGCCCGGGCAGAAGCTCGCGCAGATGGTGGAATGTCCGGCCATTGCCGAGGCCGAGCTCAAGCACAAGCCCCTCCATCTTCGCCACCTCGGGGCAGATTCGATTAAGAATGTCGCGCTGCGCGGTCATCCTGCTGATGAAATTATCGAGGCGACTCATATGCGATTGTGTGTCCTGAACCAGATCAAGAGATCGGTAACGCCCGCGACAAGAACTGTTCACGGGTGAATCCCGAAGCTGACGCGCTAAGCTCGATTGCGAGTCGGCACATATAGGGGCGGACAATAAACAGTGCAACAACCGTACAGGAGGCCGGCAAGCGACATTCCGGGTGGCGTCGGCGGCACTATGCGTGGCGGAATGGCGATCTCACTTGTAGGGGTCCGCGGCGTCCCGCAAGCCGTCGCCGAGGAAGTTGAACGCCATGATGACGAGGATGACGGGCAGCATCGGCAAAAGCAGCCATGGATAGAACGCGATCACGCTGACGCTGCGCGCCTCGGTGAGCAGGATGCCCCAGCTGGTGATCGGCGCTCTCAGGCCGAGCCCGAGGAAGCTCAGCGCCGTTTCGCCCAGGATCATGCCAGGGATGGAGAGCGTCGCCGTCGCGATCAGATGCGACATGAAGCCGGGAATGAGATGCCGCCTGATGATGCGGCTGCTTCCGGCGCCCATCAATTGCGCCGCCAGAACGTAATCCTCCTCGCGCAAGGCCAGAAGCTTTGAACGCACGGCGCGCGCCAGTCCGGTCCAGTCGAGCAGCCCGAGGATGACGGTGATGCCGAAATAGATCAGGATCGGACTCCAGGTTATCGGCATGATCGCCGCCAGGGCCAGCCATAGCGGAATGCTGGGAATCGATTGCAGGACTTCGATTATTCGTTGAACGATCAGGTCGAAGATACCGCCGTGATAGCCGGCCAGTCCGCCGATGACGATGCCGAGCAGGAAGCTGAAACTGATGCCGACGAGGCCGATAGTCAGTGAAATGCGTGCGCCATAGATCATGCGCGAGAGCACGTCGCGCCCCAGCCTGTCGGTGCCGGCCAGAAACAGCTGCCCGTTTTCGGCAGGACAGACAAAATGCCTGTCACCTTCGATCAGGCCCCAGAACCGATAAGTGTCGCCCTTGCAGAAGAAACGGAGCCGCTGAACATCGTCGTGGTTCTCGATGTAGTTCCGCTTGAGCGTGTCCATATCCAGCGTCATCTGGCGGCCATAGACGAACGGCCCGACGAACTCGCCATTGTGGAACAGGTGCACGTGCTGCGGCGGCGCATAGATGTAGTCCATGTTGCGCGAGTGCAGATTGTAGGGCGCCAGGAACTCGCAGATCAGTATCCCGGAATACAGCACTGCCAGGAATATGCCGGATATAAGCGCAAGCCGGTGTTTGCGGAATTTCCACCACATCAGCCGCAACTGCGATGCCTGAAAGACCTTCGATTGCTCCGGCGTCATCGCCTCGACCGACTGCAGGTCGAAGGGCGCGCCGGAAATGTAGTGTTGCAGTGGAGCACCCGGAGCGGGCAGCGGCGAGTCCTGCTTCATTTGGTGCTGCCACCCTGCAAACGAATTCGTGGATCAAGCAGCGCCAGCGCCAGGTCGGAAATCAGCACGCCGATAACCGTCAGGAAGGCAAGGAACATCAGGAATGACCCTGCCAGATACATATCCTGGCTTTGCAGCGCCTTGATCAGCATCGGCCCGGTCGTTTCCAAAGACAAAACGATAGCCGTGATCTCAGCGCCGGAGATGATGGCCGGCAGGATCGAGCCGATGTCGGAAATGAAGAAATTGAGCGCCATGCGCAGCGGATATTTGACCAGCGCCTTGAACGGATGCAGGCCCTTGGCGCGCGCCGTAACGACATATTGCTTGTGCAGTTCGTCGAGCAGATTGGCGCGCAGCCGCCGGATCATGCTCGCCGTGCCGCCGGTGCCGATGATCAGGACCGGGATCCAGAGATGGGCGAGGATCGACTTCGCCTTGGCCCAGCTCATCGGCTCACCGAGATATTGCTGGTCCATGAGGTGGCCGATGGACGTGCCGAACCAGATGTTGGCGAAATACATCAGGATCAGCGCCAGCATGAAATTCGGAATGGCAAGGCCGAGAAGGCCGAAGAAAGTCAGGCCGTAGTCGCCCCAGCTGTATTGATGCGTGGCGGAGTACATGCCGATCGGAAAGGCGATGAGCCAGGTGAAGATGATCGTGACGAAGGAAACCAGCACGGTCAGCCACATTCGGTCGCCGACGACGTCGCGAACCGGCAGCTCATATTCGAAGGAATAGCCGAAATCGCCGTGCAGCATCCCGCCCACCCAGTAGAAGTAGCGAATGACCGGCGGCTGGTCGAAACCATATTCCTTGCGCATCATCTGGATGCGGTCGGAATCCACCGCTTCGCCCTGGGCCCGAAGCTCGGCGACATAGCTGTCGAAATAGTCGCCCGGTGGAAGTTCGATGATGGTGAACACCAGCGCCGATATGACCAGCAGCGTTGGAACCATCACAGCGATGCGCCAGACAAGATATCGAAGCACGCTCAGGAGCCTCCAAGCCAGAATGTGTCCGGCATGTAGACACCGAAATAGGAGGTCGGGTCGTAGCCGTAGAGTGCTTTGTCAGGCAGGTTGCGCAGCCGCGAGGATACCAGAATCGGCTGAAGTGTTTCGTTCACCGTACCGATAGAGAACACCTGATCGGTGTAGATCGACAGCATCGAGTTCCAGATTTCGGCGCGCTCGCTGGATTGGGTCGATCCGTTCCAGCGCTTGAGCAAAGCCATCAACTCGACCACTTCAGGAACATCGGGCGCCTCACCCATCTTGCCATGCGACAGATAGTAAGCGCCCCAGAGCGGCCATTGCAGCTGGTCGTCGATGGTGGGGGCCAACTGGTATGGATTCATGTCGGCGGTCGGCACGCCATTGTCGATGCCCGACGACATCGACATCAGGATCTGGCCGCCCAGCGCGCGGCTGCGGAAGATGTCGCGCTGCGAAGTCCGGATGAACAAAGCGATGCCGATCTTGCGCCAGTGATCGGTGATGAGTTCGAGCGCATCGGTTTCCAGCGTGCTTTCGCCGGCCGTTTCCACGATGATCTGCGCCGGGCGTCCATCGGGAAGTAGCCGCAGGCCGTCATCGTCACGGGCCTGAAGCCCGACCTCGTCAAGCAGTGCATTGGCCTGGTCGGGATCGTGGGCGACCCAGGCTTTCGCGAATTCCGGCCGGTAGAGCGGGCTCTCCGGCAAGACCGTATCGGCGCTTTCCTGCGCCAATCCGTAGAAGACGGCCATGTTGATCTCGCGCCGGTCCACAGCGAGCGAAAGGGCGCGGCGCACGCGCACGTCACGCAAAAGGCCACGCCACACCGGGTCGGCACAATTCAGATTGGGCATGAGCGCCAGCCGCGAACCCTGTGTGCGTTTCCACAGATGCATCTTCACCGGGTAGCGCTTCTCCGCGTCCTTCAGGAAGGAGTAATCGCTGAAGTCGATTCCCATGCATTGCAGGTCGCTCTCGCCCGCACCGGTCTTGGCGGAGATGATCGCCGACGAGCTGACATTCATGATGATCCGGTCGACATAGGGCAGTTGCCGGCCGTTCTCGTCTGTTCGATGAAAGAACGGGTTGCGCTCGAAGATGAACTGCTCGGCCGGCGGCTTGGTCCGGTTCTGCCAGGGGTCGAGCGTCGGCAGATCCGGGTTCTCCGGGCGATACTGCCGCGACATGCGGATATGCAGGAGCGTCCATTTCGCGGTCCGGTTCTCCTTCATCAGGCCGGCGAGCCGGAATGGATCCTGGTATTTCTTGTGGAACTGCTTGAGATAGGCGGCCGGCAAAACAAGCGGTGTCGGCGAAGCAGCGGCAAGCTTGGGCAGGAAGTCGGGATTGGGCGCGTCCCAACTGTAGCGGACCGTCAACGGATCGACGATCTCGAAACGTGGCGGCTTGCCGTCCGCCAGCAGGGCAGGGGCGAGCCCCCCTTGCGAAAGCTCATCGTTCAGCCAGACATCTTCCCAGCAATAACGAAAATCCTCCGGCGTCAGCAGGCTGCCGTCTGACCATTTATGGCCTTCCCGAATCTTGAACGTGAAGACGCGATCGTCCTTTACGTCGAAACTTTCGAGAATGTCGGCCTGAAAGTTAAGCTTTTCGTCATAGCCGACCAGCCGGGAATACCCGTAGATCGTCATCATCCGGATATCTTTCTGGCTGCCGATGATCGTACGCAGCGTGCCGCCATACTGGCCGGGCTGCCGGCCCATCGCGGCGAGGTTCAACGCGCGCGGGCTTTTGGGCAGGCGATCCGCGAGTGGCGGCAGAGCCCTGGCTTTCAGCTGCGGCTGAAGAAAATCCGGCTCCAGATCGCCGGCGCGCGCCGTGCCCGGCAGAAATGCCGAAGCCATGAGACCAAGGACAGTGCGGCGGCTGATCAATGGCGTAACTCGCTGACATCGGCCGAACGTCGGGCCAGCACGAGATGGCCGCCGCCGAGATCGAGCGGCGACAGCATATCCTCTTCGCCCTCGTCGCGGAATTGCGGGCCCCATGCGCTGGTGTCGGAAGCGCCGCCGAGCTTCAGCGTCTTGAAATCCATCGGCCGGTCGAGATCGGGGAAGGGGACTGCGGCGAGCAGTGAGCGCGTGTAGGGGTGGATCGGTTTCCTGAGCAGAATTTCGCGCGGTGCAAGCTCGACGATACGCCCGCCGCACATCACCGCGATGCGGTCCGCCATGTAGTCCACCACCGCCAGATTGTGGGATATGAACAGGTAGGTCAGGCCCAGTTCCTTCTGCAGGTCCTTCAGAAGGTTCAGGATCTGCGCCTGCACGGAGACATCGAGCGCCGAAACCGGCTCGTCGCAGATCAGCAGTTCAGGCCCCAGCGCCAAGGCGCGCGCAATGCCGATACGCTGACGCTGCCCGCCGGAGAAGCTGTGGGGATAACGCTGGATGAAGCGCGGATCGAGCCCGATTGCCTGCATCAGGCTCTTGACTGTGGCTAGCCGGGACGCGGCATTGCCACGTTGATGGATTTCCAGCGGCTCGCTCAAGATGTTTTCCACGGTCATGCGAGGCGAAAGCGACGAGACCGGATCCTGGAAAACCATCTGGAGTTTCGCCCGCAGCAAGCGCAGGGCGTCTCCCTCGGCTTCCAGGACGTCGATCGGTCCGTCGCGGCCGTTGAAGATCACGGAGCCGCCGGTAGGAGTGACGGCCCGCATCAGGATCTTGCTGACGGTGGTTTTGCCGCAGCCGCTTTCGCCAACCAGGCCCAGGCACTCACCTCGCCTGATGTCGAAGCTGACGCCGTCCACGGCGCGAACAGAGGTCTGATGGCTCCCGCTGAACCATCCGGAGTTGCGGATGGTGTAGACCTTTTTCAGATCCCTGACCGACAGCAGAATGTCGTCCGGCCCCTTCGCTTCCGGCGCCGTCTGCTTGCCCAGCAGGGTCCCGACATTCACCGGCACCTCGCGGAGCGCCTTCAGCCTTTCGCCAGGCTTCAGGTCGAAATGCGGGACGGCTGCCATGAGGCCCTTCAGGTAAGGGTGGCCTGGCCGGCGGAATATTGCCTCCACAGGGCCCGCTTCCATGATCTCGCCATGGTACATGACGACCACCTCGTCGGCGACATTGGCGACCACGCCGAGGTCGTGCGTGATCAGCAGCATTGCCATGTTGAGCTTGGTCTGGAGCCCACGAAGCAATTGCAGGATTTGCGCCTGGATGGTGACATCCAACGCCGTCGTTGGCTCGTCGGCGATCAACAGAGCGGGCCGGCAGATAAGCGCCATGGCGATCATGGCGCGTTGCCGCAATCCTCCCGAAAGTTCAAATGGATACATGTCGTAGGCGCGCTTGGGATTGGGAAACCCGACGAGGCCGAGCATTTCCTCGGTCCGTGCCTTGCGCTCCGTCCGATCCATGTGCGTATGAATCTGCAGGGATTCGCTGACCTGGTTGCCGATCGTGTGCAGCGGCGACAGCGATGTCATCGGCTCCTGAAAGATCTTGCCGATGCGGCTGCCTCTCAACGCCCGGATTTCGGGTCCGTCTCGCGGCATCTGCAGGATATCCTGCGTCGTGCCGGGCTTTTTGGGATCGGAAAACAGGATACGGCCGCGAACATGGGCCGTGTTCGGCAAGATGCCCATCACCGCCTGGCTGAGAACCGATTTTCCGGAACCGGACTCACCGACAAGTGCGGTGACCTTGCCGGGCAGGACGCGAAGATTTGCCCGCCTGACGGCATGCAACGGTCCCCCGACAATGGCAAAAGAGATGCCAACATCCTCGATCCGCAGCAGATCAACGCCTGCATCCATTCCCACACCAGCCCCAATCTGGCGCCTCCCGACCGGCCCCAAAAAGCAAGACTAGCGCATTGTCAGCGCAGAGCAACTTGGATTCGAAACGAATTCCCCGGCGACCGGCGGCCGGACAGCATACCAGGGCGTCCAGATCGGATGGTGGTGACTACTGGAGCTTCCTCCGGTCGCCCGCCGACAGCCGCGCGGCATCGCGATGAAGTAGCATGACCTGCTCGGCGTCCGATATCCGATCGTGAAACGGCTGCAGCGCAGCGTCTTCATCGAGTGCGAGAGCACCCGACAGATCGGGTGAAAGCACCGTCAGCTTCTGCTTGCTGCCCGCCAGTTCCTCCTCGCCGAGCGTCAGCCAACTGTTGGCCCCGCAATAACCGGCGAAGTCCTTGCTGGCGAGAACGCTGTGCGGATATTTCTTGGTCAGGGTCTGGAGACGCTGGACCTCGTTTACAGCCGAGCCGAAGACGGAGAATGTGAGTCGGTCGGTAAGCCCGACATTGCCGAACATCACATTGCCGACATGCAGGCCGATACCAAATTTTATGTCGCCCAGTCCTTGCTCTTTTCTGCGCAGATTGAGCTCCATCATGCGCATGCTGGCCTTGTGCGCAGCCGCAAGAGCAGCCTGGCAGGCGATCTCTGACTGCGCGCGGTGCCTTTCGCAGGGGTAGACGGCAATGAATCCATCCCCCAGGAAACTCATGATCTGCCCGCCTTTGCGATTGAAAGGTGCTGCGATGGCATCGAAAAACTGGTTCAGCGTATCGATATAGACTTCGCGGCCGGAGGTTTCGGCGAGCCTTGTCGACCCGCGCATATCGCCCATCACCAGCGCGGCCCGGATTGTGTCGCCCTCGCCGCGCTTGATCTGGCCGTCCAGCACGCGCCTGCCGGCGTCACCGCCGAGATACGTGGTCATCATGTTGTCGGCGAGCTTGGTGAGCACCGCCATCTTGCTTGCTATAGCGAGATGGTTCTGGATCCGCAGCAGCGCCGAAATCATGCTGTCGCTGAAGCCTGAAGCACTGTCGGTGGACCAGGACCCCAACATGCCCTGACTTGTATCGCCGTTGAAGGGATGGACGAAAGCCATGTAATCGGTGACGCCCATAAGCCTGAGCTCATCGAAAACAGGAAACTCCGACCGCACCGACGGGTCGAGCCGGCGCCGCAGATGGTCGAGCTTGTTGCTGAGCAGATGGTAGTATGGGCTGGTCAGGAATCTGTCGGAATGGACGCCGTTCTCACTCCGGAAGCCTTCCACTTCCAGGCCTTGGCCGCGAATCCAGGTGAAACCGAGCGCGTCATAAAGCGGATGCAGCATCGAAAAGCTCAAATGCACCCGCTTCAGCGGCAGGCCGGCAGCAGCCAGGCGTTCACAAAAACCCTTGACCAATGTTTCCAGGTCGTCGCCCGCCAGCGCCGATTGGGTCAGCCAATCGGCAACCTTATCCATGAGAATGTTGGAAATTTCTGCTTGCGCTGTGCTCATGCTATCTCGAAACCCGTCGAAGACGAGCCATCTCCTTTGATCCGCAAAATTCTCGAAGTCAATGAAGCCGGCTTCGGGGGCAGAAGCCGGCGAAGAATATCCCGAATGACTGTCCTTGCAGGAAGCAAGCAGACGTCGACCGCACAAATCACCTGCAACACTATGTGGCGAGGCTGCCGGCGAAGTGCAATCCCGATCCTGACATCGCGAAAATAATTGGTCGGCTCAGGCACCGTTGGGCTCGCCGGGTCCCAAGAACCATGGCCGCGGCGCATTGCGGAAAATCGATTCCCCAAGCCGTCATCAGACCGGCGCCTTCGCCTTCAGGCTTGCGGCAGCCATTGCATAGCCGCCGGCGGCGCCATCGATGAAGTGAACATGATCGCGCTGCAGCGGCGAGATGACGAGGCATGTCATCAAGGCCGACTTCTGGCGGTGCAGGCCATAGTTGCAGATGCCGGCCTCTTCCGCTTGTTTCAGCCGGTTCTCAATCCGCTGCAACACATCCGCGTCGACGTCGATGGTCATCTTCAAGCCGTCGTCGAACTTGCGGAAATCCGAATTGCTGGCCACCTCGCGCTTGTAGACCTTCGGATCGAAACCGCCGATCGTCCAGCCCAATTTGTCGGTGACGGCCGTAAGCGTCATCAGGAAGATCACCCACAGCTTGGCCAGCCACCGCCGCCCCGGCGGCGCCGTGGCCCGTGCCTCGACATCGAGACCGGCGGGCAAGAGACTATAGGCCGGACCGTCCACCGGCACCGGGTGGCCATCGCGCTCCTGCCTGCCGGCAAGGGTGATGATGTCGGAAGCCAGAAACTGGAAACCACGCAAGTCGCGCGATGCCCCGGGCACGGCTATGATCGAGACAATTTCGCCATGCCGGGCTTCGATCGGGTTCCAGCGGCAGGAGAGGCCGGTCAGATCCGGCCGCGCGCCGGCCGGGGCGGGGTCGACGCGGTAGCGCCCGGCTTTCATTTCGGCTTCCGCCCAACTGCCGCCGCCGCCGGCGAACATGGCATAGAAGGCTGCTTCGGAGGCCTGGAACCTCGCCACGCGAACGTCGAGGCCTTGCGCTCTTATGTCCTTTATCGGCACGATTGCGGCACGCAAGGTCAGGTCCAGTTCGTCCGCCACCCATCTCTGGACAGAAGCCAGCGCGTTACGGGCGATCTCCAGCGCCGAGCCGGGAAACGCCACGAGCGCGCCGTCGCCGCCGAAGACGAAGGGAAGATCTTGCCGGCCCAGTGCATTGAGCAGCGCCGAAATGACGCTGGCGCCGGCCATATTGACGGTTTTGTAGCGCCCGGCTTCGATTGCCTTGGTCGAGCCGACGATGTCGGCGGTGGCCAGCGCCCAGCCATCGGGGAGAGGCCGATAGTTGTCGATATCGGCAACGCTTTCGAACTTTGCGAAGACCGGCAAAGAAGCGACGAACGGGTCGGACGCGACAGCTGTTTCCATAAGCATCAGATAGCACATTCCAGCGCTTGAAGGTGAAGTCGATCATGCCTCGAAATTGACTTGGGCAGGCTTTGCGATGATAGGATCGCGCGATGCGAATTGCCTTCTACGCCCCGCTGAAGTCGCCCAATCATCCTGTTGTCTCCGGCGACCGCCAGATGGCACGGATGCTGGTCCAGGCGCTGCAGCATGGCGGGCATAGCGTCGAACTGGCATCGGAGTTGCGCTTCTATCTACGCCAGCCGGAACCGAAAAGTTTCGATGCGCTCATGATCGAGGCCCGGGACGAAGCCGCGCGACTGACAAGGCTTTGGGACCGTGACGGCAAGCCCGATCTCTGGTTCTCCTATCATCCCTACTACAAGGCGCCCGACCTGATCGGGCCCGAGCTGGCGTTGGCCTTTGCCGTCCCCTATGTGACGGCCGAAGCCTCCTATTCCGAACGGCGCAACGCCGGTACGTGGGCCGATAGCCAAGCATTGGTGGCGCGAGCCATCGAACAGGCGGCGCTGAACATCTGCTTCACGCAAAGGGATCGCCAGGGGCTGGCGGATGCTGTTCCCCACGCCGCTCTCGGTATGCTTTCACCCTTCATCGACACATCGGCATTCCACGAAATGCCGGTACTGGATTATCCGACGCGCCTCGTTACCGTCGCCATGATGCGCCCGGGCGACAAGGTCTTGAGCTATCGCATGCTGGCGCAGGCGCTCGGGTTGATCGGCCATCTCCCCTGGACACTATCGGTCGTCGGGGACGGACCTGCCCGTGACGAGGTAAAGGCGCAATTCGCCGGCTTGCCCGCCGACCGTATCGAATGGCTTGGCGCGATTGAGCCGGTCGCCGTCCCGGATGTCCTCTATCGCGGGGGAATCTACGTCTGGCCGGGTTACGGCGAGGCCTATGGCATTGCCTACCTTGAAGCACAGGCCGCCGGCCTTCCGGTGGTGGCTCAGGACATTGCCGGCGTGCCGGAGGTTGTGCGGCATGGCCAGACCGGGTTTCTCACCCCGCCGGGCGATGTGGCGGCGTTCGCTTCCGCAATTGCAAGGCTTCTGGCCAAGAATGACGAAAGAACCATCATGGCTGCAGAGGCCAGACGTTTCGTTCTCGAAGAACGCTCTCTCGGTGCTGCAAAGGCCCGTCTGGCGGAACTTCTCAAGATGATCCCGTTGTCATGACATCCGACCCGATTTGGCAGCCCCTGGTGGACGAGCTGGCGCACCGGCAACGGGCGGGCCGCAAGGCAGAGTTCTGGCTGCGCGACGATGACGCCGTGGATCCGACGCCGGCGCTCGATCGGTTGCTCGACCTCACCGGTGACTTCGCGGTTCCGGTCACTCTGGCCGTCATTCCGGCCCAGACCAACGGGAAGCTTGTCGTCCGGCTTGACGCGGCGCCGCATGCCACGGTCGCCATTCATGGCTGGGCGCACCGAAATCATGCGCCCGAGGGTCAAAAAAAGCAGGAGCTCGGCGCGCATCGGCCACGCGAGGTGGTGCTGGATGAGCTGGCCGGCGGGCTGTCGCGTGTAACCGGCCTGCACGGCGCACGTGCGGTTCCGATGCTGGTGCCGCCTTGGAACCGGATCGACGCCGGCCTGGTACCCGACCTCGGATCGATAGGATTTGCGACATTGTCGGTGTTCGGGCCGTCAAGGCCGGCTTCCCTGGCGGTCATCAACAGCAATGTCGACATCATGGATTGGCATGGCACGCGCGGCTGCCGCGATCATGGTCTGTTGGTTCAGGCCATCGTCGCGCAATTGCAGCGTGCATTCGACGGCGGCGAACCGGTCGGCCTGCTCACCCACCATCTCGTCCATGATGAATCGGCATGGCTTTTCCTCGAACGGCTGTTCACGATCACCGCGCGGACCGAAGCCTGCGCATGGCTTCCGATCAGCACATTGACCGAACGCAGCGCCGGAAAATAGCTCAGCGCTTTTTGTTCACTGAAGTTGGGAATGTGAGCGTCTGGCCATCCCGCGCCGCAAAAGCGCCGGCAAACCTGTCCTTGGCCAGTTTCTCCATCTCGTCCAGCTCATCGTCGGTGCGTGCCGGATCGTGGTGAAACAGCGCAAGCCCGCGCGCGCCGGCCGCCTCGCAGAGCTTGACGCCCTGTTGCCATGTCGAGTGCCCGTTGCCGCGGTAGCGCTCCATTTCCTCCTCGGTGTAGGTGCAGTCGTAAATGACGAGGTCGGCATCTCTGATCAGGCCGAGCACCGCCTGGTCGAGTTTGCCCGGCTCGTGCTCGGTGTCTGTGATGACCGCCACGACGCGGCCCCCCCATTCGACCCGGTAGCCGATGCAGCCGCCCGGATGGGTAAGACTACCGGTTCGTACAACAACTCCTTCGCGTGGCCGAAGCAGGTCTCCGGATGCGAAATCGCGGCAGTCGAGGCTCGCCTTGCAGACACCGAGTGTCACCGGAAACCATGGCGGCCGAATGAATTCATCGACCATCTGCCGCGTCGTCATGCGTCCAGCGAGATGCCCGGACCAAAGCGTAACTTTGATGCCTCGTTCATAAATAGGCTTGAAAGCCGGCAGCCCGATGATGTGATCGTAATGGCAATGGGTAAAAAACAGGTCGAAATCGGTGACGCCCGACGCTCGAAGCGTCCTGCCGGCAGGCCGCAGGCCGGAGCCCGCGTCGAACAGAAGCGTATGCTTGCCGCATTGCATCTCGATGCAGATCGTGTTGCCGCCATAGCGAGCAAATTCTGGCCCCGACACCGCAATGCTGCCGCGCACGCCCCAAAACCTGACAAGGAAGAAATCGTCGTCCATGCACCCTTTCGCCCATCGTAGCCAACCAACTGCTGCCAGAGTCGTTCCAGGAAAGGTGTGACACGGTTCCGGAAACTGCATCAAAACAAAGAAACAGAGCGGCTCGCCGCTTCAGTGCAACTGTGAATCGCTCTCGGCCGTTCGTGCGTCGATCAGGTCCGCGGTCGTACTGCTTAGCCTATCGGCAAGAACCCGCAATATCTCGATGGTCATTTCGGGAAACTCCTTCATAAGCCTCAGGAAATGGTCCTTGCGGATTCTCAAGGCCTCCAGCTCACTTGCCGCTTTGACGGTGGCAGTACGGGAGCTGTTGCACAATATGGCAATCTCGCCAACGATCGAATTTGGCAGCAATTCAGCAACTTTGATCGGCCCATTGTCGGAATCGACCAGAATATCCGCGCTGCCCGAAAGGATGACATAGGCCGCGTCTGCCTCGTCGCCCTGCCGGAAAAGAATCTGGCCGGCACTGTAGTTCACGCGATCGGACGTGAACGCGAGCAGCTTGAGCTTTGTCGGCTCGATGCCAGAGAACAAGGGAACGCGTTGCAGCATTCCAACTTCATCCTTGAGCAGCATTGTCGCAAACCTTCCTGAATTCGCGTTTGCCAGACTATGACACAAGTTCCTTGAAGATACCGTTTCCCGCCAAGAGTGTCTCGTGTGTTCCGTCTTCCACCAATTGGCCTGAGTCAAAGACCACAACCCGATCGAACATCGCCGCCATTGCCGGATTCGTCACCACCCACACAATTGCCGGCGAATGGCCGTCGCGTCTGGCTTCGTCGAGCACATTCCGCAACACTTTGTCCTGCACGCGCTGGTCGAGCGCTGACAGCGGCCGATTGAGAATGAGGAAATCGGGACGCTTGAGCAAGGCGCGGGCAACATCGAGCTTCTGTCGCTGTCCGCCGGTCAGCCGCCTGCCGGCGGCGCCGACGTTGAAGTCCAGGCCGACATCCAGAAGCTCGGCATAAAGTCCCAGTTCGTCAAGAATATCATAGACGATGGAGCGAATACGGTCCGGCGCGTCGGGATGGTTGTTGCCGACACGCCCGAACAGGACGTTGTCCATGACGGTGGCCGCGGCGATGTATTTGGCAGGATCAAACCGTTCGACAGCTTTCTCCAGCTCGGCCGGCAGGTTTTCATAGAACTGGTTGCGTGCAGCGATGATCTTGCTCATCAGCTCGTCGGTCAAGAGGCCGAAGCGATGCCGGGGCTCGATATAGGCAAAGCTCAACGTGACCATCATGGCGCGGTCGTTCTCCGAAACCGCATCGTAGGGGCGATTCTTGAGCCGTTGCAGCAAGGTTTCGTAGGCGGGTATCTCCTCGGCGCTCATGAAGGCGAGCTGCTGGAAGAACTGGTGTTCGGGCGGCAGGTCGGCAAACAGCTCGATCGCCTGTTCGGCGATCTCCATGCCCATTTCGTAGAGCGTGCGGTCGAGGCCGGCTTGCTTCAGCACGGAAGCAAAATAGGGATTGGACGCCAGTGCCTTGTGAGCCAGTTCGGGGCCGGCCGCAGCGCCGAAGAGCAGGTTCTGGCCGATCGTCGCTTCCTTGTTGTAGGCGCCCGGTTCAAAAGGAACCACCAGCGCGCTCAGGCCTTCTTCCTCCAACCGGGTTCGCAGCGCCGCACGCAATTCGACGATCCGCCCGGCAAGCTTCGTGTGGCGCTTGAGGTCGGCCGAAGAGCGCAAGCCTAGATCCAGAATGTCGCGCGACAGAAGAACCGCGTCGAGCACCCGGCGCACGGCTTCGAAGAGGTCGTGCGGGCCGGTGGCGCCGGCGGAGGCATAGTTGATCCAATCGCTGCGGATATCGAGATCCGGATTGCCCGACCGGCGCGCCTCGTCGATATTCCAACGGTGCTGGTCCGCCGCGGCGCCGTCATATGTCACCGATGTCAGCGGCGCATGCTTCAACCCGTAGAGCAAATTGTCGCGCAGGCTTGCCTGGAACAGGAAAACATCCGACGAAGCGTAGGACATGCGCCGGCCGGTCACGGCTTCGGGGAGATCGAGCAAGTCATCGGAGCCCGAAACGATCCTTCCGCTGTCCGGCCAGGTCAGCCGCGCAAAGGCTTCCGCAAGCGCCTCCGCTCCCCCTGTTGCGGTGCTGACCAGCGCCACCGTCTCACCCGGCTTGACCTCGAGCGAGATGCGATTGAGGAGCATTGCGCCGCCATCGTCTGCTATCGACAGGCTGACCGCCGACAGCGGCTTGGTCATCGGATCGGGATCGTCGACCGTCAGTGCTCCGATTTCCGGCGCGATGATATTCTCGACGGTGAACTGTTCGACGACCTGCTGATATTTGACCTGGACATCCTGCCGGTCCTGATCCCAGTCGATCAGTTCCTTCATCGGTCCGGGCAAGTCCTTGTAAGCGCCGATCACGGCCACGAGCTGGCCGACATCCAACCGCCCCTGGATGACCAGATAGCCACCGATCATGTAAAACAGAAAGGGCGTGAGCTGCGCGAGAAAATTGTTGAGGAACTTTACCATGAATTTCCATTGGTAAAGATCGAAGCGGATTTTGAAGATGAGCCCGAGCCGGGCTGCTATGTCGGCGCGCTCGTAGTTCGACGTATCGTGGACGTGAACCGCGCCGATGCCGTCGACGATTTCGCCAACCCGGCCTGAAAGCGCGCGCGCCGTCAACTGCCGCTGGCGCCCGAGCACGAGCAGCCGCCGCCGCATTCGCGGGATAAGCACGATCTGGATCGCCACGATCACGACCGCTATCATTCCGAGCCAGACGTTCTGGACCATGATGAACAGCATGGCCGTCAGCGCCTGGCCGCCGAGCAGCACCGGCTGCAGGAAGGCATCGCCAATGAAGCCGCCCAGCGGCTCCACCTCGTCCTTCACCATGGTCGCCACTTCGGCGGATTTCACCCGCTTGAAGTAAACCGGCGGAAACCGCAGCACACGATCGACCAGATCGAAACGAATACGCCGCAGCATGCGTTCGCCGAGCCGGCCCTTGTAAGTGTTGATGTAGAGCTTGAACAAGCCGTTGATGACGACCAGCAAGAGGAACACAAGGCTGAGCGCAAGCAGGGTCGAGGTGCGGTCCAGTTGAAAACCGGAGAAGAACTGGACCTCGCCGATGAACGGCAGGTTATAGTGCAACCGCATGAATGGCAGGGTCGCGCCCGGTTGCTCGAACCCCTTGCCCTGGATCGGGCCGTTGACGATCAGCTTCGGCAGGTCGAACGACATGAAATACGGGACCATCGAAAGCACGACGATCATCAATATCCAGAGCTGCTGCTTCCTGGTGTGCGTCCAGATATAGCGGGCTAGGCTGGTTTCCATATGCGATTGTCAGTTTGAAGGATGCGGAATGTAAAGGCACCTGCTGGCAAATGGTGTATCGGCCATGTCTTCGCCGCCAACGACGAGCTCAAAGCGGCAGCTGCGCGCCAGGCGGATGGGCGCCGATGGTCCGGACAAATTCAATCGGCCTCCTCCGGGCAATGGCGAAACGGCTTGCGGCACAGTCGCGTCCGCAAGTCGAACAGGCAAGAGGCAAGATTGCGTTGTGTCGCCGGAAATCCCAACATAGAAGACGAATATGATGGATGTCACGCAACCACGCAATGCCGGCATGGGTGGGCATGAGCAAGCCCTGGACCTCACGCGGGGAATTGCCGCCTACGTCGACCACCCTCTCGTGGCCGGGCTGGCGCGCGTCATCGCCAAGCATCCGCAGGCCGATATCGCCAATGCCTTCAACCACAAGCAGGTCGCCTGCAAGATGTGGGCGCTCGACAGGCTGTTCGAAAGCGACGGCGGCCGGTTCGAACGCATATGGGTTCTGGGTGGATGGTACGGCGTATTGCCGGCGATGCTTTTCAACGACGCCCGCTTCGACATCGCGGCGATCGACAGCATCGACATCGATCCCGAAGTCGGCGCGGTCGCCCGGACACTCAACCGGCAAGCCGGCGAGCGGTTTCAAGCGCTGACGGCAGATATGTACACACTCGACTATGCCGCCGGCGGGCCTGACCTGGTGGTCAATACGAGCTGCGAACACATAGCCGATCTCAGCGCCTGGCTTGCCCTGCTTCCGCGGGGTACGAACGTGCTGCTGCAGTCGAACGATTATTTCAGCGAGCCGACGCACATCAACTGCGTGGCGTCACTTGCGGCCTTCGAAGCCATGGCGGCGCTGCGGCAGATCAGGTTCTCCGGCGAATTGCCGACAAAAAATTATACACGCTTCATGCTGATCGGAGCTGTTTGAAGCGCTCGCGCAGGATTTGCGCCGAGCGCCGCGCCCCTTCCAGATCGAGACGATGCGCGGCTGGCGGCGGTCCGGCAAGCGCCTGCTCGATCGCATGCGCCAGACCTTCAGGCGTCAGGTCCTGTTCCGTCAGCACCGTTGCAAGACCGAGCTCTTCGAGCATCAGAGCGCGACGCGTCTGCTCGGTTTCCCCGCCGGCTGCAAATGGAACGAGCAGCGAGCGACACCCCGCGCGCATGACATCGCAGACCGTGTTGTAACCCGCCTGCGAGACCGACAGGCGGGCGCCGGTCAGCAGGCTGGCGAAATCCCCGCGGAACCGGAAGATGGACAGGCGTGGGGAGGCATCGCGTGAAATCGCGTCAAACTCGTCCTTCGGCAGGTTTGGGCCGGTGATCAAACACCATGTCCAGGCGTTATCGGCACTTCGCGCCGCCGCGACGGTGGATCTGACAAGGCTCTTTCCGGCCGCCCCGCCGCCAACCGACACCAGAACGTCGAAGCGCTCTGAGGCCGCTTGCGCCGGCGGCGCGGCAACGAGCCCGGTGTAGGCGACCTCGGCCCTGATCGCCCCAGCCAGCGGAAATGTCTTGTCGATGGTTGCGAAAGCCGGATCGCCATGGACCATGACAAGATCGAAATGCCTGTTGACGATATCGACCGTTTCTTCGTTTCGGCTCGGCTTCACGCGCTCCTGAAGGATGTCGCGGACGGACGCCGCCAGCAGCGGTCTGGGCGATGTCGCTTCGATGGCCTCGATCAGTGGCAAGAGTTCGAAACGCATCTGCCGGCGTCCAAAGGGAAACGCCTCGATAATGACGATGTCGGGCCTGTAATCCCGGAAAGCCTGCAGCAGCATCTCCGAGCGCCGCGTCTTGAAATCATCGTCGATGGCTTTGCCCTGCAGGTCGACAAGTCCGGAAAATCCTTCGTCACCGGAGGTGACAGGCGGCAGGGTCACGGATTTTACACCCGATCCCGGAAATCCCGCGATCGGCGCTCCGCCGGTCACGACGGTGACGTCGAACCCGTCATCGACCAGAGCCGCCGCAATGCGGCTGGCGCGCGCGAGATGGCCGATGCCGAGCAGGTGCTGAACATAGAAGAAAGCGCGCAGCCGCTTCATTCGGCGGCCCGCCACTCCCGCTCGAACAGTTCCTTGAGCTGTCCAATGCCTGCCACATGATCGAAATTGCTTCGCACGCGCCGCTCCGCGGCGTCGCCGAGACGGGCGCGGAGGACGGGATCGCGGATCAGGCGCTCCAGCGCCTGTGCCAGGGCAGTCGGGTTTTCCGAGGGAATCAGCAGCCCGGTTTCATCCGACGACAAAAGCTCCGGCACGCCGGAAATATCGGTCGACACGCAGGCAAGCCGCTGGCTGGCCGCCTCCACCAGAACATTCGGCAGGCCGTCCCGGTCGCCATCCGCGGTGATCCTGCAGGCCAAAGCGAAAATGTCGGCGCTGCGGTAGTGCTCAAGCACCTCCTCCTGCGCCAGCGCGCCTTTCCAGGAAACGCGCCCCTCCAGCCCGAGCCTTTGCGCCAGCGCCTTCAGCCGTTTCAGTTCCTCGCCGCCACCGATATGCTCGAAACACCACGCCAGATCGCCAGGCAAGAGGGCAAGAGCCTCCAGCAACGTATCATAGCCCTTCTTTTCAACGGCGCGTCCGACACTCAAGATCATGACCGGTTCGGCCGGCGCCGAGCCGTCACGCTGTTTTCGCGCCTCGCCGAAACTGCCGAAGCGGTCAAGGTCGAGCCCATGATAGCTCAGATGCACGGACGAACTGCCGTTGGCGAGTTTTTTCAGATGGTCGAAGCCGGTTTTCGTGCACGTGACCGTCCAGCGCGCCGAGGAAAGCTTGCCGGCCAGATCCCAGTCCGCCGACGTCCAGATGTCCTTGGCATGGGCTGAGCAGCTCCAGGGCAAGCCACGAAGCTGGCTGGCATAGCGCGTCACCGATGCCGGCGTGTGCGCGAAATGGGCATGCAGCCATCCGGCATCTTGCGGCCATTCGGCCGCCAGCACCAGCGCTTGCCCGAAGCGCCGCGCGCGATTGCGGGTAAAGTCGCGGCGGATATCGGCAGCGAGCGATTTGAGCGCGCGCCAGAAGCCAGGCCGCGGCAGACAGGCAAACAGCGATCGAACCACGCGCAGCGGCTCTCTGTGCAGATATTCCGGCAGATAATGGACGGGGGCCTTGATCTCGTCATGCACGGGATGACGTTTTGCGTCGGTCGGCCGCCTGAGCGCGAAAAGTATCAGGTCGAACCCCGCACGCTCCAGACCGAGCAGCTCCTGCGCGATGAAGGTTTCCGACAGCCGCGGGTAGCCCTTCAGAACCACGACGATCTTGCGGTGTTGCAACTCAGTTCATGCCTTCAATGACCGAAAGGTGATGGCCGGCCCGCCGGTCGAGCAGTTCCGCGACGATTTCGGAAATATGAGGCAGCCCTTCCAGCGTCAGATGCGCATTGCTCTGCGATGGGCGGGGCCGGCCCGGCAAAACCTGCAGCGCATCGGCAAACCGCTGGGCATCCTCGGCCTCCTCGGGCAAAAGCATCTCGATGAGGCCGAGTTCGGCTGCGCGCCGTGCCCGGATCAGCTGTTCCTCGCGCGGCGTGACGCGCGGCACGATCAGCGCCGGCTTGTCGAAAGACAGTATCTCGCAATAGGTGTTGTAACCGCCCATCGCCACCACCGCCTTGGCGCCGGCAATCAGCTCTTCCATGCGGTTGTCGAATTCGATGATCTTGACGTAGGGGATCTTGGCCCCTTTCCTGACCAGCTTGTTGCGCTTGCGCGCCGGCATGTAGGGCCCAAGCACGATCAGCGCCCGGTGCTGCAATCGCGGATCCTGCTGATAGGCCTCGATGACGTTGTGGATCAGGTCGGCGCCGTCACCGCCGCCACCGGTGGTAACCAGGATATAGTCGCCCTCGGGCCGGTGGCCGGGCAACTGGTTCTGCTGCAGGCTCCGTTGCAGGAAACCGACGAACTTCATCTTTGCCCTGACCGCCGGCGGCACCTCCAGGCCGGTCAGCGGATCGTAGAAATCCGGCGGGCCATAGACCCAGACCTTGTCGTAGAACAGGCCGATCTTGCGCATCACATCCCTGCGTGCCCACTCCGCTTCGAGCAAATGCGGCGCGTCCATCACCTCGCGCAGGCCAAGCACGAGCGTGGTGCCCCGCGTCTTGAGGTAGGACAGCGTATCCTCGATCTCTCCGCGCAGCCCCAGCGGTTCCTTGTCGACGATGAAGATATCCGGCCGGAAGCTCTCGGCTGTGTGGCGGATAATCGACTGCCGCATCCTTAGCGTCTCATGCAGATCGATGTCCTTTTCAAGCGAGGTGTATTCGCCGTTGCGCAGCTTGATGACGCTGGGAATCTTCACGAAGTCGACGCGGGCGCGGTAGTCGAAGGCGCCGGCGATGGTCGCGCCCGAAATGATAAGCACCTGAAGACCGCGGAAATCCCCGACCAGCGAATGCGCGATCGTTCGGCAGCGCTGCAAATGGCCGAGCCCGAACGTGTCGTGGCTGTACATGAGAATTCGTGCGTCTTTTGCGTGCTGTGTCATTGTGAACGTCTTTTAGAATTCTCGCCGGACCGTGGGCAACCCCGCAGGCTTCGAAACCATTCTCGCGGGTCTAACGACCTGTTTTGAAACATGGGGGCGAGAGGTACGCAACGGCATTCTTCACCTGGGCACGAATGCCAGGGGGCGCTGATTGTGGCGCCATGCCTTGTCTTCGCCGATGATAGACGGCCCGAGCACAAATCTCTGTCATGAGGCTTGACCCCGTGGAATTAAATGCCCTGCGGCCTGAGGCAGGCAAAGCGAACATTGCGAAAAATCAAGGGCGACCAAGGCGAAATGAGGCTGCCGCACATTGTGAGGAGAACCCGCACCTTGGGAAAATGCTTCATAATCCATCGAAACACAACGGCCGCCAGAGGCCGCACGTTGCGGCCTTTTATCCTGCCATCAGCCTTGGCCTGTGGCAAGCGTCCGGTCCTTGCACCGTTGAAGCTGGTGCAATCTCGCGTCATGCCGGCTTCCTCCGTCATGTGGAGGATAGCTGCGGCCCCAATGAGATTCGTCGGCCAGGCGACCCATTCGCCAGTTCCGCCCAAAGCTTTGCGTGAACACGCCGGCCGGAACGGCGGCTAAGCCAGCCGTGCCCTTGTCGTCCTCGGCGTTGCCAGCAGCAGACTTGTCTCGCTGCCGGTTATCCCGGGGATGAGCCGTATCCGCCTAAGCACCGCGTCGAAATCGGTGAGCGACGCCGTTCCGAGTTCGACCACCAGGTCCCAGCGGCCATTGGTGGTGTGAATGGTCGAAACCTCGGCGAGGCCGCCGAGCGCCCGGACCACGCGGTCGGCGGCATGGCCCTCGATCTCGATCATCATCACGCCGCGTATCCGCTGGTCGACCGCGTCGGCGCGCAGCACCACCGTGTAGCCGATGATCTCGCCCGTTTTTTCCAGCCGCTCCATGCGCGCCCTGACCGTGGCGCGCGACACCCCGAGATCGACCGCGAGATCGGAGATGCTGCGCCGGGCATCATGCCTGAGCAGCGTGACCAGCCTTTCGTCGAGCAAGTCCATGATTCTATCCACTTTGACCAAACTGACTTATCGGATTGATAAATCATTCTTCTCGAAATGCCAATTTCGCCTGTTCATACTGCCGGGCCGGGATGGTTCATTCCACGCATCAACCGCCCAATCAATTTACAAGGACAACAAGAAACATGCGCTGCAGGATCGTTGGCGCGCCGGTGCAGGACGGCGCCGGCAGGATGGGATGCGAGATGGGGCCAAGCGCGCTGCGCACGGCCGGGCTTGTCTCGGTGCTGTCGGAACTTGGCCACGAGGTCGAGGACTGGGGCGCGGTGCAACCGGCCGCCGTGCGCGCAATCGTCCATGGCAATCTCGCGCTGAAGGCCCTGCCGGAGATTTCCGCCTGGACGGCGGCGATAGCCGAGACCGCCTATGCGGCTTCGCGGAACGCCATGCCGATCTTCCTTGGCGGCGACCACGCGATATCGGCCGGCACGGTGTCGGGCATAGCCCGCCGCGCCGCCGAACGCGGCCGGCCGCTCTTCGTGCTGTGGCTCGACGCACATCCCGATTTCCACACGCTCGATACCACCGTCAGCGGCAATCTGCACGGCGTGCCGCTCGCCTATGCCAGCGGCCGGCCGGGCTTCAACGGTTATTTCCCGGACCTGCCTGTCGCCGTCGACCCTGCCCACATCTGCGTCATGGGCCTGCGCAGCGTCGATCCGGCGGAGCGCCGGGCGCTGAGCGAAGCGGGGGTTACCGTGCACGACATGCGAACCATTGACGAGCACGGCGTCGCACCTTTGCTGCGCGCCTTCCTGGCCATCGTCGAAAAGGAAAACGGCCTGCTGCATGTCAGCCTCGACGTCGACTTCCTCGACCCCTCCATCGCGCCGGCCGTCGGCACCACCGTGCCCGGCGGCGCCACCTTCCGCGAGGCGCACCTGGTGATGGAGATGCTGTCCGACAGCGGCCTGGTCTCCAGCCTTGATCTGGTCGAGCTCAACCCGTTCCTCGACGAGCGCGGCCGCACCGCCACGCTGATTGTCGACCTCGCCGCCAGCCTGATGGGCCGGCGCATCATGGACCGCCCGACCCGCAGCCATTCCGGAAGCATTGCATGACCCAGCCTTCCCGCCTTGCCATCGTCCCCTTCGTCAGCGTCGACCGCATGATGAAGCTGGTGCTGACCATCGGCGTCGAGCGGTTCCTCACCGAACTCGCCGCCTATATCGAGGAGGATTTTCGCCGCTGGGAGCTGTTCGACAAGACGCCGCGCATCGCCTCGCACAGCCATGACGGCGTCATCGAACTGATGCCGACCAGCGACGGCAAGATGTACGGCTTCAAATATGTCAACGGCCATCCGAAGAACATGCGGGAAGGCCGTCAGACCGTCACCGCCTTCGGCGTGCTCGCCGATGTCGGCTCCGGCTATCCGATGCTGCTCACCGAAATGACGATCCTGACGGCGCTGCGCACCGCGGCGACCTCCGCTGTCGCGGCCAAATATCTGGCGCCGAAAGGCGCGCGCTCGATGGCCATCATCGGCAATGGCGCCCAGTCCGAATTCCAGGCTGTCGCCTTCAAAGCGCTGCTCGGCATCGACCGGCTGCGGCTCTACGACATCGACCGCTCGGCTTCCGAGAAATGCGCCCGCAACCTCGCCGGCAAAGGCTTTGACATCACCATCTGCGCCACCGGCCAGGATGCTGTGGAAGGCGTCGACATCATCACCACGGTGACCGCCGACAAGCTGTCCGCCACCATTCTGACCGACAACATGGTCGGTTCCGGCGTGCACATCAACGCGGTCGGCGGCGACTGCCCCGGCAAGACGGAACTGCACCGCGACATCCTTTTGCGCTCCGACATCTTCGTCGAGTTCTCGCCGCAGACGCGCATCGAGGGCGAAATCCAGCAGCTCCACGCCGACCATCCGGTGACCGAGTTGTGGCAGGTGATGACCGGCAAGGCGGAAGGCCGCAAGACGGCGGAACAGATCACCTTGTTCGATTCCGTCGGCTTCGCCACCGAGGATTTTTCCGCGCTGCGCTATGTCAGAGACCAGCTTCAGGCCACCGGCCTCTACGAGGAGCTCGACCTGCTCGCCGATCCCGACGAGCCGCGCGACCTCTTCGGCATGCTGCTCAGGGCAGCGCTGCAGCCGGCCGCCGCCTGAGGGACTTCAGCCGCTCAACGGCGCGCAGCTCTCCCGTTCGACGAGCACCGGGGTGAGCACTTCGCGGCGCGAATGCGCCGCAGGCTCGGCAACCCGCTCGAGCAGCAGGCTGACGGCGCGGGTGCCGATCTTCTCGACCGGCTGTGCGATCGTCGTCAGCGGCGGCCAGGTGGTGACGGCATAGGGGATGTCGTCGAAGCCGATCATCGACATGTCGCCGGGGACCCGCAATCCGCGCCCGCGCAGCACTGTCAGCGCGCCCATGGCCATCAGATCGTTGCAGGCAAACAGCGCCGTGATCCCCGGCGCCTGCGCCATCAGCCGCTCCATCGCCGTGCGGCCGCCGGCGAAGTGGTAGTCGGAATCCACCACCGAGGCCGGCGGCAGGTCGAGGCCGGCTTCCTGCAGCGCCCTGGCGAAGCCGCGCAGGCGGGCCGGGCTGGAGCTGGAATCGCGCGGGCCGCCGATGACGCCGATCTTCTCGTGGCCGAGCCCGGCCAGATAGCGGCCGGCGAGATAGCCGCCATGATCGTGATCGACCAGCACCGAATCGACATTGACCGAATGGATCTCGCGGTCGAGCAGCACCGCCGGGACGCCGGGCAGAAGGCTGGAGAACACCCGCGCATGATCCGACGAGCCGGCGAAGATCAGCCCGTCGATCTGCTTGGCCATCAGCACCTGGAGGTAGCGCTCCTCCTTCTCGGCGCTGCCGTCGGAGTTGCACAGGATCACAGTATAGCCGGCAAGGAAGCCGGCATCCTCGATCTGGCGCGCCACGCCGGCGAAGAACGGGTTGGAATTGTCCGGCAGCAGCAGGCCGATGGTCTTGGTCTCGCCGCGCCTCAGGCTGCGCGCCAGCGTGTTCGGGCTGTAGCGCAAGGCGGCGATGGCCGAATGCACGCGCTCGGCCGTCTCAGGCTCGACATGGCGCGTGCGGTTCATCACATGCGAGACGGTTGCGACCGACACTCCGGCATGGCGCGCGACATCGGCAATCGTCGTCATTTCTTGTCCCCTAGTGCATGTCGCCCGGAGTGTCCGGCGGATCTGGGAAAATGACATCCATAAAACAAAAACCAAAAAGCGCGACGCGCTTTATCGGATCACCCTCAACAGCTTTTCCCGATAGGCGTCCAGGATGACGGCAAGCACAATGACAAGGCCTAGCACGATCGGCTTGAAAATTGTCGCCGACGCCGAGCAGCTCGTAGCGAACGCCGGCGACCGGGCCACCGATGTTGACGCAACAGATAGACCATGGCGACGATGCCGGCGCGTTCTCCCTTCCGCCGGAGCGCTGTATCCTTCTCAGCCCAGTGATTCCCGCAGACAGGAAACCTTCATGAATGGCCTGACGCCCATACTTTCCACCGTGACCGCCTCGTTCCTTGCCTCCTTCGTCGAAGTGGTCGAGGCCTTCACCATCGTGCTGGCGGTAGGCGTCACCCGCAGCTGGCGGCCAGCGCTGACAGGCGCGGCGCTGGCGCTGGCGGTGCTGGCGGCTCTGGTGCTGGCCTTCGGACCGCTGCTGGCGCTGATTCCCATTGCGGTGCTGCAGTTCGTCGTCGGCGTGCTCCTAGTCCTGTTTGGCATGCGCTGGTTGAGAAAGGCCATTTTGCGCAGTGTCGGCGTCATCGCCCTGCATGACGAGGACGCGGCCTTTTCAAAGGAAACCGCCGCGTTGCAGCAGCAGGCCAATGACCGCCGCGCCGATTATCTGGCCGGGCTCGCGGCCTTCAAGGCGGTGCTGCTCGAAGGTGTCGAGGTGGTGTTCATCGTCATTGCCGTCGGCGCCGCGCATGCACAGACCTTCTATGCCAGCCTTGGCGCGTTGGCAGCCTTCGTCCTGGTAACGATCATCGGCCTTGCGGTGCACAGGCCGCTGGCGCGGGTGCCGGAAAACGCGCTCAAATTCGCCGTCGGCCTGATGTTGACAAGCTTCGGCATTTTCTGGACCGGCGAAGGCCTGGGCACCGACTGGCCGGGCGCCGATCTGGCGCTGCTGGCCATCTTCGCAATCATCGCCGTCGCGTGCTTCGCCATGGTGCGCTGGTTGCGCGCCAGCTACCCCAAGGCTGCACAAGGAGTTGCTCGATGAACGTCGTCCGCCTCATTCTAAAGGAGCTCGTCGGCATGTTCATCGACGACGGCAGCCTTGCGACGCTGGCGCTGCTGTTGATCGTAGCGATTGCCGCGGCAGTGAAGCTGCTGGCGTTGCCGCCGCTTGCCGGCGGCGTCCTGCTTCTGCCCGGCTGCCTCGTCATCCTGCTCTACAGCGTGCGCCGCGCGGCACGGCGCTCCGGTCAGTAGAGGGTGAAAAACACCGGCAGCATGCCGCTGATCCGCAACTGCTCAATCGTCTCGATGGCCGGGAACAGCGCCAGGAAATAGAGCCCGTCCGTGAATGTCCGCCGCAACGCCTTTGTCGAGAACCGGCGTTCGGCTTGATCGTGAAACAGCAGCGGGTTCGGCCAGAAAGGCGGCGTGCGTTCGGCATAGACGCTGTAGGCGGGGCCGAACTTTCCAAACAGGAACTCGGCTTCCTTGCGCACCGTCACCCGGAACACCAGGTAGCTCACCAGAGCCAGCGCCGCCGCCACCAGCACCGAGCCGTACATCAACCCGACGCCCGCCGCGCCGACCGTGGAAAAGAAGTAGAGCGGGTTCCGGCTCATCGAGAACGGGCCGATGGTGACCAGCTCGTCGTTCTTCCTTCCGCCGACATAGAGAATGCTCCACAGACGGCCAAGGAAGCAGACCAGCACGAAGCCGATGCCCAGCGCCTCAATGTATTCGTGCCCGTCCGAGCCTTCGACGAGAAAGGGCTTGGTGAACAGCAACAGCATGACGGCGAGGGCTGCCGCCACTTGTATGACGAGCAGGCGCTTGTGCTGGTCGAACGCCTTCGCTGCCGGCTTGGGGGGAGCGTAGCTCATCATAGTTCCTGCACCCCGGCAGGGCTCATAGCGCCGGTGTCTCGCCACCCACTAGCGAGACGGCGGCCGACTATCTGGCCGTCAATCTTGGCTTCGGACTGACCGTCACCTCGCTGATCATGACCGGCATCCTTGTCGTCGCGCTGGCGCTGCAATTCGCGCAGAAGCGTTATGTGCCATGCCTATTGGCTGGCGGTGGTGCTGATCAGCGTCGTCGGCACCTTGATCACCGACAATCTGGTCGACAATTTGGGCGTCCGTCTGCAAACCACCACGATTGCCTTGGGCGATGTCCATACTTGGGCAAAGCCGGTATTCATCGTTCTGATCTGCATTCATGCCGGTGCGGCACTCTTCCATCATTTTATTCTGAAAGACGCCGTGCTGCGCAGGATGCTTGTCCCTGCGCGCGATCCGGTCGGATGACACTTATGGACATGTGCAACGACCACGAGCGACCAGGCGCCGGCGGATATTCTAGGAACGGACCGCCGCCGGTGCTAGCATGCCGCTCTGGCAAAGCCTCGGCAACAGACCGGAACAGAGATGCGACTTCTCCTTGTTGAGGATGACCCCAGGACCGCAGACTATGTCGTCAAGGGCCTGAGCGAAGCCGGGCATGTCTGCGATCTGCTGCGCGACGGGCATGACGCGCTGTTTGCCGCGACAAGCGACGCCTATGACGTGATCGTCGTCGACCGCATGCTGCCCGGCCTCGACGGCCTGTCGATGATCAAGGCGGTGCGGGCGGCGGGCGTGCGCACGCCGGCGATCTTTCTGACCTCGGTCGGCGGCGTCGACGACAGGGTTGAAGGGCTCGAGGCCGGCGGCGACGACTATCTCGTCAAGCCATTCGCCTTTTCCGAACTGCTCGCCCGCATCAACGCGCTCGGCCGTCGCCCTGCGGTGCAGGAGCTGAAGACGACGCTGCGCATCGCAGACCTCGAAATGGACCTGATCCAGCGCCGCGTCACCAGGCAGGGCCAGGCGATCGACCTGCAGCCGCGCGAATTCAGCCTGCTCGAAGTGCTGATGCGCGGCGAGGGCCGCGTCATCACCCGCACCATGCTTCTGGAACGGGTCTGGGATTTTCACTTCGACCCCAAGACCAGCGTCGTCGAAACCCATATCAGCCGGCTGCGCGCCAAGATCGACAGGCCGTTCGAAACCGCGTTGATCCACACCGTGCGCAACACTGGCTACAGTGTTCACGACTGAGGCGCGGCATGACAGAAACTTGCCATGACTGAAGCTTGCCATGACTGAAACGCACTATGACTGAGACAGGCTCTCGCCTGCTGCGCAGCACGCCGTTTCGGCTGGCCCTGACCTTCGCCTTGCTGTTCGTGCTCGCCTTCATCCTGTCAGGCGCCATCGTCTACCAGCTGATGAGCGCGGATCTTGCCGAGCAGCTCGACCAGTCGGTCAAGGAGACCTATTCGGTCGTGGCGGTGACCTATGCCGGAAACGACCGGGAGGATCTGGTTTCGGCAGTCGACAGCCACGCCGCGCTCAGCCCGAGCAAGGAACAGCTGTTCTCGCTCACCGATCCCGCCGGCAATCGCCTGGCCGGGAATTTCACCGCCGCCGACCTTCCCGATGGCTTTTCGGATTTTGCCGCTTCCCTGCCAGGCGTTGCGCCGGACACTATGTACCGCGCCTGGACCGGTTCGGTCGGGCCCAACAGCCTGACAATCGCCTTCTCGCTCTCCGAAACCGAGGAGCTGGAACGCATCGTTTTGATGAGCTTCGGCTGGGCCACCCTGATCATTTCAGGGCTGGCGGTGGCTGGCGGCGCCTTGCTGGCGTCGCGTGTGCAGCGTCGCCTCGACGGCATTGCCACCACCATGGACGATGTCTCCAACGGCCGGCTCGACGCCCGCATTCCACTGCTCGGCAATGGCGACGACATTGACGGCGTCTCGCGCCAGGTCAACGCCGCGCTGGAGCGGCTGGCGGCGCTGGTGGACGGCATGCGCCAGGTCAGCGCCGACATCGCGCATGATCTGAAGACGCCGCTCAACCGGCTGCAGATGATTTTGGAAGCTGCGGCCGACAGAACCGCGCGGGGTGAGGCCGTTGCCGATGAGCTGGCGGAGGCACGTGGGGAAAGCCTGCAGATCAACGATACTTTCGATGCGCTGTTGCGTATTGCCCAGATCGAGGCCGGCGCTCGCAAGGCGCGCTTTGTCGATCTCGACCTCACCGGCGTCATCGATGCCATTGCCGAAATCTACGCCGGTGTCGCCGAGGATGACGGCAAGTCGCTGTCGGCCACGATCGTCCACGGCACCCCATGCCTGGTCCACGGCGACCGCGACCTGCTGACGCAATTGTTTGCCAATCTGGTTGAGAACGCGCTGCGGCATTGCCCCGATGGCACGGCAATCCTTCTATCGGTGCGGCGGCAAGGCGACCGCATTCTGGCTGAGGTCGCCGACAATGGCCCCGGCATCCCGGCGCAGGAGCGCGAAAAAGTGTTCCAGCGGCTCTACCGGCTGGACTCCAGCCGCACCACGCCCGGCAGCGGCCTGGGCCTCAGCCTTGTGCGGGCCATCGCCGACCTGCATGGTGCAACGATTGCGCTGGAGGATCGCCGGCCTGGGCTGGCGGTAATTGTCGGGTTTCCTCGGGCGGAGGGCACCGGTCCCGGCTTGAAATGACAACGCCAGAGCCAGGTCGACCCCACTCCGTCGAGCGAAGCAGCGACGGAGTGGGGGAAGGCGCTCATGAAACGCCAAGTCGCTGACAACTTTCTCCAAGTTGATGATCGCATCCGACAAAGGCGGTCGCGATTAGCCTTGCACATGTTTCCACCCGGAACGGCTGCGGGTTGATCAAGATGACCGTTGAACCTATCGGCCCACCGCACCCCGGCGAAAATCCGAGGGCGACATCCCTGCCAGCTTGCGGAAGGATTTGTTGAAGGCGCTGAGCGAGCCAAAGCCTGAATCCATGGCGACGCGCAGCACATTGGCGTCTTCATGCATCAGCAGCGCCTGCGCGTAGCTCAGCCGCAGCAGATTCATATATTCGTTGAGCGTCATGCCGGTCGATTTCTTGAAAATGCTCATGGCGTATTTGGGGTGGATGTCGGCGGCAGCGGCAATGTCGACGCAGTCTATGTCGTAGAGGAAATTCTCGGCGATGAAGTCGCACATGCGCCCGACATTGCGCAGCGATTGCTGGTCGAACGGGCCGCCGGGTTCCTGGCCGATGGCGGTTTCCGGCACCAGCCGGTAGGGCTCGAAGCGCACCCGCTCCAACCGCAGCAGCAGCTCGTTCACGGCGTGCTCGGTTATCGCCGGATCGCCCGAGCGGAAATAGCGGTTCCAGCGTTCGAAATTGTGATGGTCGGCCTGGTCGGTCGCCGATGTCACCAGCGTGGCGCCGGTCATCAGCCGGTGGCGGACATCCGTCGGCAGGTGCAGGCGGAAGAAATGCACCAGCGGCAGATGCGCGCCGGCATAGATGGCGTCGTCGGAGAGATCGTCCATCTGGTGCGGCAGCCCGCCCCAGAACAGGCACATGTCGCCCGCCGTGAGCGCGATCTCGTGCTCGTTCATGCGGTAGTGCACGCTGCCGCGGACGATGAAATTGACCTCGACCTGGGCATGCCAGTGCGGCTTCAGCATCACCAGCGGATGGTTGTGAAACATCTGCAAAGCCATCGGCAGGCCTTCGACGCTGCTGGCGCCAGGCTGGTAAAACGGCCGTTCCGGCATCTTACTTTCCGCCCATCTTTTATTCCCGTTGTCAGGGACAAGCCTTCCGCGCCGCCTAGTCTAGCCATGCTCGCGAAGAGAGAGCAAATGAAATGGGAGGATTTCAATGCGCACGACACTGATCTGTGCCGCGCTGGCGCTTGGCCTGGGCTCAGCCCCGGCTTTGGCGCAGTCCGGCGAAATCACGATCTGGAGCTGGAATATCGCCGCTTCGTCGCTGAAGGCGACGGTGGCCGGCTTCAACAAGCAGCATCCCGACGTCAAGGTCACCGTTCAGGATCTCGGCAACCAGCCGACCTATGACAAGTCGATCGCCGGCTGCGCGGCCGGCGGCGTCGGCCTGCCCGATATCGTCTCGATCGAAAACGGCGAGGCCGAGAACTACTGGAGCCAGTTCCCCGATTGCTTCGTCGATTTGCACACGCTGGGCTACACCGCCGACGACCAGAAGAAATTCCCGGATTTCAAGCGCACCGAACTGGAGGTCGGCGACAAGGCCTATGCCATGCCGTGGGATTCCGGCCCGGTCGCCGCCTTCTACCGCCGCGACTTCTACGAGAAGGCCGGCGTCGATCCGGCCTCGATCAAGACCTGGGACGATTTCATCGCCGCCGGCAAGAAGGTCCAGGCCGCCAATCCCGGCGTCACCATGACCAATGCCGATTTCAACGGCGACACCGAATTCTTCCGCATGATTTCCAACGAACAGGGCTGCGGCTATTTCGCCGCCGATGGGCAGTCGATCACCGTCAACCAGCCGAAATGCGTCGACACGCTGGCCAAGATCAAGGACATGAAGGACGCCGGCATCATCTCGTCGGCCGACTGGGGCACCAAGATCACCAACAACACCGCCGGCACCGTCGCCACCCAGGTCTATGGCGGCTGGTATGAGGGCACCATCCGCACCGAATCCGCCGGCGAAAACGGCAAATGGGGTGTCTACCTAATGCCGAGCCTGACCGCCGACGGCCCGCGCGCGGCCAATCTCGGCGGCTCGTCGCTCGCCATCACCTCAGCCTCGAAGAACAAGGAGGCCGCCTACGCCTATCTGAAATACACGCTCGAGACCAATGAAGGCCAGATCACCATGCTCAGGGATTTCGGCCTGGTGCCGTCACTGATCTCGGCCCTCGACGACCCCTACGTCTCGCAGGGCCTGCCCTATTGGGGCGGCCAGGCAGTGTGGAAGGACATTCTCGCCACGCTGCCCAAGGTGGTGCCGAGCCGCGGCACGCCGTTCCAGAGCGACGCCGAAATCATCATGCGCGCCGTGCAGACCAAATATCTCGGCGGCGGCTATCCCGATGCCAAGGCCGCCCTCGACGACGCCGCCAGCCAGATCGCTTCGGCGACGGGACTGCCGATCAAGTGACCAAGGCGGTGATGCTGGCGGGCCAGATATAGGGCAATTTGCCGGACCGTTGGCGCTGCCCCTCACCTGCCTGGCATCCTCTCCCCGTATAGTGGCGGGGAAAGGGACGCTCTCGCCCAACAGATCGCCAATTGCCGGCGGCGTCCGCCGGCTAACAACACGCCGGATATCAGCCGGGAAAGAGGAAGGAGGAGGAACCATGCGCTACCAGAACGCCACGGCCTATCGCTTCCTCACGCCCTACCTCCTGATCTTCGCCATCTTCTGGGTGTGGCCGATCATCTCCTCGTTCATGATTTCCTTCCAGGCGACGCGCACGGTGCCCTGGCGCTTTGCGCCGACATTCAACTGGGGCCGCCTGATCGGCGACCCCGCTTTCTTCAACGCGCTGAAGAACACGCTGCTCATCCTCGTCATCCAGGTGCCGGTGATGATCTCGCTGGCGATCATCATGGCGGTGCTGCTGAACTCGCCGCTGCTGAAAGCACGTGGCCTCTACCGCTTCGCCTTCTTCGCTCCGGTGGTGGTCGGCGAGGTCGCCTATTCCGCCGTGTTCCGGCTGATGTTCAATCTCGATTTCGGCATCATCAACAAGCTGCTCACCGGCATCGGCCTGGCCAAGATCGACTGGTTCTCCAACGTCACCCCGGCCATGGCGCTGATCATGATCGCGGTGACCTGGCGCTGGGCCGGCTACAACGCCATCATCCTGCTCGCCGGCCTGCAGTCGATCCCCGAGGATGTCTATGAAGCAGCGACGCTCGACCGCGTCAGCAAGCTCAAGCAGTTCTTCTACATAACGCTGCCGCTGCTCAAGCCGGTCATCGTGTTTTGCGCCGTGCTGTCGATCATCGGCACCATGCAGCTTTTCACCGAGCCGTTCCTGATCACCGAGCGCGGCGGTCCCGGCGGCGGCACCGAGACGCTCGGCCTGCTGCTCTACCGCCAGGGTTTTCGCTCGCTCAATTTCGGCTACGCCTCGGCCGTCGCCTACACCATGGCGGGGCTGGCCATCGCCATCACGCTGGTGCAGCTGTGGCTGACAAGAGAGCCGAAATGAGAGGGCAGCCGAAGTGAGTTCGCTCTCGCAACGCCGGCTCGGCCGCAGCGTCCTGCTGCATCTGGTCCTGACGCCGCTGGCGGTGATCTGGCTGTTTCCGCTATGGATGATGGTGGTGTTTTCGACCATGCCCGACAACGGCATTTTCAGCCCCGGCATCGAGCTTCTGCCGCACGGCAATTTCGTCGACAATTTCAACAACCTGCAGCGCGACACCAATTTCGTCGGCGCCATCGGCATTTCGGTGGCGGTGGCGGTGACCTACACCTTCTTCTCGGTGCTGCTGACCTCGATGGCCGGCTGGGCGCTCGCCCGCTATCAGTTCTTCGGCAAGGGCGCGGTGGTGGCGATCATCCTCGGCACCATCACGCTGCCCTATGCGGTGGTGCTGATCCCGCAATTCATCATGGTGGCGCGCGACTTCCAGCTCGCCAACACCTGGGTGGCGCTGATCGTGCCACCCTTGTTCAATTCGCTGGGCGTGCTGTTCATGCGCCAGGCTTTCTCGATGATGCCGGCCGACCTCTTCGACGCGGCACGTGTCGAAGGCGTCAAGGAATGGCGCATCTTCCTGTTCGTCGCTTTGCCGCTGGCGCGGCCGATGCTGGCGGCGCTCGCCATCATTCTGTTCCTCGCCTCGTGGAACAATTATCTCTGGCCGCTTTTGATCAACAGCCAGCCCGGCGCCATGACGGCCCCTGTGGCGCTCGGCACGCTGATCGGCCTGACCAAGGTCTCATGGGGCGGCATCATGGCCGGCGCCGTCATGCTGACCGTGCCGATGCTGGTCGTCTTCGTTCTGCTGCAGCGCCATTTCATCGCCGGCATAGCCGCCGGCGCCGTCAAGTAGGACTAGAGCGATATGGCGGCAGTCACCCTCACCAATGTCGTAAAACGCTTCGGCGTCTATGAGATCATCCATGGCGCCAACATCGATATCGCCGATGGCGAGTTCGTCGTCTTTGTCGGCCCGTCGGGTTGCGGAAAATCGACGCTGCTCAGGATGATCGCCGGGCTGGAGGATATCAGCGGCGGCGAGATCGCCATTGGCGGCAAGGTGATGAACGATGTCGAGCCGGCCGAGCGCGGCATCGCCATGGTGTTCCAGTCCTACGCGCTCTACCCGCACATGAGCGTGGAGCAGAATCTGAGCTTTGGCCTCAGGATGACCGGCAACCCCAAGGAGGACACCGAGCGGCGGGTGAAGCGGGCCTCCGAAATCCTGCGCATCACAGAGTTGATGGCGCGGCGGCCGAGGCAATTGTCCGGCGGCCAGCGCCAGCGCGTTGCCATCGGCCGCGCCATCGTGCGCGAACCGCAAGTCTTCCTGTTCGACGAGCCGTTGAGCAATCTCGACGCCGAGCTGCGCGTCCAGATGCGGGTCGAGATCTCGCGCCTGCACAAGGAGCTCGGTACGACGATGATCTATGTCACCCACGACCAGACCGAAGCGATGACGCTGGCCGACCGGATCGTCGTGCTGCGCGGTGGCCATGTCGAGCAGATCGGCCGGCCGCTCGATCTCTACCACAATCCCGACAACCAGTTCGTCGCCGGCTTTGTAGGCTCGCCGAAGATGAATTTCATCAAGGGCCGCGTCGTCGGGCGCAACATGAGCAGCGTCACCGTCGAGCTGGTGGGCGAGGAAAAGACCCGCATTATGCAACCGTTGACCGGCGCCGTGCCGCAAACAGGAGCCAAGGTCATTGTCGGCGTGCGGCCCGAACATTTCGGCAATGGCGGCGAAGGCGACGCCGACCTCACCGTCGGCATCGACGTGGTCGAGCATCTCGGCGGCACCAGCTTCATCTATGCCAGGACCGCCCATGGCGAAGACCTGGTGATCCAGCGCGACGCGGCAAAGGTCCCCGACACCCAGGAGATCACCGTGTCCATCCGCAAATCCTATCTGTTCGACGAAAACGGCCAGCGGCTGCGCTGAGCGCTTCCAGCCTTGCAAGGAGAATGACCATGACTGCAACCGCGCCCATCCGCTGGGGGATACTCGGGCCCGGCGACATCGCCAAAGCGTTCGCCCGCGGCGTGGCAGGCTCGCGCACCGGCACGATCGTGGCGCTCGGCGCCCGCAATCCCGGCAAGGCAGGCCTGGCCGAGACGTTTCCCGGCGCCCGCATCCTCGACGGTTACGACGCGCTGCTCGCTGACCCCGAGGTCGACGCCGTCTATATCGCCATCCCGCATCCCAGCCATGCCGAATGGGCAATCAAGGCGGCGGAAGCCGGCAAGCATGTGCTGTGCGAAAAGCCGCTGGCGCTGACCGCCTTCGAGGCCGACGCCATGATCCATGCCGCGCGCAAGGCCGGCACCTTCCTCGGCGAAGCGTTCATGTACCGGCTGCACCCGCAGACGGCGAAGCTGGTGGAACTCATCAAGTCGGGCGTCATCGGCGATGTCAGGCTGATGAAGTCGAGCTTCGGCTTCGCCATGCCGGGCTTCATGCCCGAGCACCGGCTCTACGCCAACGATCTCGCCGGCGGCGGCATCCTCGATGTCGGCGGCTATCCCGTCTCGATGGTGCGGCTGATTGCCGGGGCTGCGACTGGAAAACCCTTCGCCGAGCCGGACACGGTTGTCGGCACCGCCCATCTCGGCAAGTCCGGCGTCGACGAATGGGCCTCGGCGCTGCTGCATTTCCCCGGTGGCGTCGTCGCCGAGGTGTCCTGCAGCATCTCGCTGAAACAGGACAATGTCCTGCGCATCCTCGGCACCAAGGGCCGCATCGAGGTGCCGGATTTCTGGTTCGCCGGCGGCGGCAACCGCGATGGCGGCCCTGGCCGGATCGATGTAATTCTCGCCGACGACACGCGCGATACCATCAGCGTCAACGAAACCCGCCATCTCTATTCCTTCGAGGTCGACGCCGCCGGCGAGGCGATCCTGGCCGGCAAACAGGAGTTCGCCTGGCCGGGCATGAGCTGGGCCGACAGCCTCAGCACGCTGCGCGTCCTCGACCGATGGCGCGCCGCCGTCGGGCTCGAATATGAGATCGAAAAGCCGGCTAAGCGAACCAACACCATTTCGGGCCGGCCGCTGCGCACCGGCGGCACGGCCATTGGCAAGCGCAAGATTCCGGGCCTGTCGAAGCCGGCCTCCGTGGTGGCGCTCGGCTTCGAGGATTTCCGCACCTTCTCGTCGGGCGCAATCCTGCTCGACGCCTTCTTCGAGACCGGCGGCAATCTGTTCGATACCGGCTATGTCTACGGCGCCGGCTACACCGAAACGCTGCTTGGCCAGTGGCTCAGGAATCGCGGCGTGCGCGAGCAGTCGGTGATCATCGCCAAGGGCGCCCACTCGCCGCTCTGCTATCCCGATGTCATCGGCAAGCAGCTCGCCCAGTCGTTGGACCGGCTGCAGACCGACCATGTCGACCTCTATTTCATGCACCGCGACAACCCGGATGTGCCGGTCGGCGAATTCGTCGATGCGATGGACGCCGAGGTCAAGGCCGGCCGCATCCGTGGCCCGTTCGGCGGCTCGAACTGGACGATGGCGCGCATGGACGAGGCGATTGCCTATGCCGAGCGCACCGGCAAGCAGAAGCCCGGCGTGCTCTCCAACAATTTCTCGCTGGCCGAGATGCTGGAACCGATCTGGGCCGGCTGCATCACCTCGTCCACCGACGACTGGAAATCCTGGTTGACGAAAAGGCAGATGCCCAACTTCGCCTGGTCGAGCCAGGGCCGCGGCTTCTTCACCGACCGCGCCGGCCGCGACAAGCAGGACAATGAGGAGCTGGTGCGGGTCTGGTATTCCGAGAAAAATTTCGGCCGCCGCGACCGCGCCATCGAGCTGGCGCAGCGCCTGGGCAAAAGTCCGATCCACATCGCGCTCGCCTATGTGCTGGCGCAGCCTTTTCCGTCGGTGCCGTTGATCGGCCCGCGCACGCTGGACGAGTTGGAGGACAGTTTGAAGGCGCTGGATATCAAGCTGTCGGCGGAGGATGTGGCGTGGCTGGATAGCGGGCCGGAAAGGCGGCGGGCTTAGCAGCTAATCTCCCCCCTTGAGGGCATAGGCGCTAAGATAGCTTTGGCATGGACTGAAACTTGCGCTTTCGTGGTGGCTCACGCCAGCGATATCGCAAGGCATGGAGTTTTTGGCG